>JACCZT010000171.1 GCA_013695785.1 Nocardioidaceae bacterium | reverse complement strand
GCGGCAGGGACGTTGCATGAGAATCCCGAACGCAGAACACGAGTCCCGCCCCTGACGCCGCACAGCCACCGGTCGTTCAGAGCAGGAAGCTGAAGGCGGGGTCGTCGGGGTCGAGCTTGCGGCTGTGCAGCGGCGATGCCTCGAACCGGGCCATCAGGGCAGGCAGCTCCTCGGCCTCGCCGAGCTCGATGCCGACGAGGGCGGGCCCGGTCTCGCGGTTGTGACGCTTGACGTACTCGAACAAAGTGATGTCGTCGTCCGGGCCGAGAACGTGGTCCAGGAAATTACGCAGGGCACCAGGCTCCTGCGGGAACTCCACGAGGAAGTAGTGCTTGAGACCCTTGGAGATGAGCGCGCGTTCGATGACGTCGGCGTAGCGGCTCACGTCGTGGTTGCCGCCGGAGACGACGCACACGACCGAGAGTCCGGAGCCGTCGAGCCGCAGGGTGCGCAGCGCGGCGACGGCAAGGGCGCCAGCGGGTTCGGCGATGATGCCGTCGGCGTCGAAGAGGTCCAGCATCTCTTCGCAGAGCACGCCTGCGTCGACCTGCACGAGCTCGACGCCGTGGGCGCGTACCGCGGCGAAGGTGTGCTCCCCGACGCGTCGTACCGCAGCGCCGTCGACGAAGCCGTCCAGCTCGTCGAGCTCGACGGGTTCTCCGGCACCGACCGCCGCCGCCATGCTGGCCGCCCCGGCGGGCTCCACCCCGATGACCCGTACGCCGGGGTGCCGTTCGGACAACCAGGTCAGCGCACCGGCGAGCAGACCGCCGCCGCCGACCGGCACCACCAGCACGTCCGGAGCCCGGCCGAGCTGGTCGACGGTCTCGCATGTCACGGTGCCCTGCCCGGCGATCACGTCAGGGTGGTCGAACGCCGGGATCAGCACCGCACCGGTGTTGCGCGCGTCCTGGCGCGTGTGTGCGCTGGCCGCGTCGTAGGTGTCGCCCACGACGATCACCTCGACGTGGTCACCGCCGAGTGCGACGATGCGCTCGCGTTTTTGCCGGGGCGTCGTGCGGGGCACATAGATGCGGGCGTGAAGTGCGAGGCGCCGGCAGGCGTACGCGACGCCTTGTGCGTGGTTGCCGGCGCTGGCACACGTCACGCCGCGCGCGCGCTGCTCCGCGGTGAGCTGCGCCAGCAGGTTGTAGGCGCCGCGCAGCTTGTACGAGCGCACGACCTGCAGATCCTCGCGCTTGAGCCAGACCTGGTGTCCTGTCGCGGCGCTGAGTCGGCCACTCGGCTGTAAGGGCGTACGCGCGGCGACCCCGGACAGCCGGTCCGACGCGGCATCGACGTCCTGCGCCTGTGGCATGGGCAGAACTCTCTCACGCGGTGAGTGCGTGCATCGCAGCAGTGCTCGGCGGGTCCGTACGGTCACGGCACCGTTGGTAGGCGCGCGCGAGCCGGGTGACGGCCTCAGCGAGGTCGTCGTGCTCGCGCGCGAACGGCAACCGAAGGTGACGTTCGCCGCCCGCGCCGACGAAGAACCGTGGACCGGCGGTGAGGATCAGACCTTCTCGCGCCGCGGCGATCACCAACGTGCTCGAGACCCGTGCTGGCAGCTGCGCCCAGAGGCTGAGCCCGCCGGGCGGCACGGTGAACTGCCATCCCGGCAACCGGTCGGTGACCAAAGTGGCGAGCTCGTCGCGCTGGCGGCGCAGGGCGGCGCGGTGCTCGGCGAGCACCTCCGCGCGTCGTGCGAGCAGCTCGACGAGGACCAGCTGCTCAAAGACCGGAGAGCCCAGGTCGGCCGAGTGACGCGTGTCGACCAGGAGACGCACCATGTCGTGCGATGCGCGTACCCACCCGATCCGGATGCCGCCCCAGAAGCTCTTGCTCGCCGATCCGATCGTGATCGCGTCCGGCGCACTCGCGGCGAACGGAGGCGGCATGGCGTCATCGTCACCGTCGAGCACGAGCTCTACCATCGTCTCGTCGATGACGGGCGTGGTACGAGCTCGGGTGAGCGCTGCGCCGAGTGCGTCCCGGGTCGCGGCGTCCATCAGCGCCCCCGTGGGGTTGTGGAAGTCGGGGATGAGGTACGCCAGCCGTGGCGCGGCCTGGCGCAGGGTGGCCTCGAAGCTCGGCAGGTGCCAGCAATCCTCGTCGAGCGGCACGGCGACGGGCCGCAGGCCGCTTCGGCGGACCGACTCGATGGCGTTGGGATAGGTGGGGCTCTCGCACAACACCCGTTCGCCCCGGACGGCGAGGGTCCGCGCGATGAGACCCAACGCGGCGACCGCACCTCCGGTGACCATGATCTGCGTGGCGTCGGTGGGCAACCCGCGCTCGGTGTAGCGCGCAGCGAGCGCCTCGCGCAGGGCCGGCACGCCCGTCATCACGTAACCGCTCTGGTGCAGGTACGCCGGCAGCGCGGCAGCAGCCTGCGCGTACGCCAGGCCGACCCCGGGCGCAGCGGCGCTGGCGGCGACCGTCCACCCGATCGCCCCGGGTCCGGCGTCGGCGGGAGCCAGCATGCCCGATGCGCCGGCGTCGTGCGCAAGTGTCACGACGCTGCCCGAACCGCGACGGGAGACGAGCAGTCCGGCCTCGCGCAGCTCGGCGTACGCGCGGGTCACGGTGGTGCGGCTCACCGGCAACGCGGTGGTGAGGTCGCGCTCGCTCGGCAGCTGGGTGCCTGAGGGCAGCCGGCCGTCGATGACCAGCAGCCGGACCCGTTCGGCGATGTCACGATAGCCCGGACGATCGACGGCATCGACATCCAGCAGAGCCCGCAACCGCACTGCGCTGACACGTCCGGTCATGTGAACCACTATGGCAGAAGTGGATATGTAAAAGTAGGCCAATATCGGGCAGACTCGACCTGTGTCCAGACGCCCTCCCTACACACCGCCGCAAGCGGGCCCAATCGAGCAGCTTCGACTTGGCCGCCTGGGACGGCGGCTGCCGCAGCTGCTGGCTGGTCTCGTCCTCTACGGCTTCTCGATGGCGATGATGGTGCGTGCAGAGCTCGGCCTCGACCCGTGGGACACGCTGCACCAGGGGCTCTCGTTCTACGTGCCGCTCAGCTTCGGCGTCATCACGATCGTCGTCGGCGCTACCGTGCTCCTGCTGTGGATCCCGTTGCGCCAGAAACCCGGGCTGGGGACGCTCCTCAACGTCTTCGTGGTCGGCCTTGCTGCCGACGCCGGGCTCGCGCTGCTGCCCGCGCCGGACGACCTGTTCCTCCGGGCCGCGCTGTTGGTGGGTGGCGTCGTGTTCAACGCCGTCGCCGGCGCGATGTACATCGGCTCCCATCTCGGCCCCGGTCCCCGGGACGGCTTGACCCTCGGTCTGGTCAGCGCGACCGGGCGCAGCGTGCGGCTGCTGCGGACAGCGGTGGAGGGGACCGTCCTGCTGGCCGGTTGGCTGCTCGGCGGCACGGTGGGCGCCGGCACCGTGCTGTACGCCGTCGCCATCGGCCCGCTGCTACAGCTCTTCCTGCCCTGGTTCGCCGCGCCTGTCACTACCGACGAGTCCGTCTAGCTCCGGCGAACCCCTCGAGGCATACTCTTGGCCGCACGGGCGAGCGAGGAGCCAACAATGACGACGTGTCCCAGGTGTCGAGCACAGGTCGTACCAAATGCCCACCAGTGCGGTTACTGCGGCATTGCGCTCCAGATGCAGCCGACCGTCCAGGCTGCCCCGTACCCCCAGCAGCCCTGGTCGGCCCCAGCGCCGCCTGTCGCAGTGCCGCCGGAGCGTCCCCGCGGCGACGCGATGTCGGTGGTGATCGGGGTCGTCGCGGTCGTCATCGTCGGCTCCATCATCCTCGGCGGTGTCTGGCTCGTCTCCGAACAGTCCAACGACGGCGATCGCGTGGCGCCCACCAGCAGCCCCGCCACCACCACCGCCGGGTACGAGGACTTCTCCGGCGTCTACGAAGGGGTCAGCTCTGGCGTCGCCCGGGTGGAGGTGACCCTCTGCGAGGGCTCTGCCACCGGGACGGCGTTCCTCGTCGCGCCAGACACCATGCTCACCGCGTACCACGTCGTCAAGGACGCCACCGGGATCACCGTCAACTTCGACGGCACCTACCACGGAGCGACACTCGTTGCTTTCTCACCCGAGGACGACGTCGCGGTGTTGCAGCTCGACGAGGCCGTCGAGGCCGCCCACGTCTTCTCGCTGGCGACGGAGGTGCCGAACACCGGCACCCGCATCGCGGCGATCGGCTACCCCCTCGACGCGCCGAAAACGCTCACCGAGGGGACCGTCTCGGGCAAGGACCGCGAGATCACCGTGGACGGTCTGGTCCACTCGGGCTTGATCCAGACCGACACCGCGATCAACCCCGGGAACTCCGGAGGGCCGTTGGTCGACCTGGACGGGCAGGTGATCGGAATCGCTGACGCCGGCATGCTGAAGGCGCAGGGCATCGGGTACGTCGTCCCCAGCGGCAAGGCAACGCCGTACCTCGAAGCAACTCCGACCGAGCAGCCGCTCGCGACCTGCTACTGAGCTGCCGCTTGGTCAGCGACGGGTGGCGATGACGACCGACGCGTCCTCGGCGACCATGACCTCGACGGCTGTGAAGCGGTCGTCGGCCAGCCACTGCTCACGGACGACGTCGACCCGGCCGGCATAGACCGGTGGCCACGTCTGGCACGGCGTGAAGTCGTCGAGCACCACCATGCCGCCAGTGCCCATCAGGTCCGCGACGACGTCGACACTGCGCTTGACGTCGCGTACATCGACGAACAACAGCGAGAACGGTGCGTACCGCTCCAGCGTGCTCCAGTCGCCGGAGGTCACCTCGATCCGCTGGGCCTCCACGAACAGCTCCTGGACCTTCTCGGCCAAGGCCGGATCAAGCTCGGCGGTGACGACCCTGGCGTCTCCGGTGATACCGCTGTCCAGCCAGGCCGAGCCGACGCCGCAGCCGGTGCCGAGCTCGGCCAGAGTGCCTGTCCTTGAGGCGGCGAGAGCCGCGAGCAGCCGACCTGTCTCGGTACGCGTGGCGGTGATGAACCCCTCCTTGCGAGACAGGTCGAGTGCACGCGCCACGAGCGGGGGTACGTCCGGAGGTGCGCTCACCGCGACAGTCTCGCACAGCATCGGGAGGGCGTCTGACGACCAGTCGCCTGGGTTGTACGCACCCAAACGCGCGCGCTCGTCCCCCACGCGGCACACCTGTCGGTGGCCACCACGGCCGGCGTGGGCCTTACCCGCGTCCGTTCACACGTCGGCGTGTCGCGGCCGTATCGTAAGGCCCAACGCTGACGACGTAGTCTCACGGATTGGTCTCGGTCTCTCGCGGAGTGAGACGCTTGTCTCGTTCGGCTGACACGGCCCGATCCTCGGTCGTACAGTGGCGCGATCATGCGGAAGCTCGTAGTACTCATTGCTTGCCGTGGCGGGGCCTCCTAGGGCCAACACCTCGCCGCGGCGTTCGGCGTTGGCTCGAGTTCCGCCGCAACGGGTGTCACACCGCATCTGTGAAGACGTCTCCGATCAGGCGTCGCACCTCCTGCAGCTTCTCTCCTCGACGTGATCCGTCGGTGGATGGCCGCGTGGTCCGGTGGGACTCGATCCATGCCGGCCCGCTCCCTCCCGTCCGACGACCGCGGAGCGCCAGCTCTGCACGACCAAGGAGAAACCGTGTACGACATGTACCCCGAGTGGGGTCCGAGCCACTACCGCGACCCGTCCGAGGGCAGCGAAGCCGTTCAAGCGGCGCTGGACATGCGCGACAACGGCGGTGAACCCCCCGAGGACAGCTGAACTAGTGTCGTTCTCATGAGCGGCACCTACTCCCTGGCCGTCGTCCCCGGCGACGGTATCGGCCCCGAGGTGATCGCCGAGGCCGTCAAGGTTCTCGACGCGGTCGCGCTCCAGCACGACGTCGCCTTCGAGATGACGCACTACGAGCTGGGCGCCGAGCACTACCTCCGCACCGACGAGGTGCTGCCCGAGGCGACGCTGAGCGCGCTCGCCCAGCACGACGCGATCCTGCTCGGTGCGGTGGGGGGTGCGCCGGGTGACCCTGCCATCCCCGCTGGCCTGCTCGAGCGCGGCCTGCTGCTGAGACTGCGTTTCGAGCTGGACCACTACGTCAACCTGCGGCCGATCCGGCTCTTCCCCGGAGTCACCTCCCCACTCGCCGCCCCCGGCGACATCGACTTCGTCGTCGTCCGTGAGGGCACCGAGGGTCCGTACGTCGGCAACGGCGGTCGTCTACGCGGCGGCTCGGTACATGAGATCGCCACCGAGGTCAGCATCAACACCGCGCACGGCGTCGAGCGGGTCGTCCGCGATGCCTTCGCGCGCGCCCGGTGCCGTCCGCGCCGACGCCTCACCCTCGTACACAAGACCAACGTCCTGGTGCACGCCGGTGGGCTCTGGTCCCGAGTTGTCGCCGAGGTCGGGTCGGAGTTCACCGAGGTGAGCGTGGACTACCTCCACATCGACGCCGCCATGATCTTCCTGACCACCGACCCTGGCCGCTTCGACGTCATCGTCACGGACAACCTCTTCGGCGACATCCTGACCGATCTTGCCGGTGCGATCAGTGGCGGCATCGGGCTTGCTGCGAGCGGCAACATCAACGCCGACCGCAGGTACCCCTCGATGTTCGAACCCGTTCACGGCTCGGCGCCCGACATCGCCGGGCAGGGCATCGCGGACCCCACCGCTGCAATCTTCTCCGCCGCGATGCTCCTGGACCACCTCGGGCTCGACAAGGGTTCCGCGGCCATCGAGGCCGCCGTCGCTGCCGACCTCGCCACGCGTGGGAAACATTCTCGAAGCACGCGGGAGGTGGGGGAGGCCATCGCCGCGCGCGTGGCCGAGGGTGTACGCGGCTGACCCGCCTCAGCTGCTCCCACCCCCTCGTCATCGAACCAGGAGGTTCGCTACCGTGAACGACATGTCCACCGCCCCCGCCTTCGACCACCGCGTCGAGAACAACCCCGATCCTGTTCCCGGCGCGCGTCGCGACGAGATTCTCGCCGACCCCGGTTTCGGCCGCTACTTCACCGACCACATGCTTCTTGGCGAATGGACCCCCGAGGAGGGTTGGCACGACATCCGCGTCGTACCGTACGGCCCGCTGTCGCTCGACCCGGCCACGGCGGTGCTGCACTACGCGCAGGAGATCTTCGAGGGCATGAAGGCCTATGCCCACGCCGACGGATCGGTGTGGACCTTCCGGCCGGACGCCAACGCCGCGCGTTTTCAACGGTCAGCGGCGCGGCTGGCACTTCCGGCGCTCCCGGCCGAGGTGTTCACGGCGTCGGTCGACGCGTTGATCCGTACCGACATCGCGTGGGTGCCCCAAGGCGAGGAGAAGAGCCTGTACGTGCGGCCGTTCATGTTCGCCTCAGAGGCGTTCCTCGGCGTACGACCCAGCCGGCACGTCACATTCTCGGTGATCGCCTCTCCCGCCGGTGCGTACTTCCCCGGCGGGTTGCGGCCGGTCTCGATCTGGCTCGCCAGCGAGTTCTCCCGCGCCGCAGCGGGCGGCACCGGCGCCGCGAAGTGCGGCGGCAACTATGCCGCGAGCCTGCTGCCACAGCAGCAGGCACTGGAACACGGCTGCGACCAGGTGGCGTTCTTGGACGGCACCGAGCACACGTGGGTCGAGGAGCTCGGCGGGATGAACCTCTACTTCGTGCACGACGACGGCACCATCGTGACCCCCGAGCTGTCCGGCTCGATCCTGGAGGGCATCACCCGGTCGTCGTTCCTGACGCTGGCCGCCGACCGCGGTCACGGGGTCGTCGAGCGTCGCGTAAGCGTCGACGAGTGGCGCGACGGCGTCGCCAGCGGCAGGATCACCGAGGTGTTCGCGTGCGGAACGGCCGCGGTCGTCACCCCGGTGGGTGCCCTGCGGTGGGACGGCGGTGAGGCCGTCAGCGGGGACGGTGAGACCGGCAAGGTGACCGCGTCGATCCGCGAGGCCCTGGTCGACATCCAGTACGGCCGTGCCGAGGACCGCCACCACTGGATGCATCGGGTGTCGCTGCGCTGAGCCCGGCGGACTCAGGCGAACAGGTCGGCGGGGTCGTCGTGCAGCGCGACGACCAGCCGGTGGGCAGCGCCGTCGTAGGAGAGGGTGACGTCCAGGCCCCGCCGCAGCGTCGGGTCGTCCCCGCCGGCGGACGCGTCGCCGTACCCGCGTGCGACGTCGCGCAGGGTGATCGTCGCCGGACCTACCGGGTCATTGGCCGGCCATTCCTCGACCAGCCGTTGCGCGACACCGACCAGCACCGCGTCGTACATCGCGATCCGCGCCTGATCGGACTGGTCGTTGTAAAGCTCGGGCAGACCGAACCTCGCCAGGCCGTGGGTCGCGATGATCTCGCCGATGTGCTCGAAGACGAACCATGCCGTCGCCGCTGGTGAGGGGCGGTGGTCCGCGGTGATGATTCGCGGGACTATCGCGTCCACGACCAACCCGCCGTGTGTCCGGGCGATCTCACGTGCTGTGGCCAGGACGTGTGCACAGTTGCCGGCAGCCTCGGCCAGCGGTGCGCGGTAGACGACCGCTGTCGCGTACGGGAGCGACTCCAGGCGGTCCACGTCGGCAGGGTCGTCGCCGCGGGCAAGCAGCAGGCCTGCCGGTGGAAGCGGCGGCATCGACTCTGGCTGATCTGCTACCAGCGCCGAGGTCGCCACGAGGTAGACCGCCGACACCGTCTCGGGTTGCGGGACTGCCAAGGAATTGGCTGAGGACGACATAGGAGACTGAGTGTAGGCACGATCTCGCTCCGGGCCTCGTCACGTCGACGTTGCGCCAACGCTCAGTCCGGGAGCAGTGGCGCAGCTGGTCCGTGGTCCCGACCGAGCTGGACGGCGCGGCTGAGTGCCGGTGTACCGAAGCGGTCCTGGACCGCGTCGACGGCGGTGTCCAGCTCTGCGCCGGTGGTCCCGTCGAAGGGGAGGGCCAGCTGCTCTGGCCCGTCGTCGAGACCGCCGACGGCGACGCCGAGCAAGGTGACACCGCGCCGTTCGATGCTCGGGCGTGCTGCTCGCAGCAGCTCGCGGGCGGTGTCGAGGACGACCTGTGTCCGCGCCGTCGGGACCGGCAGCGTGTGCGACCGCGTCGCCCGGGCGAAGTCGCCGAACCGCAGCCGGATCGTGACCGTCCTGCTCGTGCGCCCACCTGCGCGTAGTCGTCGGCACACTCGGTCCACAAGGGCGAGGAGCACGGCATCGAGCTCGGCCGGTGAGGGTTGCGTCCGGCCGAGGCTGTGTTGGGCACCGACCGAGCCGCGGCGTCGCCCGACCTGGACCCGCCGGGCGTCGTGGTTGTGGGCAAGGTCGTGCAGGTGCCGGCCGACGCCCGGACCGAGCAACGAGACCAGCCCCTTCTCCCCACGCGCCGCAAGGTCACCGACCGTGCGAATGCGGGCGGCTCGCAAGGTCGCCGAGGTGACCGTGCCGACGCCCCACAACCGCTCGACTGGCAGCGGATGCAGGAACTCGAGCTCGGCGTCGGTCGGGACGACGAGGATTCCGTCCGGCTTGGCGACACCGCTGGCGACCTTGGCCAAGAACTTCGTACGCGCGACGCCGACCGAGATGGGCAGACCGACCTGGTCGAGAACGTCACGCCGGAGATCTCGTGCGATGCCCGACGGTGCGCCGCGGAGGCGGCGCAGGCCGCCGACGTCGAGGAAGGCCTCGTCGATCGACAGGCCCTCGACCACCGGCGTTGTCTGCGCGAAGACCTCGAACACCGCCCGGCTCGCGGCCACGTACGCCGTCATCCGAGGCGGCACCACGATCGCCTGCGGACAGAGCCGGTACGCCTGACGGCCGTTCATGGCAGTCCGCACGCCGCATGCCCTGGCTTCGTAGCTGGAGGCCAGCACGACGCCCGATCCCACGATGACCGGACGGCCGCGAAGCCTTGGGTTGTCGCGCTGCTCGACCGAGGCGTAGAACGCATCGAGGTCAGCGTGCAGGATCGTTCCCTCTACGGACACGAACACATGTTCGCATAAGCCTCGGCGCGGCGTGAAGAACGATCAGCTGGCGCAGTCCGCGCAGGTGCCGAAGATCTCCAGGGTGTGGGATATGTCGACGAAGCCGTGTTCGCTGGCGGTGCGGTCGGCCCACTTCTCCACGGTGGGGCCCTCGACCTCGACGGTGGTACCGCAGCTGCGACACACCAGGTGGTGATGGTGTCCGGAGCTGCAGCGGCGATAGAGAACCTCGCCGTCGTCGTTGCGCAGCGCGTCCACCTCGCCGCTCTCCGCAAGCGACTGCAGATTGCGGTAGACCGTGGACAGCCCGATCGACTCGCCGCGCCGCTTGAGCGTGTCGTGGATCTCCTGGGCGCTCGCGAACGAGTCCAGGTCAGCCAGGATCAACGCCACAGCGCGGCGCTGGCGCGTAGTTCTGACGATGTGGGTCGATTGACTCATGGCTTCCACCGTAGCCATCACCTCAGAACAGCTGGGTGACACGCCCGGTGAGGACGCCACCGATGGCGCCGAGCACCACCATCCGGAGCAGCTGCCCGCGTCGGTCGAGGGCGGCCCAGGACAACGTGGCCAACCAGAACACCAGGGCGAACACCACCAGCAACGCGACGACGGCCACAGGCGGCGCAGCAATGAGTCCCACCAAAGTCAGAACCAGGACGCCGGCAGGCAGGACGAGGCGCGGCAGCGCCTGCAGCCGCGCCAGCATCGTCGTGCTGCGCGAGCCGGGTCGCGGTTCGCCGGTCATGTCCCCATCGTGTCACCAGGCATCGTGCCGCGGGCCGGTCGGTCGGTCGAGGCCGCCCGCCGCCGCGCCGCACGAGACGGTGCCTAGCCGAGTACGCTCGCGGCGTGCATTGGATGACGACATGCTCGTGGTGACCCGCTACCGCGTCGAGGCCGCCTCGGCGACGTCGTTCGCCGCGCAGGCGCACGACGCGCTGCGCGTCCTCGCCGCCCGCGCCGGATGGGTCAGCGGGGTGGTCGGCCGCAACGTCGACGACCCCTGCCTGTGGACCATCACGACCCGTTGGCGCGACGTCGGCTCGTACCGGCGCGCCTTGTCCGCGACGGACGTCAAGATGGGCGGCGTCCCGCTGCTGTCGCAGGCGCTGGACGAGCCGAGCGCGTACGAGGTCGTGTCCGACCCCGAGACCAGCCCACCAGCGGGCTGAGCGGGCGCGCCATCGGCTATTCTGGCCCGACCCTCGGGCGCGGGTCGTCAGACGATCCGCTCCCGCCCGCCGACACCCAGCCGGACGGAGAACTCTGTGCCTGCCTCGACCGTCGACACCGTCGTCAGCCTCTGCAAGCGCCGAGGATTCGTCTTCGCCTCCGGTGAGATCTACGGTGGCAGCCGCTCCGCCTGGGACTACGGCCCGCTCGGCGTCGAGCTCAAGGACAACATCAAGCGCCAGTGGTGGCGCTCGATGGTGCAGGGCCGCGACGACATCGTCGGTCTCGACTCCTCGGTGATCCTGCCCAGGCAGGTCTGGGAGGCCTCGGGACACGTCGACGTGTTCACCGACCCCCTGGTGGAGTGCCAGAGCTGCCACAAGCGCTTCCGCGAGGACCACCTGCAGGAGGTCTACGCCGAGAAGAGGCAGATCGCCGACCCCGACTCGGTCGACATGGGCCTCGTCGCGTGCCCTCACTGCGGCACCAAGGGAGCGTGGACCGAGCCGCGCCAGTTCTCCGGCCTGCTCAAGACGTTCCTCGGCGTGATCGAGTCCGAGGAAGGCATGGCGTATCTGCGGCCGGAGACGGCGCAGGGAATCTTCGTCAACTTCGCCCAGGTCATGACCGCTGCCCGAAAGCGGCCCCCGTTCGGCATCGCCCAGATCGGCAAGGCCTTCCGCAACGAGATCACGCCCGGCAACTTCATCTACCGCACGCGCGAGTTCGAGCAGATGGAGATGGAGTTTTTCGTCGAGCCCGGCACCGACGAGCAGTGGCACGATCGCTGGATCGACGAGCGCATGTCGTGGTACCGCGACCTTGGCATCGCCGCGGACAACCTGAGGCTGTTCGAGCATCCACAGGAGAAGCGGTCGCACTACTCCAAGCGCACCGTCGACATCGAGTACCGGTTCGGCTTCGCCGGATCGCAGTGGGGCGAGCTCGAGGGCGTCGCCAACCGCACGGACTTCGACCTGACGACCCACGCCAAACACTCGGGCACCGACCTGTCGTACTTCGACCAGGACAAGAACGAGCGCTGGACGCCGTACGTGATCGAGCCGGCGGCGGGGGTCAACCGCTCGATGATGGCCTTCCTCATCGATGCGTACACCGAGGACGAGGCGCCCAACGCCAGGGGCGGGGTGGACAAGCGGGTCGTGCTGCGGCTGGACCCACGGCTCGCACCGGTCAAGGTCGCCGTGCTGCCGCTGTCGCGCAACGAGAAACTGACACCGCGGACCCGTGAGCTCGCTGCGGACCTGCGTACCGCCTGGAACGTCGACTTCGATGATGCCGGCGCGATCGGGCGGCGCTATCGCCGACAGGACGAGATCGGTACGCCGTACTGTGTCACCTTCGACTTCGACAGTCTCGACGATGGTGCCGTCACAGTCCGCGAGCGCGACTCCATGGCGCAGGAGCGGGTGTCGCTGGACCAGATCAAGACCTACCTCGCGGCGCGTCTCGCCGGTTGCTGAACAACGCTCCGCCACACTGAGCCGGTGAACGAACCTGTGCGCGCTTGCTTCGCGCTCGGCCTCACCCTCGTGCTCGCCTCAGGCTGTGCCTCCTCCACCGGCGGCGGCGCCGAGGAGCCGATCGCCGCGCCGAGCCAGAGTGCCCAGATCGACGTGCCAGATGGCGTGGATCTCACCGGGGCCGGTGCGAGGCTCGCGATCGGCGAGCGTGCCTCGGCGATCTACACCGTCGACGACCAGCGCACCAGCGTGATCTCGGTGACGGTCGACAAGATCGTCAGCGGCTCGACCAAGCGTGACTTCAAGGACTTCTCCCTGACTGCCAAGAGCCGCGCATCGACGCCGTACTATGTCGACGCCGTGGTACGAAACGACGGGCCCGGCGCTCTGGACAAGGCACGGGTTCCCGTGTTCGGGTACGACTCCTCCATGGCGTACTTTCCTCCGAGCGACCTCATCGGACGATTCGACAGGTGTGTCGGCGGACCGCTGCCGGCCACCTTCGAGGCGGGCGACACGGTGAAGCGGTGCTTGGTGTTCCTGGTGCCCGCCGGGGAGACCCTCTCGGCGGTGCAGCTGCGCACCGAGGACGTCAACGCGCCGATCAGCTGGCCAGCACCGGACTGAGCGCGCGGACGGCGCCGCTCAGCGACGCCGGTTCTTGCGCACGACATCGACGACGAGCCAGATCACTTGCCAGAGAAGAAGCAGGAACGCAACGCCGATCACCACGAATGGCGTCAACGGCAGACCGTCGCCTTGGAAGTTTGGGTCCGGTGCCGTCACCTCGTTCAGGGGTGTCGGCGCCGGCCCAGCGCGGTCGGCCGACGTGACCGGGCGGGCGAACCGTGGCCGACCGTCCGGCTCGCCGTGCACCGCGACCGAGATCGTGACGGGAACGGCGACGCGTGCGGACCCGGACAGCTGGACTGCCACGTAGTAGTCGCCCCCAACCGCGCCGACTCGGCGTACCTGTCGCCGCTGTCACGGTTGCGGAAGCGCACCTGCGGGATCGCGGCTGTGATCGTCACGGCCCTGGAGCCGTCGTAGGTCACTGCGCTCGAGACATCTCGACGTGGGTCGGTGGCGAGCAGCATGCCCTCGCGGTCAGGGGCGAACGCGATGACCTGAGCGAGCGTCGGGCCGATCTCTCGGTCCGCAGCGGCGTCGGGCTGCAGGGTTGCCGACAGCCGCCCGGACTGCCCGTACCTGACCGGGAAGCGGTAGAACTCCTCGTCTGCGGCGCGGAGGGTGTCGCGATAGGTCCCCGGGTCCAGCACCGGTGCGTCGCTGAACGACGCCCCCCTCCACGCCTGTCGCCGGCCGAGTCGGTCGAGCCGGCTGCACGTGTCGCCGGACGTCCTTGACCGGACGCGGAAGGAAGTCGAGATTGCTGACAGGCGGAAGTGCCGACACGGCCAGCTCGACCTCAGTGTCCCGGGCCCCCACGGACCCGATCGTGCCCGGCGCACCTTCGACGAAAAGAAGCAGCCGGTCAGCGGACGCGCAGAGGTCGATGCTGCCGAACAGCCACCGCCGGCTCGTAGGTGAGGTAGGTGGTGAACAGCGAGCTCGGCCGCATCCTGTCGATCCGAGATTCGCGTCCCACTGCACACTGCACGCCCTTCGTGGTCGTCAGCGCGAGGGAGACCGCGTCGGCGTCGTAGCTCACGTCGCCCGTGGGCGGCGGCAACGTCGCACTCACCGTCACCGCGTCATCAGCGAGGTGCGCAATCGCGTAGTACGCCGTGCTCCCGTCGCCGTTGATCACGCTGGCGTATCGCCCCGGCTTGAGCACCGGTGCGTACCGCGGAGTCTGTGATCCGGTGACCGGCGTCGCCGCGTCGCCGGCCGTGGCCATCGCGGTCGAAGCGGAGAGCCCGCGTGCCGCCGCAGAACCAGCGGTGTCGCCGTCCCAGACACCCATGCCGACAAAAACGAAACTGGCCACGCTCGCTGTGACGACGTGCCGGTACCGGACCGTCATGCGACCCCCCCCGCGTCGTCAGTCGACTCCTTCGCAGGATACGGGACAATGGACAGATGGCCGTACCCACCGCGTTGACGCTCGGTGACCTCCGGGTCTCCACGCCGGTCGTCCTCGCGCCGATGGCCGGAGTCACGAACGCAGCGTTCCGCCGGCTCTGCCGCGAGCAAGGTGCGGGCCTCTACGTCTGCGAGATGATCACCTCCCGCGGCATCGTCGAAGGCGACGCGACCAGCTTGGCGATGCTCGCTTTCGACGAGACCGAAGAGGTTCGCTCGGTCCAGCTGTACGGCGTCGACCCCGTCTACGTGGGCAAGGCCGTCGAGATCCTCTGCGGTGACCACGGCGTAAACCACGTCGACCTCAACTTCGGGTGCCCGGTGCCCAAGGTGACACGCAAGGGCGGGGGCGCCGCGCTACCGTGGAAGGCCGCTCTGCTCGGTGACATCCTCACCGCCGCAGTCACCGCCGCCGTGCCGTACGGCGTGCCCGTCACCATGAAGACACGCAAGGGCATCGACGACGACCACCTGACGTACCTCGACGCCGGTCGCATCGCACAGGAAACGGGATGCGCGGCCATCGCGCTGCACGGGCGCACCGCGGCGCAGCACTACTCTGGCAGAGCCGACTGGGACGCGATCGGGGAGCTCGTCCGCCATGTCGACATCGCGGTGCTCGGCAACGGTGACATCTGGGAGGCCTCCGACGCCGTTGCGATGGCCGAGAAGACCGGCTGTGCAGGCGTGGTGGTCGGCCGCGGATGCCTCGGACGGCCGTGGCTCTTCCGTGACCTCGCCGCAGCGTTCGCCGGCGAGGACGTGCTCGGGCTGCCGAGGCTCGGTGAGGTGGCTGCGATCATGCGCCGCCACGCAGAGCTCCTCGCGGCTCACTTGGGCGAGGAGCGCGGCTGCACGGAGTTCCGCAAGCACATCGCGTGGTACCTCAAGGGGTTCCGAGCTGGTGGCGAGGTCCGCCACCAGCTCGCCATGATCTCCTCGCTCGCGGCGCTCGAGGAGCTTCTTGGCCGGCTCGACCCCGCCGAGGCCTACCCCGTCGGCGAGCTCGGCACACCCCGCGGGCGCCAGGGCAGCCCGCGCCGGGTCACGCTGCCCGAGGGGTGGCTGGAGTCCCGCGAGCTGGGCGCCGCCCTCGACGCAGGAGCCGAGGACGTCACCTCCGGGGGCTGACCACTCAGCGCGTCACGCGCGCGGACCGTGCCCGCTGGAGCTGGTCGGCCGCGAGAACGCGGGCGTCCGCCTCAGCCAGGTGCCGGCCCTGCGCCTTGACCGGGCCGTCGGGGGAGTGCACGACAACCGTCGCGAGTCCCAGGATGCGCTCGAGCGGACCCTGCCGCAGCGCCACCGACTGGGTCTTGGCGTGCGGCACGATGTCCGTACGCCTGGTCAGCCATCCCTTGCAGGTCACGAATACGTGGTCGTCGGCTCCCGCGGCCAGGTAGCGCCAACCGACGGGGGCGAACCAGCGACTAGGCGACGGAGCCCGGTGAAGGGAAACCGCATCAGGGTCCGCAGCCGGCATCAGCTCGGCCAGGACCGCCCCGGCCGCGACCTTGTCGGCGACCGGCAGCAGGGTGGAGGCCGCCGGGCGGTCGCTGTCGTCGTCGCCTCGGCCCGTCGCGCCGTACCCGGCGACGTCGACCACCAGGCGGCGCCAGTCATGGCTTCGCCACAACAGGGGCTGCTCGATGGCGATGCCCTGGACCCGGCCGCGGGGAATGGTCTGCGACGACCGGCTCGTCAGCCCGCGCTCGATCCGCACCCCCTGCGGGGCGCGTGCCAGCGAGAAGCCCCACTGGCTGACCACCCTGTTGACGACCAGCCGGTACATCGCGCTCACCAGCGCGAGGAACAGCGGCGCGTACGCAAAGGGTGGCCCACCGACGACGACGGTCAGTACCACGGTGGCTGCGACCGTCAGCACCGCGATGGCCGCGGTCAGGAGGAACTCCGTGGACAGCACGAGCGAGCCGACCAGCCGTGTGATGGGGACCGTCGCGACCAACGCTCGGCCGTTGCCTGCTGCGTCGGCGGACTCCTGCAGCGGCGCGCCGTCCAGGACGGGCGCGGCGTCGCTCTGGGACTTGTCGAGCAGTACCTCGCGCAGGCGCTCTGCGTCGCTGCGGGTCAGGAATGCCAACGTCGTGCGCGACTGACCACCCCCGGCCATCTCGATGCGGAGCTCGGCGAGGCCGAGGACCCGGGCCCCGAGCGGCTGGGCGATGTCGACCGACTGGAGCCGTTCGTACGGGACTCGCCGCGATTGTTTGACGACGACTCCGCTGTCGATGCGCAGCTCACTCCCGTCGATCACATAGCGGGTGTACATCCAGCGCACCAGGCCGAAACCGACACCCAGAAGGAGGGCGCCGCCGAGGACGACACCGGCGACAACCAGGTTTTCGCGCACCGTGGAGTCGGTGCCGATGCGGTGCAACATCGCCGCAGCGCCGCCGAGCAGCCACAACCAGGCACTGACAACGGCGCTGGCCGGGTGCGTGCGATGACCGACCGGTTCGACCGCGATGGGCTCAGAGCCCGGCGTCACGAGACTCCCCGAGCTCGGTCAGGCGGTTGCGCAACCGGGTCGCCTCGGTGGCAGGCAGACCCGGAATGTGCGCCGCGGTCTCTGAGCTCGCCGTGTGCAACGTGACCGTGGCGATGCCGAATGCCCGCTGCAACGGTCCCGCCTTGACGTCGACGTACTGGGTGCGGCCGTACGGGACCGCGACGAGGCGTCGCCACATGACACCGCTGGTGACGAGGAGATCCTCGGCGTTCTCGGCGTATCCCCAGCCGGCCCAGTTACGGCTGGCCCACGACCACGCCCACGCCGCGACCCCCAGCGCCACGACGACGGGGAGCGCCGACAACCACGGCGCCGTCCCGATGATGACGAGGACGACCGTTGCCGGGGCCGCGACGACCGCGCAGACGGCGAGCGCGACCGTCCGGTGAAGGGAGCGCAACTGGGTCGAGACGCGCGTCCAGTCACCTGCCGGGGGGTCGAACGAGGCGGTCATGACCAGGACCCTAGCCGTGTCGGCCAGGTCCGCACCAAGGCGCGGCCGCCGGTACGGCACAGCTGTGAGTTGACCCGCTCCACGCCGGGTGGGATATTGAAAGACGCAGCGCGAAACCCCCTCCGGCACCGATCTGCCGGGGACGTATGCGGCTGCCTCTCGTTCGCACCAGGAGGAACATTCATGGCCAAGGCCCTCTACGGATTCGTCGGCGCGGACAACCCGCACCTGACCCGTGAGCTCGCCTTTCTCCGTCGCCGCGTCACCGACCTCGAAACCGAGATCGGGCGCCTCAAGGCCGAGAACGACACCCTGCACGAGGCACTCACCGAGAATTTGAGCACCGCCGACCTGCTGGAGCCTGCCGCACGCTGAGGCCCGCACCCTCTACGCTGGTGTCCGGCCCCTTCCCCGGCGTCCCAGGCGCTGCCGACGTCGTGCCGCCTCGCCTGCGAAGGAGCCCGCGTTGTACCTCAAGAGCCTGACGCTCCGCGGGTTCAAGTCGTTCGCCTCCTCGACGTCCCTGCAGCTCGAGCCGGGCATCACGTGTGTCGTCGGACCCAACGGCTCCGGCAAGTCCAACGTCGTCGATGCGCTGGCCTGGGTGATGGGCGAGCAGGGTGCCAAGTCGTTGCGTGGCGGCAAGATGGAGGACGTCATCTTCGCCGGTACGTCCGGTCGTCCGCCGTTAGGACGCGCCGAGGTCGTCCTCACCATCGACAACGCCGACGGAGCGCTGCCGATCGAGTACTCCGAGGTCACCATCTCGCGGACGATGTTCCGCCACGGCGGCTCGGAGTACGCCATCAACGGCAGCTCGTGTCGGCTGCTTGACGTCCAGGAGCTCCTCAGCGACTCAGGCATCGGCCGCGAGATGCATGTCATCGTCGGACAGGGCCAGCTCGACGCCATCCTGCGCGCAACGCCCGAAGAGCGGCGCGGCTTCGTCGAGGAGGCCGCCGGCGTCCTCAAGCACCGCAAGCGCAAGGAGAAGGCGCTACGAAAGCTCGAGACGACCAGGGCCAACGTGCAGCGTCTCAGCGACCTGTTGTCCGAGATCCGCCGTCAGCTCAAGCCGCTGGGTCGCCAAGCAGAGGTCGCCAAGCGGGCAACAGTCATCCAGGCCGACCTCCGAGACGCCCGAGCGCGCTTGCTGGCCGACGACGTCTCGGCGGCACGCACGACTCTTCGCAGCGAGCTCGCCGACGAGACCGCCTTGCGGGACAAGCGGGCGGCGGTCGAGACGTCGATCGCGACCGTTCGGGGCCGCGAGGCCGCAGTCGAGGAGCGGCTGCGTGCCGATGCGCCGCGTATGTCGACCGCCCAGGAGACGTGGTACCGCCTCGCCGGCCTGCGCGAGCGACTGTGCAGCACCGCGAGCCTTGCCACCGAGCGCGTCCGGTTCGCCGAGTCCGCACCGCACGACGAACGACTAGGACGCGATCCCGGTGAGCTCGAGAACGAGGCCGCCGGATTGGCCGGTCAGGAGGCCGCGACGGCAGCGGAGGTGACACAGACCCGACAGCGGCTCGAGACCGCGATCGCAAGCCGACAGGACGCTGAGACCGCGTACTCCGAGGAGGAGCGCCGGGTGGCCGGTCTGGTCCGTGCGGCCGCGGACCGGCGCGAAGGCCTGGCCCGCTTGCGTGGTCAGGTCAACGTGGTCAAGAGTCGCGCGCGGGCGGCGGAGGAGGAGCTCGGCCGGCTGGGTGAGGCTCGCGCACGGGCGCAGGAGCGTGCGGTCAAGGCCCAGCGCGACTTCACCGCCCTGGAGACCCAGGTTGCGAGTCTCGACGCCGGTGAGGGTGGGCTCGACACCGAGCACGAGGCAGCGCAGTCCACGCTCGACGAGGTCACTGCGCGGCTCCTGAAGGCCGGTGAGGAGTCGAGGGTCTCCGACCGGGAGCGGGCCGGGCTGGTGGCTCGCAAGGGCGCGCTGGAGATGAGCCTGGACCGCAAGGACGGGGCCGGCGCACTGCTTGCCGCCACCGAGCGCGTCGACGGCCTGCTGGGTTCGGTTGCTGCGCTGTTGACCGTCCGCAAGGGGTACGAGACAGCGGTCGCGCGAGCGTTGGGTGCGGCCGCGGACGCGGTGGCGGTCGACAACCTCGACACGGCGGTCGAGGCGATGCGCCGACTCAGAGAGCAGGACCTCGGCCGCGCGGGCATGGTGCTCGGCGACACCGAGCGTGATGACACCGGGTGGCCGGAGCTGCCGCCGGCGCTCATCTACGCCGTCGACCTGGTGGAGGTTCCCGCGCACCTGCGGTCCGCACTGAGACGCCTGTTGTTCAAGGTAGCTGTTGCCCCGGACCTCGACACCGCCCGACGGCTCGTCGCCCAGGACGCCGATCTCGTTGCCGTGACCCGCGACGGAGACATGGTCGGCGCCCACTTCGCCTCGGGTGGGTCGTCGGCGGTTCCCAGCCTGATCGAGGTGCAGTCGGCCGTCGACCAGGCCGCTGCCGACCTCGCCGACGCCTTGCACGAGGTCGAGAGGTTGGCCTTCGAGGTGGCCCGTCTCACCGAGGAGCAGCGCGACGCCCAGGGCCGGGTCGACGCGGCGCTGTCCCGCCTGCACGAGTCCGATGCCGTGATGGCCGCGATCGCCGAGAACCTTGGCCAGCTCGGCTCGGCCTCGCGTTCGGCGACCGGTGAGGCCGAGCGCCTCGCGACGGCGATCAGCGATGCCGAGGCCGCACGTGACAAGGACATCGCCGGGCTCACCGATCTGGAGGATCGGCTCCTGCAGGCCGAGCACGCGCCCGAGGACGACCCCGACACGACGACACTCGAGGCCCTCGCCGACGCCGCAAAGCACGCGCGGCAGCAGGAGACCGACGCACGACTCGCGCTGCGCACGGCCGAGGAACGAGTGCGGGCGATCTCCGGGCGTGCCGACGCGTTGCTCAAGGCCGCCGAGGACGAGCGGGTCGCGCGCGAGCGTGCCGCCCTGCGCCGCGAACGCCGGCGCCGCGACGCCGAGGTGGCCACTGCCGTGATCGCAGCGAGTGTGGTCGTGATTGCTCACCTGGACCGTTCGCTCGAGCGGGCCGGCCGAGAGCGCACCGAGATCGAGCACGGTCGCTCAGAAGCTGAGCGGGAGCTGGCCGACCTGCGCGGACAGCTGCGTGACCTGGGCGCCGAGCTCGATCGGCTCATCGACTCAGTGCATCGTGACGAGCTCGCGAGGGCCGAGCAGCGCCTTCGGGTCGAGACCCTGGAGCAACGAGCGCTCGAGGAGCTCGGTCTCGATGCCGATGCCCTCGTCACCGAGTACGGCCCGGACGTGCTCGTGCCCGCCCACGGCGTTGCCGGCGGCGACGACGGTGACCGCGATACGTCGACGCCGGTGCCGTACGTGCGGGCGGAGCAGACCAAGCGCCGGGTGTCTGCCGAGCGCGCGTTGGCCATGCTGGGCAGGGTCAACCCGTTGGCGTTGGAGGAGTTCAGCGCACTGGAGGAGCGCCACCAGTTTCTCAGCGAGCAGATGGAGGATCTGCGGCGTACCCGCAAGGACCTGCTCGACATCGTCGATGATGTCGACGCCCAGGTCGAGCAGGTGTTCACCGAGGCCTGGGCAGACACCGAACGCGAGTTCGCTGACGTGTTCTCCCGGCTCTTCCCCGGTGGACAAGGAAGCCTCGTGCTCACCGACCCGTCCAACATGCTGACGACCGGCATCGACGTGGAGGCGCGACCGCCGGGCAAGAAGGTCAAGCGGCTGTCGCTGCTGTCCGGCGGCGAGCGATCACTGGTGGCCGTGGCGTTCCTGGTGGCGCTCTTCAAGGCGCGACCGAGCCCGTTCTACGTCCTCGACGAGGTCGAGGCCGCGCTCGACGACACCAACCTCGGTCGTCTCCTGCAGATCTATGAGGAGCTGCGCGAAAACTCCCAGCTCGTCGTGATCACCCACCAAAAGCGCACGATGGAGGTGGCCGACGCTCTCTACGGGGTGTCGATGCGCGGTGACGGGGTCTCGGCAGTGATCAGCCAACGGATGCGCGAGTCGGAGGCGTCTCACCACTGAACGTCGGTTCGATCGATGGCCTGTCCCAGAGTGTCCTGCGTCACCATTGCAGTGCGGTAACGGGCCGGGTGCAGGCCGGCTCGGGGTGGAAGAATCGTCGGTAGCCACAGACTCATCCCACCGCACGCCATGTCTGTAACGGGGACCACCATGTACTTCATCGTCATCGCGATGATCGCGATCGTCGCTGCCGCCGCGTCCGCCATCGGGGTGATCGGCTATCCCATGCAAGGGCGTACGTTCGGCCCCTCGAGGGTCGTCGATGGGTGGCTCGCCGCCATCGCCCACGGTGCGGGACTCGTGCCCGAACCCGATGTCATCGACCACGACGTGCCGCGCCGGACCGCTGCCGCGCAGCGCGGATCCGCCCCACCGGGGGACTGACCGGGCTTCTGAGTGCGCCCTCGGGCGGCGACCTGAGCGACCGTGCCGCTTGGTTAGGGTGATGACGTGGAGATCTCGACGTTGACGCTGTTCATCATCTTGGCCGTCGTCGTCGTCGTTGTCGGCGCCGGCGCTGCCTACGTCGTGGCGCGGCGCGGCGCTGCCCTTCCGCCGCCGGCGCAGGCCGATGAGCTGATCGACGAGGCGCTCGAGCATCCCGAAGCTCCTCAGCACGAGCTCGAGCAGCCCGTCGAACCGATCCTGCCCGAACCTGAGCACCCCGGGCCGGATGCGATCCCCGGCACCACCACGATCGAGCGGCCCGAGCCGCCAAGGGGACGGCTGATCCGGCTGCGTGCCCGCCTGGCCCGCTCACAAGGCTCGCTCGGGCGGGGAATGCTCGCCCTGCTCGGGAGGGACCGTCTCGACGATGACACGTGGGAGGAGATCGAGGACGTCCTGATCACTGCAGACGTAGGCGTCGTACCGACGCAGGAGCTGGTCCAGGCCCTTCGTACCCGGTTGCGGGTCGAGGGTGTCGACGACCCCCAGGTCGCGCGTGCCATCTTGCACGAGGAGCTGGTGATGCTTCTCGACCCCTCGATGGACCGCAGTCTCCGCAGCGACGGGGCCGACGGCAAACCCGGGGTGGTGCTCGTGGTTGGTGTCAACGGGACCGGCAAGACGACGTCGGTCGGACGTATCGCCCGGGTCCTGGTCGCCGACGAAAAGCGCGTCCTCCTCGGCGCGGCGGACACCTTCCGGGCGGCAGCGGCCGACCAGCTGCAGACCTGGGGCGAACGGGTCGGCGTGCAGACCGTACGCGGCCCCGAGGGCGGAGACCCCGCGAGCGTCAGCTTCGAGGCCGTCCAGCGGGGTATCGCCGAGGGCGTGGACACCGTGCTGGTCGACACAGCCGGACGCCTGCACACCAAGTCCGCACTGATGGACGAGCTCGGCAAGGTCAAGCGGGTCATCGAGAAGCAGGCGCCGGTGACCGAGGTGCTGCTCGTGATCGACGCGACGACCGGGCAGAACGGACTCACCCAGGCGCGCGTCTTCGCCGAGGTCGTCGCCGTCACCGGCATCGTGCTGACCAAGCTCGACGGCACCGCCAAGGGCGGCATCGTCATCGCCGTACAGCGTGAGCTCGGGGTGCCGGTCAAGCTGATCGGCCTCGGTGAGGGCGTCGACGACCTGGCACCGTTCGAACCGGGTGCCTTCGTGGACGCGCTGCTGGGCGACTGATCACAAGACGCGTGCGGGAACCCAGCGGTTCGCGTGGCACCTGGCGCCGCCCCGTATTCACTTCTCCGGGCCCAGTGTCGCTTCACCTGGGTCGCATCCTCGGTGCGGTGACGCCGTACCAGGACAAACTGGTACAGGAGTTGACGGTGGTGTGGGCAGCACAAGACGCGCGTCACCTGGCCGTAACAAAACGCCAGCACCTGTCACCTGCGTGCAACGCGGGCGGCTGAACGTGGAAACGAACGCGCGTCACTGTTGAGTCAGTCGTTCTTGCCGCGGACCGCGCTTGTCCGCCCAGCATCCGGCGCCGCATAGTTCGTTCCTTCGACCGACGAGGAGAATCTCTCGATGGATACCGGCGATACCGCTTGGGTGCTCACCTGTGCGGCCCTTGTCCTGCTGATGACCCCCGGGCTCGCGCTCTTCTACGGTGGCATGGTGCGCTCCAAGAGTGTGCTCAACATGATGATGATGAGCTTCTCGGCGATGGCTGTCGTCGGCGTCCTGTGGGTGCTGTACGGCTACTCGGTCGCCTTCGGCAACGACGTGGGCAGCGGGCTGCTGGGCAGCCCTGGTGAGTTCTTGGGCTTGAAGGGCCTGCTGGGAACCAGCGGGATCGACGACGGCTTCCAGGCCACCAGTCTGGTCTTCACCATCCCGTCCATGGCGTTCGTGGCTTTCCAGGCGGTGTTCGCCATCATCACCGTCGCACTCATCTCCGGCTCCATCGCAGACCGCGCCCGGTTCGGCCCGTGGCTGCTCTTCGCCGCGATCTGGGCGACGTTCGTCTACTTCCCGGTCGCGCACTGGGTCTTCGCCTTCGACGCAGCAGAGTCCGAGATCGGTGGGTGGATCGCCAACGACCTGCTCGCGATCGACTTCGCCGGCGGCACCGCGGTCCACATCAACGCCGGAGCGGCCGGCCTTGCGCTCGCACTGGTGCTCGGCAAGCGGGTCGGCTTCCAGCGCGACCCGATGCGGCCCCACAACCTGCCGATCGTCATGCTCGGTGCGGGGCTTCTCTGGTTCGGCTGGTTCGGGTTCAACGCTGGGTCGGCGTTGTCGGCGAACGGCCAGGCGGCTGAAGTGTTCGTCAACACGTTGGCAGCGACCTGTGCGGCGATCCTGGGCTGGCTGGCGACCGAGCGGATCCGCGACGGCCACGCGACCTCCCTCGGCGGCGCCTCGGGTGCTGTCGCAGGACTCGTCGCGATCACGCCGGCCTGCTCGGCGCTCACCGCGGTCGGGTCGCTCATCCTGGGGTTCGTGGCGGCGGTCCTGTGTGCGCTCGCGGTCGGCCTGAAGTACAGGTTCGGCTACGACGACTCACTTGACGTCGTGGGCGTCCACCTCGTCGGCGGCCTCGTCGGCACGATCGGGGTCGGGTTCCTCGCCAGCGCGTCGGCCACCGCCGGCGTGGACGGTCTGCTGTACGGCGGCGGGATCGACCAGCTGTGGCGTCAAGGCATCGGTGCGGGCGCCGTGCTCGCGTACTCGTTCGTCCTGACGTTGATCATCGGGTTCGCCATCTCCAAGTCCATCGGGTTCCGCCTCGGCGAGGAGGGTGAGGTCGAGGGCGTCGACTTCGTCGAACACGCCGAGACGGCGTACGACTTCATCAGCAACACCGGCGGCAGCCGTGGACTGGTCGGTGCATCGCCGATCGCTCCATCCGCACCCAAGACGCAGGCCGCAACCGAAGGAGCGAAGGCATGAAGCTGGTCACCGCGGTCATCAAGCCGCACAAGTGGGAGGAGGTCCGTGAGGCGCTCGAGGCCTTCGGGATCTCCGGGATGACGGTCACCGAGGCCAGCGGCTACGGACGCCAGAAGGGGCATACCGAGGTCTATCGCGGTGCCGAGTACGACGTGTCGCTGGTGCCCAAGGTGCGGGTCGAGGTCGTGGTCGAGGACACCGATGCTGCCGACGTCGTCGGTGTCATCACCAAGTCCGCCCAGACCGGCAAGATCGGCGACGGCAAGGTGTGGGTGGTGCCGGTCGACTCGGTCGTACGCGTGCGTACCGGCGAGACCGACGAGGCGGCGCTGTAACCGACGTGCATCCGCGCGACCTGGCCGCGAGGCGCCGGCAGCGGGCTCAGTCGACGGACCGGCGCCTTCGTCGACTCCTCGCAGAGGCCGTGTCCGACCGCGTCCGCGTCACCAGCTCAGGTGGGGGCCGGCCGGGGCACGGCCTCGCGTTGGTCGCGGTCGGTGGCTACGGCCGCGCCGAGCTGTCCCCGGCGAGCGACGTCGACGTGGTCCTCGTCCACGAACCGGGATTCGACCCGGGCCTGCTGGCGGAGATCGCCGATGCCGTCTGGTACCCGCTGTGGGACGAGGCCGTGGCGCTGGACCATGCGGTACGCAGCACCGAGGACATGATCTCCGCCGCGTCCGCCGACCACCGGGCCGCCGCCGGGATGCTCGATGCCCGGGCGGTCGCCGGCGACCGTTCCGTGGTGATGGCGCTTCGCTCGACTGTGCTGGCGCAGTGGCGCCGTGACGCCCGGCGCCGCGTTCCCGAGCTCCGCGAAGCCAACCGGGTCCGCGTCGAGCGTGCGGGTTGGCTCGCCGAGGCGGCCGAACCAGACCTCAAGGAGTCCGGTGGCGGTCTGCGTGACGGCATCGTCATGCGGTCCCTGGTCGCCACCTGGCTGGTCGACATCCCGCACGCCGAGACCGAGCGACTGCGAAGCGCGCTCCTGGACGTACGTGACGTGTTGCACGAGGTCTCGGGGCGGCGGAGCGACCGGTTGACCCACGACATCCTTCCCGACGTCGCCGCCGCACTGGGCATGGCGCCGAGTGCTGTCGACCTGCACGTACGCGACCTCGGCCGTCGCACGGCCCACCTGTCCGCCCTCGCCTGGCGTCGGGTCGAGGACGTGCTGGCGCCGGCACCGTCCCAGACGACGGGCCGGCGGTCGCGGGGCGTGCCGCGACTCCCCCGGCTGGCCGACGGGGTCGCCGAGCTGAACGGGGAGGTCGTGCTGGCCGCGGGCGCCGATCCCGGCCGTGATCCGGCACTCGGGCTGCGCGCTGCCGCCTGCGCCGCACGTCGCGGCGTGCCGCTGTCTGCCTCGGCGGCCGTGCGTCTCGCCGACGCGACAGTGCCGTCCACGCCGTGGAACCCCGAGATGCGCCGACTCTTGGTCGACCTCCTCGCCGCGGGCACGGGCCTGGTCCGGGTGTGGGACGAGCTGGACTTCGCCGGTGTCGTGGCGCAGTGGCTGCCCGAGTGGGATGCGATCCGCCTTCGCGGGTCCTCATCCCCGGTCCATACCCTCACCATCGACCGACACAGCATCGAAACCTGCCTACAGGCTGCCCACCTCCTGCGCGACGTCCGCCGGCCGGACCTCCTCGTCGTGGCGGCCCTCCTGCACGACATCGGCAAGGGTCGCGACGGCGACCACAGCGAGATCGGAGCGCCACTGGCGCGCGACATCGCCCGTCGCTGGGGCTTCATCGAGTCCGACGCCGACAGTATCGCCCTCTTGGTGCGGTGGCACCTGTTGTTGCCGACGACGGCCACCAGACGCGACATCGAGGACCCGGCTACCGCGGCCAACGTCGCACAGATCGTTCGAACCACTGACACCCTGACGATGCTCGCCGCCCTGACCGAGGCCGACGCCCGCGCCGCCGGACCCACGGCGTGGACGAGCTGGCGTGCCGGTCTCGTCCGGGGACTCGTCGCCAAGACTCGAGACCACCTCGGTGACACCCCCGGTACCGCCGGGCCGGGAGGGTACGACGGGTGGCCGATCGGCGCAGCCGAGCCGGGCCTGGAGCCACCGGCCGCCGAGGCACTCACGGTGACGACCAGACCGCACCATGATGGCTCCTTGATCCAGATCAGCGCCTCCGACCGCGCCGGGCTGATGGCCGACCTTGCCGGTGGGCTGGCGCTGGCCGGGCTACAGATCCGGTCGGCTCGGGTGCTGACCCAGCGCGGCGTCGCGTCGTCCCTGTGGGAGACCACCCGTGCTGAGGTGGACCCGGCCGGGTTGCAGATGAGGTTGCGCAAGGTGCTGGACGGCAGCCTCGAGCTCGCGTCGAGGTTGTCCGTACCGTCCGGTGGCGACCGGGCGCCGCCGATCGTCACCGTGCTTCCGGTGCTCTCGCCTACCGCCACGGTCATCGAGGTGCGCGCCCGCGACCGTCGAGGGCTCGTGTGGTCGGTGTGCCGGTCGATCAGCGCGGCCGGCTGGGAAATCCGGTCTGCACACTTGTCGACGTTCGGTCCTGAGGCGCGCGACGTGTTCTACGTCGTCGACGGCGCGGACGGCGCATCCCCCGACGAGCGTGCCGAACGTCTGTGTCAGCAGGTCGCGGCGGCCCTGGCCTGAGAGGCTAGGCTGGTGGGCGCACGCGCGTCGGACGCATCGACGCGTTCCGTCTTCGATCTCCGTCGCCGAAGGACACCACGCGTTGTTCGACACCCTGCAAGACCGCCTGCAGACCACGTTCAAGAACCTTCGTGGCAAGGGCCGGCTGTCCGAGGCTGACATCGACGCGACGGCCCGCGAGATCAGGATCGCGCTGCTCGAGGCTGACGTCGCCCTGCCCGTCGTGCGCGACTTCATCGCGAACGTCAAGGAACGCGCCCGCGGCGCCGAGGTCAGCGAGGCGCTCAACCCCGCCCAGCAGGTCATCAAGATCGTCGACGACGAGCTGGTCAAGATCCTCGGTGGCCAGACCCGCCGGCTCTTGATGGCCAAGAACCCGCCGACCGTGATCATGCTCGCGGGGCTGCAGGGTTCGGGCAAGACGACGTTGGCCGGCAAGCTGGCCCTGTGGCTCAAGAGCCAGGGCAACTCGCCGATGCTCGTCGCGGCGGACCTGCAGCGGCCCAACGCCGTGACCCAGCTGCAGGTCGTGGGGGGACAGGCCGGAGCCACGGTGTTCGCCCCAGAGCCCGGCAACGGTGTGGGCGATCCGGTCACGGTCGCGCGCGACTCCATCGCCGAAGCCAGGCGGACCCTGCACGACGTCGTCATCATCGACACCGCGGGCCGCCTCGGCATCGACACCGAGCTCATGCAGCAGGCCTCGGACATCCGCGACGCTGTGCACCCGGACGAGACGCTCTTCGTCGTCGACGCCATGATCGGACAGGATGCCGTACAGACCGCTCAGGCGTTCCTCGACGGTGTCGGGTTCACCGGTGTGGTGCTGTCCAAGCTGGACGGCGACGCACGCGGCGGTGCAGCGCTCTCGGTGGCGCAGATCACCGGACGCCAGGTGATGTTCGCCTCCAACGGTGAGAAGCTCACCGACTTCGACGTCTTCCACCCCGACCGGATGGCGTCGCGGATCCTCGACCTCGGCGACATGCTCACGCTGATCGAACAGGCCGAGAAGGTCTTCGATGCCGATCAGGCGGCGACCGCGGCGGCCAAGCTGCAGGGCACGGGAGGGGACTTCACCCTCGACGACTTCCAGGAGCAGATGCAGGCCCTGCGCAAGATGGGCTCCATGTCGAAGATCTTCGGCATGCTGCCCGGCATGGCGCAGTTCAAGGATCAGCTGGCCGGCTTCGACGAGCGCGAGATCGACCGTATCCAGGCGATCATCTCCTCGATGACGGCCAAGGAGCGCGCCGAGCCCAAGCTCATCGACGGCTCGCGACGCGCTCGGATCGCACGGGGCTCGGGGACCCAGGTCAGCGATGTCAACCAGCTCGTCGACCGCTTCTTCGAAGCGCGGAAGCTGATGCTCCAGATGGCCAAGGGCGGTGGAATGCCGGGCATGCCCGGCATGCCGGCGATGCCAGGCGTGGGTGGCAAGCGGGCGAAGGTCCGCCAGCAGCCCAAGAAGGCCAAGGGCAAGCGTACGTCCGGCAACCCCGCCAAGCGTGCCGCCGAGGCGCGGGCAGCGGCGACACCGCAGACTCCCGGCGCCGGTGGCGACGCCTTCGGGTTCAAGGGACCTGGTGCTGGCCCCGGCGGTGCAGACGACTTCGAGCTGCCCAAGGAGCTGCGCGACCTGCTCTGAGTGTTCCGCGGCGGTACGGTCGACACATGACCGAGCGCGGCGATGAGCCTGCACACCCACTGGTGGTCGTGATGGGCGTGTCGGGAGTGGGCAAGACGACCATCGGTGAGGCGGTCGCGTCCCGGCTGAACGTGGAGTACGCCGACGCCGACGCCTTCCACCCCCAGGTCAACATCGACAAGATGAGCAACGGGTCACCGCTGACCGATGAGGACAGGTGGCCGTGGTTGCACGCCATCGGCTCCTGGTTGAACGAACGCCAAGCGACCGGGGGAGTCGTCAGCTGTTCGGCGCTGCGCCGGGCGTACCGCGACGTGCTCGCCGGTTCGGCTGCTGGGGTCACCTTCTTGCACCTCGACGGCGACCCGGAGATGATCCGCGAGCGGATGGCCAGGCGGAGTGACCACTTCATGCCGACCTCGCTGATCGACTCTCAGATCGAGACCTTGGAGCCGCTGCAGGATGGCGAGCGGGGGATCGTCGTCGACGTCTTCGGTAGTCCCGAGGGGATCGTCGAGACCTGCCTGTCCGAGTTCTCGCGCTAGCCCTCGGGGGCACGGGTCAGAGCGGGCGCGAGACATCCGCCGGGACGTGCTCGGCGAAGCCGTCCTCGATGAGCCGTACGCGGATACGCTCCGCGGACTCGTCCAAGGCGGCCGGATCGGGGTCGTGGTCGACGTTGTGCACGTCGAAGTCGGCCGCGCTGAACGCCGGCCAGACATGGATGTGCAGGTGGTCCACCTCGAAGCCCTCGATCAGCACCCCGATGCGGGTGGCGTCCCACTCGGCCTGCTGTGCGGCGCCGATTCGCTTGGCGACCCGCACCAGGTGCTCGAGGAGGGTGTCGTCGGCCTCGGTCCACTGGCACACCTCGGCGCGGGGGACGACAAGCGCGTGCCCGGGTGTCAGCGGCGCGATCGTCAGAAAAGCCACCGCCACGTCGTCGGACCACAGGAACCGCCCGGGGATCTCACCGGCGATGATCTTGGTGAACAACGAGCTCATGGGCACATCCTGCCGCACCGGGTCGAGCGTCGGCCGGTACGGGCGGTCCGCCGCCGGATTGGAGTGCGGCGCCGACGTCTGGCAGAATGACCCACTGCGTCTACGCGCTCATGGACCCTCTCATCCCCGAGCGTCGTAGATCCACCGATGCAGCGGTCCGCGTCCCCACCCGGCAGCCGCCCCGTATCACCAACCACCAGTATCCAAGGAGACACCACACCCGTGGCCGTCAAGATTCGTTTGAAGCGGATGGGCAAGATCCGTACCCCGTTCTACCGTGTCGTCGTCGCTGACTCGCGCACCAAGCGTGACGGTCGTGTCATCGAGGAGATCGGTACCTACAACCCCAAGGCTGACCCGTCGATCATCCACATCGAGTCCGAGCGCGCGCAGTACTGGCTCGGGGTCGGCGCACAGCCGAGTGACGCTGTCGCGGTGCTGCTCAAGCTGACCGGCGACTGGCAGCAGTTCAAGGGCGAGAGCGCACCTGGGCCGATGAAGGTCGCCGAGCCCAAGCGTGACAAGGCCGAGATCTTCAACGAGGCCCTCAAGGACGTCCACGCCGAGCCCAAGTCCGAAGCCGTGACCACCTCGAGGCCGGCCCGGAAGAAGGCTGCCGCCAAGTCGACGGCCGCGCCGAGTGCCGTCCCGGCCGAAGACTCCCTGGCCCCGGAGTCCCCGGCCCCGGAGTCCCCGGCCCCGGAGTCCCCAGCCCCGTCGGAGTCTGCCTCGCCTGCACCGAGCGAGGCGCCCGCCCCGGCCGAAGCATCGGCCGCAACGGGCGACGACACCGACGCCGAGGCGCCGGCAGAGACCGCGAAGAGCTGAGTCGTCGATGGTTACCGAAGTGATCGAACACCTCGTCGGAGGCATCGTCGACAATCCTGACGACGTCGACGTACGGTCCAAGGACCTGCGGCGTGGACGGTTGTACGAGGTACGGGTCAATCCCAGCGACCTCGGCAAGGTGATCGGTCGGCAGGGCCGCACCGCTACGGCGATCCGCGCCGTCGCGGGAGCTCTCGCCGGTCCGGACGGTGCGCGGATCGACTTCGTCGACGTGGACCGCCGCCGCTGAGCCCATGCTGGTGACAGTCGGTCGAATCGGCCGCGCCCATGGTCTGCGTGGTGAGGTCAGCGTCGACATCCGTACCGATGAGCCCGAGCGTCGCTTCGCCCCGGGCTCGTCGCTATGGTTCGAGCTGCCGGCCCGTTCGGGTTCCGGCGACGGTGCACCGGCCGGCGGGACGCTCACCGTACGATCGTCGCGCCTGCACGGCGGTCGTCTCGTCGTCGCGCTGGACGAGGTGTCCGATCGGACGGCCGCCGAACAGCTTCGCGGCGCCATCGTCAGAGTCGAGGTGGACGTCGACGAGCGCCCCGCCGATGGCGAGGAGTTCTACGACCACCAGCTGATCGGCCTGCGCGTGCAGACAGAGGACGGATCGGCGGTCGGATCGCTGACCGAGGTCCTGCACCTGCCGGGGCAGGACACCTTGAGCATCAGCACCAGCACCGCAGGTGAGGTGCTCGTGCCGTTCGTCGCGGCCCTCGTACCCACGGTCGACCTGGCTGCCGGATACATCGTCGTGACCGACCTGCCCGGGCTCCTCGAGCCCGACGCCGCGGACTCCGCGGACGCGCGGGCAGCGCACCGGGACCGGACCTGACCGTGCGGATCGACGTCATCACCATCTTCCCGGCCTACCTGGAGCCGTTGCGGTTGTCGCTTCCGGGCAAGGCCCAGGACAACGGACTGCTCGAGATCAACGTCCACGACCTTCGAGACCACACCCGCGACAGTCACCGAGCAGTCGACGACACCCCCTACGGCGGCGGCGCCGGCATGGTGATGTCCCCCGAACCGTGGGGCGAGGCACTCGACGCCGTCGCGCCGCCGGACGGGCCCGCCCCGCGCCTTCTCGTCCCGACACCTGCAGGGCGGCCGTTCACCCAGGCCGACGCCGCGCGCCTGGCCAGCTACGACTGGCTGGTCTTCGCCTGCGGCCGCTACGAGGGCATCGACCAGCGCGTGGTGGAGCATGCCGCCACCACGATGGTGGTCGAGGAGGTATCCCTCGGCGACTTCGTCCTCAACGGCGGTGAGGTCGCCGCACTGGCGATCATCGAAGCCGTCGTGCGCCTGCTGCCCGGGTTCATGGGCAATGCCAGCTCCCTGGCCGAGGAGTCCCACGTGATCGGCGGCGGCCTGCTGGAGTACCCCGTCTACACCAAGCCCGCGAGCTGGCGCGGGATCGACGTACCCGATGTGCTGCTCTCGGGCCACCATGGCCGGATCGCCGCCTGGCGACGCGAGCAGTCGTTGCAGCGCACCCGCGAGCGTCGCCCGGACCTGCTCGACGAGGACCCCGGGTGACGCCGGTGCTGCCGCCACGGCGATTTCGTGCCCGTGCGCCCGCTGTGGCAGACTTGTCTGTCGGCGCTCAGCCGGTCCACTGCCACAGGGGCGGACCACCGGCCGCGAGCCGCCTCCACCACTTTTCAGCACCGAGCTATTCGTAGATGACCTGTGGCATGTGCGAGGAAGAGTCACCATGACCAACGCCATCGACGCAGTCGCCAGCGAGTCCTTCCGCGACGACATCCCGGCGTTCCGCGCCGGTGACACCCTCAAGGTGCACGTTCGTGTCGTCGAGGGCAACCGGTCGCGGGTCCAGCTCTTCCAGGGCGTGTGCATCAAGGTCCAGGGCTCGGGCATCGGCCGCACCTTCACCGTGCGCAAGGTCAGCTTCGGCGTCGGGGTGGAGCGTACGTTCCCCCTGCACACCCCGGTGCTGGAGAAGATCGAGGTCGCCACGCGCGGTGACGTCCGCCGCGCCAAGCTCTACTACCTGCGCAACCTGCGGGGCAAGGCCGCCAAGATCAAGGAGAAGCGCGAAGTCTGAGCGGGCTGTCACGTGGCGTTCACCATCGATTGCCGATTGCGCGCCGAGGCGCCCGGTAGGCTCGCGTGGTGAGCCCCCACGAAGACACCGCCGTCGCAGGTTCACAGCAGGCAGGCCCACGATCGGGCAAGCAGCAGAAGAAGCCGTTGCCGTTGTGGCAGGAGACGATCCTGCTCCTCGTCACCGCCTTGGTGCTTGCCGTCGTCGTCAAGTCGTTCTTCGTCCAGGCGTTCTTCATCCCGTCCAGCTCGATGGAGCCGACGCTCATCGGCAGCCCGAACGGCCCCAACGACCGCATCCTGGTGCAGAAGGTCTCGTACTGGAGCGGTGACATCGACCGCGGTGACATCGTGGTGTTCGACGATCCCGGAGGCTGGCTACCTGCCTCGGAGTCCCAGCAACCGCACAACGTCGTCCAACGCAGCCTCGAGGTCTTCGGGTTGTACCCCACCGGTGGCCACCTGATCAAGCGTGTCATCGGTGTCGGGGGTGACCGGGTCGAGTGCTGTGACCGCAAGGGCCGCGTCGAGGTCAACGGGGTATCGCTCGACGAGCCGTACCTCGCCGACCAGACGTCGAACCAGGATGAGCCGTTCGACGTCGAGGTGCCCGAGGGCTACCTGTGGGTGATGGGCGACAACCGCGGCAACTCCGCCGACTCCCGCGCTCACCAGGGCGATCCCGGTGGCGGCTTCGTGGACGAGGGCGAGGTCGTCGGCAAGGCGTGGATCAAGGTGTGGCCATTCGGCCGCGCCGGTTCGATCGACGAGCCCAGCGTCTTCGACGACCCAGCCCTGGACCAGCAAGAAACGGCCCCGAGACAGAAGTGACCGCATGACCCAGATGCCCCGCGGGTCGACGATCCGCCGCGATGCTGGTCTCTACGGGTACGAGCGCGCACTCGAGCGCGCCGGCATGACGCCCATCGCCGGCGTCGACGAGGCTGGACGAGGCGCGTGCGCCGGGCCGCTGGTCGCTGCAGCCGCGATCCTCCCGCCGGGAAAGCGCGGGGAGGTTCCCGGCCTCGCCGACTCCAAGCTGCTCAGCGCCAAGCAACGCGAGGAGTGCTACGCACACATACTCCGGCGGGCCGTCGCTTGGTCGGTGGTGACGATGCCGTCCTCGGACTGCGACCGGATGGGCATGCACGTCGTGAACATCGAGGCGCTGCGGCGTGCCCTGGCCCGGCTCACCGTCCGTCCTGGCTACGTCCTGACCGACGGCTTCGGCGTCGACGGGCTCGGCGTGCCGGGACTCGCGGTCTGGAAGGGCGATCGCGTCTCGGGGTCGATCGCAGCGGCGTCGGTCATCGCGAAGGTGACCCGGGACGCGATGATGGTGCGTCTGCACGAGGACTATCCTGCGTACGACTTCGCGACCCACAAGGGGTACGTCACCCCTGAGCACCAAGCGGCCCTTCGGTTGCACGGGCCGTGCCGGGAGCACCGCACTCGCTTCATCAACGTGCGCGTGGCCGGCTCGAGATCTGACCTACCACCGATGCGACAACGCCGCCCCGCGATGGCCGGCCAGGAGAGGAGCTCGGCGGATGAGTTCTGAGGACCTCGAACGCTATGAGGCCGACATGGAGCTGCAGCTCTATCGCGAGTACCGCGACGTCGCCCTGATCTTCAAGTATGTCGTGGAGACGGATCGCCGTTTCTATCTGTGCAACGCGGTCGACGTCAAGGTCCGCTCCGAGACCGGCGACGCGTACTTCGAGGTGACGATGAACGACGCGTGGGTGTGGGACATCTACCGCCCCGCGCGCTTCGCCAAGAACGTCAAGGTGCTGACGTTCAAGGACGTCAACGTCGAGGAGCTGTCCAAGAGCGACCTGGACGTGCCCAAGAGCTGAGCCGGTCCGCGTCCACAGCACCGCCCGGCCACGGTCCGTCCACAACTGGCGCGGTCACGTCTGTTGGTTGCCTTCGCCACACCAGAGGCTGGTATGCGGAGGTGGGCGCATGGCGTCGACGCATGCACAACGCAAGGCACTGGGTGACTACGGCGAGCAGATCGCCGCGGACTATCTGACGGCCGAGGGGATGGTGATCCTCGCGCGCAACTACCGCTGCCCGGTCGGCGAGATCGACATCGTGGCGCGAGACGGGGACACCCTCGTGATCTGCGAGGTCAAGACGCGGCGCGACCTGTCGCACGGGACTCCCCTCGAAGCGGTCACGACCCACAAGGCGCGGCGGTTGCGACGGCTCGCCGGTCATTGGCTCGACGACCGCGACCTGCACGTGCCCGGGGTCCGCATCGATGTCGTCGCCGTCATCGTTCCCACCCGCGGTCGCGCCCGGGTCGAGCGCGTGGCCGGGGTGAGCTGAGATGTCGGGTGCACGTACGCGGTCGGTGACCTTGCAGGGGATGCGTGGGCGCATGGTCGAGATAGAGGTCGACGTGGCGCCGGGGCTTCCCAAGATCGTGCTCGTCGGGCTGCCCGACGCGTCGGTTGCGGAGTCCCGTGATCGCTGCCGTGCGGCGGTCGTCAACTCCGGGTGCTCCTGGCCGGACCGCAAGGTGACGATCAACCTGTCACCTGCCGGCATGCCCAAGGTGGGCGTCCACTTCGATCTGGGGATCGCATTGGGAGTCCTCGTCGCCATCGGTGTGGTTCCGGCCGAGCCGCTCGCGGAGGCACTGGTGCTCGGTGAGCTCGCCCTCGACGGACGCCTGCGCGCGGTGCCCGGCGTCCTGCCTGCGACGTTGTCGGGCCTGGAGGCCGGTTGCACCAGGATTCTCGTCCCCGAGGCCAACGTGAACGAGGCCCAGGTCGTGGCAGGAGCAGAGGTGGTCGGACTTCGCTCGCTGCGCCACGCGATCGCCGTCCTCACTGGCGCGGAGATCCCCGACGACGAGCCGGTCGCGCCGTTGGAGCCCTCGACGCCCATCGTCTGGGGTTCGGCGGGTCGGTTGGGCGGCCTCGACCTCGCGGACGTCGCCGGCCAGTACGAGGCGCGGGCCTCTATCATCGCCGCCGCTGCCGGTGGGCACCACGTCTCTCTCGACGGGCCACCTGGCGTCGGCAAGACCATGTTGGCGCAACGGATGCCGGCGTTGCTCCCAGATCTGGACCGACGCCAGGCGCTCGACACCAGCGCCGTCTACTCCGTCGCTGGGTTGCTGCCAGGTGATGCGCCGCTGCTGGCAAGGCCACCGTTCGTCGACCCACACCACACGGCCAGCGCCGCGGCGATCGTCGGGGGCGGCAGCCGGTTCGTGCGGCCCGGTGCGATGAGCATGGCCCACAACGGCATCTTGTTCCTCGATGAGGCGCCGGAGTTCCATCGCAACGTCCTCAACGCACTGCGCCAACCCCTCGAGAGCGGGTATGTGACGGTCTCGAGGGCGGCGCAGACCGCCGAGTTCCCGGCGCGCTTCCAGCTGGTGCTCGCGTCCAACCCGTGTCCGTGTGGGCTCAACGCGGGTCGGGCAGGGGAGTGCGAGTGCACCTCCCTGGCCAAACGGAAGTACCGCGACAAGATCTCCACGCCCATCAAGGACCGCATCGACATCCACCGGACCGTCACCCAACCCAGCCGCGCCGAGCTCCGCGAGGCGCTTGTGGACGCTCCGCCGAGTGCGACGGTCGCGGCGTGGGTGGCGTCCGCACGCGAACGACAGGCGCGCCGCTTCTCGGACACCCCGTGGCGGCTCAACAGCTCCGTCCCAGCTGCGGTCCTGCGCCGTCGGTGGCCTCCGACGAGTGACGGCGAGACGGCGCTCGACACCCACGCGCGCAGCAGGGGACTCAACCTACGCTCGGTCGACCGGGTGTTCCGGCTCGCGTGGACCGTTGCGGATCTCGTCGGCGCGTCGAGGCCGGGCGCGGATGAGATACGTACCGCGATCGCACTGCGCGGCTCGGGCAGCATGGACAGCCAGATCCGGCACCTGGTGCAGGCATCATGACGACGACCAGCGCACGCCGCCTCCGGCTGGTGTTGAGCCAGCTCGTGGAGCCCGGTGATCCACGCCTGGTGGCGTTGCTGCGGTCGCACTCCGTCGGTGAGATCGTCGATGCGGCGATCCACGGCCGTCCCCTCAGCGGCTCCGTCCTGCCCGAGGCCTGGCGGCTTCGCGCGCCGGGCGTCCTCGACCGGACCGCTGCACTTGCCGGACGGGCAGGGCAGCTCGGCGTGCGCTGGGTGTGCCCCGGCGACGACGCCTGGCCCGAGCGGCTCGTGGATCTCGATGCAACGGCGCCGATCAGCGGGACGACCGGTGCCCCGCTCGGTCTGTGGACGCGCGGCACGGCCCGCCTCGACGAGCTGGTTGCGCGTTCGGTCGCGATCGTCGGTGCACGCGCCGCCACGACCTACGGGAGCGACGTCGCCATGGACATCGCCGGCGACGTTGCCGACGCCGGCCACACCGTGGTGAGCGGGGCGGCATACGGCATCGACGCCTGCGCCCATCGTGGTGCGCTGGCCCTGGGCGCACCCACCCTGGCGGTGCTGGCCTGCGGTGCCGATGTCGACTACCCGCGCGCGCACGCCGGTTTGTTGCAGCGCATCGCGGCCGGCGGGCTGGTGGTCAGCGAGCAGATGCCCGGCCAGACACCCACCAAGGGACGCTTCCTGTCCCGCAACCGGATCATCGCCGCCATCACCGGCGGCACCGTCGTCGTCGAGGCGGCACGGCGATCCGGTGCCCTCAACACCCTCAACTGGGCAAGCGAGCTCGGCCGGGTGGCGATGGGCGTGCCCGGTCCGGTGACGAGCCAGGCCTCCGTCGGCGTTCACCAGTCGTTGCGGTCGGGACAGTCGATGGTGGTGACCAGCGGCGCCGAGGTGATCGAGGCGGTCGGCGAGATCGGCGCCACGGACGCCACCCTCGAGTGGTCCCCGAGCACCGCCCTCGACGAGCTGCAGCGCGGTTCCCGCATAGTCCTCGAGGCGGTCTCGGCCCGGGACGCCGAGCCCACGGAGGTGATCGCCTCCCGCATTTCGTGTGCGACCGATGACGCCTTGACCGTGCTCGCCGACTTGTGCGCTGCCGGATGGGTCGAGCAGGTCGGTAGTGGTTGGCGGTTGCGTCGGCGCGCCGACTTGTCGCCGGGTCAGCAGGGCCACACAGTGGCACGGTGAGCACCGATGACCCATCCACCTCGCCCACTGCCGACGCCGGCGTCCTGGGCGAGACGTGGGTACGGTGCCTCGGTGACTACGAGCAACACCTGCGCGGTGAGCGTGACCTGAGCGAGCACTCGATCCGGGCCTACCTCGCCGATCTGGGTGGGCTCGGGCGCCACGTGGAGCGGCTCGGAATCCGCGACCCTGGCGACCTGGACCTACGCGCGCTGCGCAGCTACCTCGCCAACCTGCAGACCCGCGGCAAGGCGCGCACGACGCTGGCGCGACGGGCCACGTCGGCGCGAGTGTTCACGGCGTGGCTGGCGCGCACCGGACGCGCGCCGTCGGACACCGGGGTCCAGCTTGCCAGCCCCAAACAGCATCGCGACCTACCAGCTGCGTTGCGCGTCGACGAGGCGCGTGACCTGCTCGAAACCACAGCGGCCGCGATCGAGTTCGACGGTCCCGTCGGCCTACGTGACCTCGCAATACTGGAGCTGCTGTACGCCTCGGGCATCCGCGTGGGCGAGCTGGTGGGACTCGACGCGGACGACGTCGACCGCGAGCGCAACGTCGTCCGCGTCTTCGGCAAAGGTCGCAAGGAACGCAGCGCACCGTTCGGCCGTCCAGCCGCCGCCGCGCTCGATGCGTGGACGACAGCCGGACGCCCGGCACTTGCCCGACCTGGCAGCGGTGCCGCGTTGTTCATCGGAATGCGGGGCGGGCGCATCGACCAGCGGGCGGTCCGGCGCATCGTGCACGAGCGCATCGCTGCCGTCGACGGTGCACCCGACATCGGCCCGCACGGCCTGCGCCACACGGCGGCGACACACCTGCTCGAAGGTGGAGCAGACCTACGCAGCGTGCAGGAGCTGCTCGGGCACGCCTCGCTCGCGACCACGCAGATCTACACACACCTCAGCACCGAGCGGCTCCGCCGGGCCTACCACCTGGCCCATCCCCGCGCCTGAACCGAGGCCCATGTCACAGCCACGACATCGGGTCGACGGCGTCCCCGTCGACGAGAACCATGAAGTGCAGGTGGCAACCGGTCGAGTAGCCCGTCGTGCCCGAGACCGCGATCGGCTGACCGGCGCGCACCGGTGTGCCGACCGGCACGGTCGAGCTGGACAGATGGTTGTAGGTCGTCGCGACCTCGACACCTCGTAGCCGGCCATGGTCGACGACGACCCGGTTGCCGTACGCCGGGTCTGCTCCTACGAACGTCACCGTGCCCGCGGCGGCCGAGCGTACCGGCGTCCCACATGCCGCGCCGAAGTCCGTGCCGTCGTGCAGCTTGAAGACGCCGGTGATCGGGTGCATGCGCATGCCGTACGCGGAGGTGACGGGTGCGTCGACCGGCTCACTGAGCTCACCCGACCCGTTGCTCTGCGCCCCGTTACCCGCGACGGGTGGTCGGGGTGGATCACCGTACGGCGTCACCAGGCGGATCGGCGGCGAGGTGCCGAACATGTCCATCGGGTCTGCGTAGGTCCTATCCGCACCGGTCCTGCGGCCCAGGTGCAGACAAGCGCGAGGGGCGCAGTGGCTCGCGGCGAGGACGAGACGTCCGACCGGTTGGCCGGCGACCACCTCATCACCACGGTGGACCGTCGCTGCCACCGGTTGGTAGGTCGAGACCTGCGTGCCGTGGTCGATCGACAGCACCGGGGTGCCGGCGACGGTGCCGCTGAACCTGACAGTCCCGGAGTCGACGGCAGTCACCATCACGCCCGGTGTGCCGAGGAGGTCGACACCGCGGTGCCCGGCCCCGTACGTCGACGTCGGTGCCACGAACGGCCGGATCAGCTCTGGCACCGGATCGAGCGGCCATCGCCACCGGGGGTCCGCAGCCGCCGAGGACGCCAGCGCGGCGCAGGCTGCGGTGACGAGCACGCCAATCACGAGTCGTCGGGCCGTACGCCAGACCAGGGTTCCCATGACGTATCAGGGTGGCCGCTGGTGGGTCTATCGTCTGGCTGGCGCCGGTCAGCTGTGGATGGCGGCGATGACACGAGCGCCTGTGGACGGCGATGGGTCCATGTCTGGCACGCGGGTGACTTGCGTCGTCAGGCCTTGCGGACGATTCGCGCCGGGCGTTTCCCCTGACGTAGACTCCTACGAGCACCTCTTCGGAGGTGACTTCGCGCGCCCGCAGACCACTGCTTGCATTGGCGCGATCCTGGTCCCCGCATGACGCGGGGTGGGTCGCGTGTCGGGCGCCAGGGCACCGGCAACCGTCGGTGCGACCAACTAGGCAAGGGCTTGGCGCAGACGTGCCCGGCTGAGGAGGAAACGGTCATGGCCGTTGTCACCATGCGTCAGCTTCTCGAGAGCGGCGTTCACTTCGGGCACCAGACCCGCCGTTGGAACCCCAAGATGAAGCGATTCATCTTCACCGAGCGCAACGGCATCTACATCATCGACCTGCAGCAGTCGCTGGCCTACATCGACCGCGGGTACGAGTTCGTCAAGAACACCGTCGCCAAGGGCGGTTCGGTGCTGTTCGTGGGTACCAAGCGCCAGGCGCAGGAGACCATCTCCGAGCAGGCCACCCGGGTCGGCCAGCCGTACGTCAACCAGCGCTGGCTCGGCGGCATGCTCACCAACTTCCAGACGGTCAACGAACGTATCAAGCGTCTGAAGGAGCTCGAGGAGATCGACTTCGACGACGTCGCCGCCTCGGGACGTACCAAGAAGGAGCTGCTGCAGATGAAGCGCGAGCACGACAAGCTCGCGCGCACCCTGGGCGGCATCCGCGACATGGGACGAGTGCCGTCGGCGGTCTGGATCATCGACACCAAGAAGGAGCATCTGGCCGTCGATGAGGCCAAGAAGCTCAAGATCCCGGTCATCGCGATCCTGGACACCAACTGCGACCCCGATGACGTCGACTACCCGATCCCGGGCAACGACGACGCCATTCGTTCGGTCACCCTGCTGACCCGCGTCATCGCCGACGCCGTCGGTGAAGGACTCATCGCTCGTGGCACGGCAAAGGGCGCCGAGACCGCGCCAGGCGCCGAGCTCGGCGCCGACGAGCCACTCGCGGACTGGGAGCGCGAGCTCGCTGAGGGCACCACCGCGTCGGTCGCCGTCGAGGTGACCGGAGGCGACGCATCCACCGAGGCTCTCGCCGCCGAGGCCACCGGGGCATCGTCCGAAGCCGGACAGACTGAGCCGGCCGTGGAGCCGGTGGACACCGCCCCGGCAGCGACCGTCCAGACCGAGCCGAGCGACGCCGCGGGCACCGACCCCGTCGCTGAGGCGACCGACGAGGTCGCCGACGATGCAGCGGAGGCAGCGACCGACGAGGTAGCTCCCGTCGCGACAGAGGGCACCGACGTGCCGGCTCCCGCCGCCGCTGAGGACAAGCCCGAAGCGCAAGCCTGATCGGCCTACTGCTGGCGCGTGCTCGACCCACGCCCAGCAGCCGGTCACCTACGTACACACCACGCGCTGGCGACCCCGGCGCAGAACAGAAGAGGCGAGGCAATGGCGAACATCGCTGCCGCAGAAGTCAAGAAGCTCCGTGACGCCACCGGCGCCGGGATGATGGATGCCAAGAAGGCACTCACCCAGGCCGACGGCGACTTCGACAAGGCCGTGGAGGCGCTGCGGATCAGTGGCGCGGTGAAGGCCGCCAAGCGTGGGGCCGAGCGCGAGGCGTCCTCTGGGCTCGTGGCAACCCACGGCTCGGCGCTGGTCGAGCTCAACTCCGAGACCGACTTCGTCGCCAAGAACGACAAGTTCATCGCGCTCGCGGAGCAGCTCGCCGCAGCGGCCGACGAGAGCAGACCGGCCGACGCCGAGGAGTTCGCTGCGACGACGCTGAGCACGGGCAAGAGCGTTGCCGATACGGTCGCCGAGCTCGCCGCCGTGATCGGCGAGAAGATCGAGCTGGGGCGCGTCGCCAGTCTCGACGGTCAGGTCACGTCGTACATGCACCGCCGCGCGAGCGACCTGCCGGCAGCGGTCGGCGTGCTCGTGGAGTTCGAGGGTTCGGCCGAGCAGGTCGCCCGCGGCGCCGCCATGCAGATCGCGGCAATGCGGCCCCGTTACCTCACCCGCGATGAGGTACCGGCCGACATCGTCGCCAAGGAGCGCGAGATCGCCGAGGCGACCGCCCGCGAGGAGGGCAAGCCCGAGCAGGCGCTGCCCAGGATCATCGAGGGACGCCTCAACGGCTTCTTCAAGGAGGTCGTCCTGCTCGACCAGCCGTCGGTGCAGGACAACAAGCGCACGGTCAAGGCAGTCCTGGACGACGCCGGTGTGACGCTGAAGCGGTTCGCACACATCGAGATCGGTGCCTGAGCAGTCTGCAAGAATCAGGCAGACTCAACTGACGAGCAACTGGAGGCCCGATCCGTGGACGTAACCGAAGCAGTCGACGGCCCGGCCCCCGCTCCTGTCCGACGCGTGCTGCTCAAGCTCTCCGGTGCGGTCTTCGGAGGTGGTGACGTCGGGCTCGACCCGGACGTCGTCCACGGCATCGCCCGGCAGATCGCCGACGTCGTACGCGACGGTGTCCAGGTCGCCATCGTGATCGGCGGCGGAAACTTCTTCCGCGGTGCCGAGCTCCAGCAACGCGGCATGGATCGCGCCCGCGCCGACTACATGGGCATGCTCGGCATCGTGATGAACTGTCTCGCGCTGCAGGACTTCCTGGAGAAGCAAGGCATCGAGACGCGGGTGCAGACCGCGATCACCATGGGGCAGGTCGCCGAACCGTACATCCCGCGACGCGCGATCCGACACCTGGAGAAGGGGCGGGCGGTGATCTTCGGTGCCGGAGCGGGCATGCCGTACTTCTCCACCGACACCGTCGCCGCGCAGCGTGCGCTGGAGATCAGGTGCGACACCGTGCTGATGGGCAAGAACGGGGTGGACGGCGTCTACACCGCTGACCCCCACAAGGATCCACACGCGACCCGGTTGGACTCCATCACGTACACCGAAGCGCTGCAGCGCGGACTGCGGGTGGCCGACGCCACTGCGTTCGCGCTGTGCATGGAGAACAAGCTGCCGATGATTGTGTTCGGCATGGAAGGCGAGGGCAACATCACCCGCGTCCTTCGTGGTGAGAAGATCGGAACCCTCGTACACGCATGACGGTGCGACACCCGCCGGCAGCGTGACGATGCAAAGTGACTGGAGAAGACTGTGATTGACGAGATCCTGCGTGACGCCGATGCCAAGATGGCCAAGGCGGTCGAGCACGCGCGTGAGGAGTTCGCCGCGATCCGTACCGGACGCGCCCACCCCGCGATGTTCGCCAAGATCACCGCGGACTACTACGGCACGCCGACTCCGATCCAGCAGCTCGCGGGCTTCACCGTGCCAGAGCCGCGGATGGTCCTGATCAACCCGTACGACGTGTCCGCCAAGGCAGCCATCGAGAAGGCCATCCGAGACTCCGACCTCGGCGTCAACCCGACCGACGACGGCAAGGTCCTGCGTGTCACGATGCCCGAGCTGACGCAGGACCGTCGCCGCGAGTACGCCAAGCTCGCCCGGTCCAAGGCCGAGGACGGGCGCGTCGCCGTACGCAACATCCGTCGCACCGCGAAGCAGGCGCTCGACCGGTCGGAGAAGGACGGCGAGATCAGCCAGGACGACGTGACCGGCGCCGAGAAGCGGCTCGACGGGCTGACCAAGAAGCACGTGGACTCCATCGACGAGCTGCTCAAGAACAAGGAAGCCGAGCTCCTCGAGGTCTGACCTGTGACGTCTTCTGATCCGCCTGGGCCCTCAGGTCCGCCGAGCGGCGACACCCGAGTCCCGCCTGCGCCGACATCGAGTCGTGCCGGGCGCGACCTGCCCGCCGCGATCGGGGTGGGTCTCGGGCTCGGCATCCTCATCATCGCGTCGCTGATGTTCGCCAGGATCGGATTCGTCGCGATCGTTCTTGTCGCCGCTGTCCTCGGGACCATCGAGCTGTCGCGGGCCCTGGCGACGAACGGCACCCGCGTTCCCCTGGTTCCGGTGCTCGTCGGCGGTGCGGTGATCCTGGCCGGCGGCTACTACGGCGGTGTCGAGGCGGTCGCGGTAGGCACCGCCCTGACCGTGGTGGCCATCCTCATCTGGCGGCTCACCGACGGCGCCGTAGGGTACGTCCGCGACGTCACCGCCGGCATCTTCGTCGTGGCGTACCTGCCGATCCTCGGATCGTTCGTCGTCCTACTGCTCGCCGAGGACGACGGTCCGTGGCGGATCGTGACGTTCATCGTCTGCACCATCGCCTCCGACATCTTCGGGTACGCCGCCGGTGCGACGCTCGGCAAGCACCAGATGGCACCCACGATCAGCCCGAAGAAGTCGTGGGAGGGGTTCGTTGGGTCGCTCGTCGGCGGGCTGGCGGCCGGTGTCTGCACGGTCGTGTTCGCGCTCGAGGGTGACTGGTGGGTCGGCGTCGTCCTCGGCGTGGCAGCGGTCGCGATGGCGACGCTGGGCGACCTGAGCGAGTCGCTGATCAAGCGGGACCTCGGCCTGAAGGACATGGGCAACATGCTGCCCGGGCACGGGGGGGTCATGGACCGGCTGGACTCTCTGCTCGCCGTCGCGCCGGTGTGTTGGCTCATCCTCGAGCTCTTCGTCCCGGTCGCTGGACCATGAGCGACGCACAGCAGAGCCGTGCAGGTTCGGTCAACCCCACGCCGCTGCCGCTGGTCTTCGACCAGCCACGGGGTCGCAGGAAGCCGCCGCGGCACCTCGCCGACCTCGACGCCGACGGACGCACGGTGGCGGCCGAGGCGCTCGGCGAGCCCGCGTACCGTGCCAAGCAGCTCGCGCGCCACTACTTCACGCGGCTCGTCGACGACCCCGCCGACATGACCGACCTGCCGGCCGCCAGCCGCGACCGGCTCGTCGCCGACCTGCTCCCTGCGCTGCTGACGCCCGTACGAAGCCTCGAGGCGGACGGCGGCACGACGCGCAAGACCTTGTGGCGGCTTTTCGACGGCGCGCTGGTCGAGTCGGTTCTGATGCGGTACCCCGACCGCGCGACGATCTGCGTGTCAAGCCAGGCCGGATGCGGGATGGCGTGTCCGTTCTGCGCGACCGGACAGGGCGGGCTTCAGCGCAACATGTCAGCCGGTGAGATCGTCGAGCAGGTCGTCGACGGTGCCCGCGCGATGGCCCGCGGCGACGTGCCGGGCGGTGCAGGGCGACTGTCCAACGTCGTGTTCATGGGCATGGGCGAGCCGATGGCCAACTACAAGGCCGTGATCGGTGCCATCCGCACGATGGTGGCGCCTGCACCGGACGGGCTCGGCATGTCCGCACGCGGGATCACGGTCAGCACCGTCGGTCTCGTGCCGCGGATCAACCAGCTCGCCGACGAGGACATCCCGGTCACCCTCGCAGTGTCCTTGCACGCACCCGATGACGAGCTGCGGGACGAGCTGGTGCCCGTCAACACCCGGTGGAAGGTGCACGATGTCGTCGCGGTGGCCTGGGAGTACGCCCGGCGTACCAAGCGGCGCGTGTCGATCGAGTACGCGATGATCAAGGACATCAACGACCAGGCCTGGCGCGCCGACCTGCTCGGTGACGTGCTCCGCTCGTATGGCGACTGGAGCTGGGTGCACGTCAACCTCATCCCGCTCAACCCGACTCCGGGTTCGATCTGGACCGCGTCGCGGCGCGAGGACGAAGCCGAGTTCGTACGCAGGCTGCAGGCCAAGGGTGTTCCGACGACGGTGCGCGACACCCGCGGACGAGAGATCGACGGCGCCTGCGGCCAGCTCGCCGCCACCGACACCTGAGCCGAGCGGCCACCACCACCCCGCGATCCGCAGGTTCTGGCCCCTGCGCGAGGAGCGTACGAGTGCCAAGATGACCGTCATGGGGCAGTACACCGAGACGTACCGGGCAAGCATCGACGACCTGGATGCGTTCTGGCTCGACCAAGCCCAAGCAGTCACCTGGATCAAGAAGCCGACCCGTGCGCTGGACACCACCGGTGCACCGTTCTATCGATGGTTTCCCGATGGGAGCCTCAACACATGTTTCAACGCGCTAGACCGCCACGTGGTCGGCGGTAGAGGCGACCAGACCGCGCTGATCTGGGACAGCCCGGTGACCGATGGCAAGCGCACCTACACGTACGCCAAGCTGCTCGAGCAGGTGGCGGCCTTCGCGGGCGCGTTGCGACAGCTCGGCGTCGGCGCCGGGGACCGGGTCCTGATCTACCTGCCGATGGTGCCCGAAGCGGTCATCGCCATGCTTGCCTGCGCGCGTCTGGGGGCAGTGCACTCGGTCGTGTTCGGCGGCTTCGCCCCAGCGGAGCTGGCCGCGCGACTCGACGACGCCACGCCGAAGGTCGTCGTCTCGGCATCGTGCGGCATAGAGCCGAGCCGGGTCGTGGAGTACAAACCGATGCTCGACGCGGCCATCGAACGCTCCTCCCACCGTCCGCAGGCATGTGTGATCCTGCAGCGTCCACAGCTGACCGCGGAGCTCATCGAGGGCCGCGACGTCGACTTCGAGCGGGCCATGGACGCGGGCCGCGGCGACCCTGCTGCTTGCGTCGAGGTCGCCGCGACCGACCCGTTGTACATCCTGTACACCTCGGGTACGACAGGCAGACCGAAGGGCATCGTCCGCGACAACGGCGGTCACGCCGTGGCGTTGACCTGGTCAATGACACACGTCTACGACGTCCACGCCGGAGACGTGATGTGGACCGCCTCGGACGTCGGCTGGGTCGTCGGCCACTCGTACATCGTGTACGGGCCGCTGTTCGCGGGCGCGACGACGGTCATGTACGAGGGGAAGCCCGTCGGGACACCCGATGCCGGTGCTTTCTGGCGGGTCGCGGCCGAGCACGGTGTCAACGCACTGTTCGCCGCGCCGACGGCTGTGCGCGCGATCAGGAAGGAGGACCCGGACGCCGGGCAGCTCGCGGGTCATGACCTGCAGCGCCTGCGTACCGTCTTCCTCGCCGGCGAGCGGCTCGACCCCGACACGTACGCCTGGGTGAGCGACAAGCTCGGCGTACCCGTGGTGGACCACTGGTGGCAGACCGAGACCGGCTGGCCGGTCGCCGCCAACCTACGTGGACTGGAGCCGATGCCGATCAAGGCCGGGTCGCCGTCGGTCCCGGTGCCCGGGTACGACGTCCGCGTCCTCGACCCCGACGGTGCCGAGGTGCCGGGCGGGACCGAGGGCGCCATCTGCATCAAGCTTCCGATGCCCCCGGGCACACTGGTGACGCTCTGGGAGGACGACGAACGTTTCGTCGCGTCCTACCTCTCGACCCACGACGGCTACTACCTCTCTGGTGACGGCGGTTACGTCGACGAGGACGGCTACCTGTATGTGATGGGGCGCACGGACGACGTCATCAATGTCGCTGGCCACCGGTTGTCGACGGGGTCGATGGAGGCAGTGCTCGCGCAGCACCCTGCCGTGGCGGAGTGTGCAGTCGTCGGGGTCGCCGACCCGCTCAAAGGGCAGGCGCCTCGCGGCTACGTCGTGCTGAAGTCCGGGGTCGAGGCCGACAGCGACGATCTCGCTGCTGAGCTCATCGCCTTGGTCCGTGACGAGATCGGCGCCGTTGCGGCGTTCCGCAGCGTGACGGTGGTCCCCGCACTGCCGAAGACGCGGTCGGGCAAGATCTTGCGCCGTTCGATGCGCGAGATCGTCGACACCGGGACGACCACCGCGCCATCGACGATCGAGGACGCCTCGGTGCTCGAGACGCTCACGCCGCTCCTGCATCGGCCCTGAGCCGCCCACGGGGGCCAGAACCTGCGGATCGAGGGGCCGAAACCTGCGGATCGAGGGTTAGTGGACGCCCCAGGCGTAGGTCTGTTTGCGAAGCTTGAGGTAGACGAACGACTCGGTCGTACGTACGCCGTCGATGGCGCGCATCCGCTCGGAGATGACTTCGAGCAGGTGCTCGTCGTTCTCGCACACGACCTCGGCGAGCAGGTCGTAACGTCCGGTGGTGACGACGAGGTAGTCGATCTCATCCAGCTCGGCGACGGCGGTGGCGATCGCCTCGAGGTTGCCGTCGACGGTGATGCCGATCATCGCCTGGCGACCGAAACCCATCTCCAACGGATCGGTGACGGCCACGATCTGGATGACCCCAGCCTCGGTGAGTCGTTGCACCCGCTGGCGGACCGCCGCTTCTGAAAGCTCGACGACCTTGCCGATGGCGGCGTACGAACGCCGGCCGTCGACCTGGAGCTCAGCGATGATCGCCTTGGCCTTGTCGTCGAGAAGGGCGGTCTTGGCGGGCTCTCCGGGTCGTTCACTCATGTGCTTCCCTTCGTGCGGCTCGGCGCCGAGGTCGGGACGGAACCACGCATCGCGTCACGAGCGAGCACCGCCAGGTGCAACGAGAGGCAGATCTCGGCATCGTCGAGATCGAGGTCGAGGATCGTCTGCGCCTTCGTCAGCCGATCGTAGAACGACGGACGCGACAAGTGCGACAACGTGGCCGCCTTGGACTTGTTGCGGCCGCACTCCAGGTACGCGCGCACGGCGGGCAGCAGCTCTTGCTGCTGGTGCTGGGCGTCGTGGCGCAGCAGCGGGGCAAGCTCGCGCTCGACGAACGTCTGCAGCCGGGCATCGTCGCGCAGCAGGTTGAGCAGTCCGCGCACGTGGATGTCACCGACGCGGTGGAGCACCGCCGTTGCCGGCCGCAACGCCGCGGCCTCGGCGACCTGGATCGCCTCGGCAAGGGTGCGGCGCGCTTCGGCAGGGGACTGCACGGTGTGGCCGGCTCCGACGACGAGGCCGGTGCCGGTCAGGCTGCGGCGGTCGCGGGCCCGGTCGTGGATGGTACGGGCGAGCGCGTCGAGCCGCTCTGCTGCGGCAGGCGCCTCCCGTCCGCCACCGGGCATCGACACCAGGGCGCCGATCTGGGTGTCGTCGAGCGATCCCACCAGTGCCGGGACCCCGTGCGTGCGGCACGCCGACGCGACGGTCTCGGCAAGGTCGCGGAGCTGTGCCTGCCAGGTGAGCATGGGGGTGTCGAGCACGGGAGTGCCGGCGGTGCGCACCACCAGGGCGGTGAGCCGGCGGCGTACCAGCGGCACGCCGAGTGCCCCGGAGCGCAACGCGATCTCCTCGGCGGGAAGCTGGTGGTCACGCAGTGCAGTGAGCAGGCTGATGTGGCTCTGGCGCTCGAGTGAGTCGACCTCGCGGGTGACGAGCCGGTTGACCGCGAGGGTCGCGGCGGCGCGTTCGGCGAGCACCGTCACCCGAGGTGCCGGTGGCTCGTCGCACAGCAGGACGAGGCGGCCCCAGTCGTGTCCGCGTGCGCCAACCAGCGTGACCAGCCACCTGGTCGTCACGTCGTACGCGGTGCGCTCGGCGGGCTGGATGCGCCGCGAGCGCGGCTCCCAGTCGTGCAGGATCGTCCGCGGTGACCGGCCCGCGGGGTCGTACACCACGACCTGGTGTGTCAGGGTCTCCAGCACCGTAGGGCATCCGGAAAGCTGGCTGACCTGGCGCACGACCTCGGCGGGTTCGGCGCCGTCCACCGACAGCTCGGTGAAGCGATGATGCATCTGCTGCGTGGCCTGCAGCTCGCCGAGCTGGGCGTCGATGATCATCGCGTGGACAGCCTCGGTGACGTTCACGAACGGAGTCGGATCGGCCAACGTCACCAGCGCGAAGTCGCGGTCGTCCGCGGCCGCGAGGAGGCTCTTGGGCAGCCGGCCGGTGTAGCGGCGCCCCATCTCGATCATCAGTCCGACGGCGCCGGCGTCGGCGAGCGCGTGGATGTAGTCGGTGAGCCCCGCGTGGTCGGCCGGCAGCGCGATACCGGTGCTGAGCACCAGCTCGCCACCCTGCAGCTGCACCGCGATGTCGGGTACCTCGGCGCTGTGCACCCACCGCACCCGTCGCTGCAGTCCGGCGTCACCGGCGACCACCTGCGGTGCACCGGTTCGTACCGCAGGGAGCGCCAGCACGTCGGCGATGCTCGGGAACATGCCGCCATTTCACCACCTGCCCGACCCTGCGCGGTAGCGTGGCGCCCCTCAGGAGAAGGGAGTGACCGATGAGGATCTGTCTGATCGGGGCCGGTGGGGTCGGTGCGGCGTTCTGCGCGATCGCGGCCCGGCGGGACTTCTTCGACGAGGTCGTCGTCGCCGACTACGACCTCGAGCGAGCGCGCCGCGCGGTCGCCGACCTCGACGAGCGCTTCACCGCAGCGCAGGTCGACGCCTCCGAGTCAGAGGCGGTCGCGACACTCGCCCGCGACCACGGCTCCACGCACGTGATGAATGCGGTCGACCCCCGGTTCGTCATGGCGATCTTCACAGGCGCGTACGCGGCCGGTGCGGACTACCTCGACATGGCGATGAGCCTGTCCCGTCCGCACCCTGAGCATCCGTACTCACAGACCGGCGTCAAGCTCGGGGACGAACAGTTCGCGAAGGCGGCGCAGTGGGAGGAGGCCGGTCGGTTGGCGCTGGTCGGCATGGGCGTCGAGCCCGGCCTTTCGGACGTGTTCGCGAGGTACGCCGCTGATCACCTGTTCACGGAGATCGACGAGCTAGGCACCCGCGACGGTGCCAACCTCACCGTGGACGGCTACGACTTCGCCCCGTCATTCTCGATCTGGACGACGATCGAGGAGTGTCTCAACCCTCCGGTGATCTGGCAGGACGGTGCCTGGACCACGACCGAGCCGTTCAGCGAGCCGGAGGTCTTCGACTTCCCCGAGGGCATCGGACCGGTGGAGTGCGTGAACGTCGAGCACGAGGAGGTCCTGCTGATGCCGCGGTGGGTCCAGGCCCGGCGGGTCACCTTCAAGTACGGTCTCGGCGAGGAGTTCATCGACGTCCTGAAGACCTTGCACAAGCTCGGCCTGGACCGGACCGACGCCGTGAGTGTCCGCGGCGCGCAGGTGAGCCCGCGGGACGTCGTCGCGGCGTGCCTTCCGGACCCGGCGACGCTGGGATCGGCAATGCACGGCAAGACCTGCGCCGGCCTGTGGGTCACAGGCACCGGCACCGACGGTGCGCCGCGGTCGACCTACCTCTTCCACGTGGTTGACAACAACTGGTCGATGCGCGAGTACGGGCACCAGTGCGTCGTGTGGCAAACCGCGGTCAACCCCGTGGTCGCGCTCGAGCTACTGGCGCGCGGGACGTGGAGCGGAAGGGGCGTGCTCGGGCCGGAGGCGTTCGACGCTGTGCCCTTCTTGGACCTGCTCACCGAGTACGGGTCGCCGTGGGGGCAGCGCGAGCAGTGAACTGGCGCCGGCGTCCCTTTCGTCCGCTGAATCAGTCGCCAAGTGAAGGTTCTGCAACGGAATCACTTGTGATCTGCGATATCCTTTGCCAGAGTTCGAAGCTCTACCGACATTTCCTTCGCAGGAGATGAGATCGGAGACGTCATGAGCGTGCGCTCGGAGCGAAGCGGTCAGCTGCGACGGTCCGCTGTCTTGGCTCGATCACGATTCGGGCACCATCGGCGCCGCGAGTACCTAGACTTTCCATCTGCCCGTCGTCGACACCGCTCACGAATGCCCCGGCTGATGGGGCCCGGCGTCTGCACCGAACACTGACCAGCTCGTCACCACAGGAGGATCTCGATGTCGAAGTATCGGATGGCGTCCGCGCCGTCGACCCAGGTCGGGCAAGGCGGCTCGCTGAGCCGGCGTACGTTCTTGCGCGGGGTGTCGCTCTCGGCGATGGCCCTGTCTGGCAGTTCCTTGCTGGCCGCATGCGGGACGGAGGGCGCGAAGCAGACTGCCGGGTCGTGCGTGAGCGAGGATCTCTCCGCCTCCCAGAAGCAGCTGAACTTCTCCAACTGGCCCCTGTACATGGACCAGACAAAGGTCAACCAGGGCGGCAAGAGCGTGACGGTCTACCCGACGTTGCAGAAGTTCCAGCAGGAGTTGGACATCGAGGTCAAGTACGTGACCGACGTCAACGACAACTCCGAGTTCTTCGGGATCGTGCGCAACCAGCTTGCGGAGTGCGAGTCGAGCGGTCGGGACATCTTCGTGCTGACCGACTGGATGGCGGCGCGGATGATCAGCCTGGGCTGGTTGCAGAAGCTGGACAAGAACAACCTGGCGAACGTCGAGGCCAATCTCGTGGAGAACCTTCGAGCCCCTTCGTGGGACGAGAGCCGCGACTACTCTGTCCCGTGGCAGAGCGGCCTGACCGGTATCGCCTACAACTCCGAGCTGACGTCTGAGGTGGGCAGCTTCGAGGAGCTCCTGACGCGTAGCGACCTGAAGGGGAAGGTGACCTTGCTCTCGGAGATGCACGACACGATGATGTTCATGCTCCTGTTGCAGGGCGCCGACCCGGAGGACTTCACCTCAGATGAGTTCGGTGCTGCGATGGAGCGGCTGCAGGAGGTCGTCGATGCCGGGCAGATCCGGTCGTTCACGGGTAACGAGTACGGCCAGGACCTGGTCAAGGGCAATGTGGTGGCGTGCGAGGCATGGTCCGGTGACGTGGTGCAGCTGCAGTACGACAACCCCAACATCAAGTTCGTGGCGCCCGAGGAAGGTCTGGCGCTGTGGAGCGACAACATGCTCGTCCCGAACAAGGCGACGCACAAGACCAATGCCGAGTCCTTGATGGACTTCTACTACGACCCGAAGATGGCCGCTGAGCTGGCGGCGTGGGTCAACTACATCTGCCCGGTCGCAGGAGCACGGGAAGAGATGACCAAGATCGACCCAGACCTGGTCGAGAACGAGCTGATCTTCCCCGGCGATGAGCTGATGGCCAAGACGTACGGGTTCATGGGACTCGATGAGAAGAGCGAGCAGGACTACCAGCGGCAGTTCGCTGCGGTGATGGGGGCCTGAGGCGTGGCCCGGTCGACCCAGGACTCGCGGGCATCGGGCGCTGACCTGTCCCTGACCTCGGTGACGAAGCGGTTCGGTGGCTTCACCGCGGTCGACGACCTCGATCTTCTGGTCGAGCGTGGCCAGTTCTTCGCCCTGTTGGGACCTTCGGGCTGCGGCAAGACGACCACGCTTCGGATGGTCGCCGGCCTCGAGGAGCCGACCGCAGGCAGGATCGACCTCGGCGGCAAGGACATCACCCGGCTCCGCCCGTACAAACGGCCCGTCAACACGGTGTTCCAGAACTACGCGCTGTTCCCCCACCTCAACACCTTCGACAACGTCGCGTTCGGCCTACGGCGTCGCGGGGTGCGCGATGTGAAGAACCAGGTCCAGGAGATGCTCGATCTGGTGGAGCTGTCCACCTACGGCGAGCGCCGCCCTACGCAGCTGTCCGGCGGCCAGCAGCAACGCGTTGCACTGGCGCGTGCCCTTATCAACCGGCCGCAGGTGTTGCTGCTCGATGAGCCGCTGGGCGCGTTGGACCTGAAGCTTCGCCGTCAGATGCAGATCGAGCTCAAGCGGATCCAGACCGAGGTCGGGATCACGTTCGTCCACGTCACGCATGATCAGGAGGAGGCGATGACGATGGCCGACACGATCGCCGTGATGAACCACGGGGTGATTGAACAGATCGGCGGACCGATGGAGCTGTACGACAACCCGGCCACGACGTTCGTGTCGAACTTCCTTGGTCAGTCCAACCTGGTCGCCGGGCAGGTCCTCGGGCGCACCGGCGATGAGCTTGTCGTCGAGGTCGAGGGCAGCAAGCTCGGCGTGCCGGTCGATCGCGCGCGTCAGACTAGTGGACGGGTGTGGGTCGGTGTCCGACCGGAGAAGGTGTTCCTGGTCAGCGGTGGGACCAGCACGGACGAGGGCGCGAACGTGCTGGGCGAGGCGAGAGTGATCGACGTGAGCTTCATCGGGGTCAGCACCCAGTACCTCGTACGGATGCCCTGGGGGCAGGAGCTGACGGTCTTCGAGCAGAACACTGGGGCCCGCGAGAGGTTCGGGGTCGGTGATTCGGTCGACCTGCACTGGACGCCGGCGCACACCTTTGCCCTCGACGCCTCCCAGGACGCACGCGCCGGCGACGAACGCTACGAGGGCGGACTCGCGACCGCAGGAGTCGGCACGTGAGCGTTGCCGACGTGGGCGAGACCCTCGAGGGGAGGACGGGGAAGCCGCCGCGCAAGCGCGCACGCCGCAGCGGCTGGTCGACCGGCTACCTGCTGCTGCTACCAGGGCTGCTGTGGCTGTTGGTCTTCTTCGTCGCGCCCACGATCCAGCTGGCAGCCACCTCGCTGTACGACTCGGCCGGATCGCTTGAGGCCGGATACGCGATGACGTGGTCGTTCGGCAACTACCTCGACGCCTTGTCGACCTACCGCGAACAGTTCGTGCGGTCACTGATCTATGCCACCACCGCGACCGGCCTGGCACTGCTGCTGGGCTACCCGCTGGCCTACGCGATCGCCTTCAAGGCCGGGCGATTCAAGAACCTCATGTTGATGCTGGTGATCGCGCCCTTCTTCACCAGCTTCCTGGTGCGGACCCTGGCCTGGAAGTCGATCCTGGCCGACAACGGGGCGGTCGTCGAGACGCTGAAGTCGGTCGGGATCCTGGCTCCCGACGGCCGGCTCCTTGCGACCTCGGTCGCGGTGATCACCGGACTCACCTACAACTTCCTGCCGTTCATGGTCCTGCCGTTGTACGCGAGCCTGGAGAAGATCGACCCCAGGCTGCTCGAGGCCGGCAAAGACCTCTACGCCAACGGCTTCACCGCCTTTCGCAAGATCACCGTCCCGTTGTCGATGCCCGGTGTCGTCGCGGGCACGTTGCTGACCTTCATCCCAGCCGCCGGTGACTACATCAACTCAGAACTGCTGGGCACCCCGCGGCAGTACATGATCGGCAACGTCATCGACAACACCTTCCTGGTCCAGCTCAACTACCCGATCGCTGCCGCGTGCTCGGTGGTCCTCATGGTCGTGGTGGTGGTGATGGTCCTGCTCTACGTCAGGCGGGCCGGCACCGAGGATCTGGTATGAACCGGCTGCAGCTGCTCGGTCGGTGGACCGCCGAGCGAATGACGGTGTTCGTGGCCGGTGTGGTCCTGGTCTACATGTTCCTGCCCATATTCTTCGTCGGGCTGATGTCCTTCAATGACCCCACCAGCCGCCTGGCTTATGAGTTCCAAGGCTTCACCTGGGACAACTGGCGCGATCCGTGCAGTCCGGTGGGGATGTGCGACTCCTTGGTCAGCAGCCTGCAGATCGCCTTCCTCGCCACCATCGGCGCCACCATCCTCGGCACGCTCGTCGCGTTCGCGCTGATCCGCCACCGCTTCCGCGGCCGCGCCCCGACGAGCCTGCTCATCTTTCTTCCGATGGCCACCCCCGAGGTCGTGATGGGCTCCTCGCTGCTTGCTCTGTTCAGCAGCGCCGGCCTCGCCGGAAACCTCGGGTTCTGGTCGATCCTGGTCGCCCACATCATGTTCTGTCTCTCGTTCGTCGTCGTCACCGTCAAGGCACGGCTTGCCGGGCTCGACTTCCGTTACGAGCAAGCCGCGATGGACCTCTACGCCAACGAGTGGCAGACGTTCTGGCGAGTCACCTTCCCGCTGGTGTTTCCCGGGATCCTCGCGGCCGCACTGCTGAGCTTCTCGCTCTCCTTCGACGACTACATCATCACCAACTTCAACCACGGCAACACGATCACGTTCCCCATGTTCGTCTGGGGTTCGGCGCAGCGCGGTATCCCGCCGCAGGTCAACGTCGTCGGTACGACCATGTTCCTCATCGCGTTGCTGTTGGTCCTGAGCACGGGTCTCCTCCAGCGCAGGCGCTCCAGGTGAGCAAAAGAACATCCCCCGACACAAGCGGAGGGGTTACCGTCACGAGGACAAGAAGGACCAGATGACCGACACCCACGCACAGCTGCGCAAGCGGCACGACGACGTGATGCCCCGGTGGTTGTCGATGTTCTACGAGGAGCCGATCGAGATCGTCTCCGGACGCGGCTGTCGCGTCACCGACGGTGAAGGCAACACCTATCTCGACTTCTTCGCCGGCATCCTCACCAACATGCTCGGGTACGGCGTGCCGGAGGTCCGTGCGGCCATCGATGAGCAGCTGGACACCGGCGTCGTGCACACCTCGACGCTGTACCTCATCCGCCGCCAGGTCGAGCTCGCCGAGAAGATCGCCCGGCTGTCCGGCATTCCCGACGCCAAGGTCTTCTTCACCTCATCGGGCAGCGAGGCCAACGAGGCGGCGCTCCTGATGGCGACGCAGTACCGCCGCAGCAGCCAGGTCATCGCCCTGCGCAACAGCTATCACGGCCGTACGTTCGCCACGACGGGGATCACCGGCAACCGCGGGTGGTCTCCGTCCGCCCTGTCGCCACTGACGGTCCTCTACGCCCAGAGCGGCTATCGCCTGCGGTCGTCGTTCCGTGACCTGGACGACGCTGCGTACATCGAGGCTTGCGTGACGGACCTGCGCGAGCTCATGGTCACCGGGACCGCCGGTGACGTCGCCGCGATGATCGCCGAGCCGATCCAAGGTGTCGGCGGGTTCGCCGTGCCGCCGGACGGACTGTTCAAGGCGTACAAGGAGGTCCTCGACGAGACGGGCATCTTGTTCATCTCCGATGAGGTGCAGACCGGGTGGGGGCGTACCGGCGATCACTTCTGGGGCATCGACGCCCATGGGATGACCCCGGACGCCATGACGTTCGCCAAAGGTCTCGGCAACGGCGCCTCGGTCGGCGGCGTGGTGGTCCGTGGCGAGATCATGGACTGCCTGCAGGCCAAGTCGATATCGACGTTCGGTGGCAACCCGCTGTCGGCCGCTGCGGCCAACGCGACCCTCGACTACGTGCTCGACCACGACCTCCAGACGCAGGCCAAACGCACCGGTGCGGTGATCCGCGACGGCCTGGAGCAAGCGTGTGCCGACCTCGACCCCGTGGCCGAGGTACGCGGGCGCGGACTGATGATCGGCATCGAGCTTGTCGCGGCAGACGGTCACACTCCCGACGAGGCGGCGGCGGGGAAGGTGCTCGAGGCGGCGCGCGAGCGAGGGCTCCTCATCGGCAAGGGCGGCCTGCACGGCAACTGCTTGCGGCTCGCACCGCCGCTGACGCTCACCGAGGACGAGGCGCGCGAGGGTCTCGCGCTGCTGGACGACGCGCTCCACGCCTGTCTCTGAGATCACCAGGTGGGACGGACACCGGAGTTCCCCGCCAGCAGTGACAGGTCGTAACTGATCTGTTCGATGCGCCCGGGCTCGAGTGCCGACGCCCATACCGAGACGGCGTCGGTCGCCGCTTGCGAAGCGGCACGGGTCGCCGCCCTGCCCTTGTCCGAGAGGACGACCAGGACCGCCCGACCGTCGTCGGGGTGCGGTGACCGTGCGACGTAATCCTGGCGAGCGAGCTCGTCGACGAGCTTGCTGGCGGCTTGCTTGGTGACGCCGAGGTGGTCGGCGAGCTGGCCGACCGTGCAGCCTGCACCGGCGAGCCGGACGAAGGCGAACCCATGTGCCGGGCGAAGGTCGGTGTACCCGGCGTGTGCCATGGCGGACTGGACCGACTCGACGAGGGCATTGGCCGCCGCGAGGACGAGGAACGGCAGCTCGTCGGTGGTGGGGGACACCTTCACAGTTTGACACAACTCGTCTACCGGGTTGACTATATAGTCAATTTAGTTGACGAAAGGGGTTTCATGGTTGTCATCCGCTCCGCCGAAACCACTGCACATGAGCTGCACGGAAGCCGGTTCACGTCGTACGCTGCGCCGGCCACCGGTAGCGGTGAGCTGTGCGTGTGGCGGGTAGACGTCGCCGCGAACACGCCAGGGACCACGCACACGGTCTCGAGAGAAGAGGTGCTCGTGCTCGTGGCGGGCAACTTGCGGGCGGTCATCGACGATGACGCTCAGGAGCTGGCCACCGGAGATGCGGTCATCGTGCCGGCCGGTTCGACCTTTCGGCTGGACAACGCCTCGGAGGAGGTCGCGACGGCCTGGGTCAGCACCAGCGTGGGGTTCCAGGCGACCCTGCAGGACGGTTCGCGGCTCGTACCGCCCTGGGTCCGCTGACCCAGCCGACTACCCACCCCCCCGTGGGACTTACGCCCATTGGTTCACAAGGCGGCGGGTCGCCCCTAAACGGTAAGTGTCAGCGGGGAGGGCGCAAGCGTCAGCGGCGAGGGTGGCAAGTCCCGGCGGTGGGTCAGAGCAGGTCTTGGCCGCGGGTGAGGACGTCGCGCAGGACCTGCTCGATCTCGTCGAAGTGGCCTTGGTCGCAGATCAACGGCGGCGCGAGCTGGATGACGGGGTCGCCGCGGTCGTCGGCGCGACAGTACAGGCCAGCCTCGAACAGAGCACCGGACAAGAAGCCGCGCAACAGTCGCTCGGACTCGTCGTGGTCGAAGGTCTCCTTGGTGGCCTTGTCCTTGACCAGCTCGATGCCGTAGAAGTACCCGTCGCCGCGCACGTCGCCGACGATGTCGAGGTCGTAGAGCTTCTCCAGCGTCGAGCGGAATGCGTCCTCGTTGTCGAGGACATGCTCGTTCAGGCCCTCGCGCTCGAATATGTCGAGGTTGGTCATCGCGACCGCCGTCGAGACGGGATGCCCGCCGAAGGTGTAGCCGTGGGCGAAGCTGTTGTTGTCGCGCAGGAACGGCTCCATCAGGTCGTCCGAAGCGATCATCGCGCCCAGCGGCGAGTAGCCGGAGGTGAGCCCCTTGGCGCAGGTGATGATGTCGGGCTGGTAGGCGTACCTCTGCGAGCCGAACATGTGCCCGAGCCGACCGAACGCGCAGATCACCTCGTCCGAGACGAGCAGGACGTCGTGCTCATCGCAGATCTCGCGGACGCGCTGGAAGTACCCAGGTGGGGGAGGGAAGCACCCGCCGGCGTTCTGCACGGGCTCGAGGAACACCGCGGCTACGGTGTCGGGGCCCTCGAACTCGATGGCCTCGGCGATCCGCTCGGCGGCCCAGCGGCCGAACGCCTCGGGGTCGTCGCCGTGCTGCGACGCACGGTAGATGTTGGTGTTGGGAACTCGCATCGTGCTGGGTACGAGCGGCTCGAACGGCGCCTTCATCTCCGGGATGCCGGTGATGGACAGCGCGCCTTGTGTGGTGCCGTGGTACGCGATGGACCGGCTGATCACCTTGTGCTTGCCCGGGCGGCCGGTGAGCTTGAAGTACTGCTTGGCGAGCTTCCACGCGCTCTCGACCGCCTCACCGCCACCGGAGGTGAAGAAGACCCGGTTGAGGTTCCCCGGTGCGTACGCCGCGATCCGTTCGGCGAGCTCGATGGCTCC
>JACCZT010000117.1 GCA_013695785.1 Nocardioidaceae bacterium | reverse complement strand
CGCCATGTTCGCCGCCTCGCCCGCAGCCATCGCCTGCCCGGCGTCGTACAACGCCGCGGCCTTCTGTGTCATCAGGCTGGCGAGCTCCAGCTCGACGGGCGACATGGCGAGCGGGTGCTGCACCCCGCCGACGCCCGCAGCGGCGACAAGGGTGGGAGAGCCGCCGAGTTGGCCGGCTGCGTCCGGATCACCACTGGTTCGTCGGGACGGTGCCGCGCCGACCAGCCGAGGGCCGCCCGCGCCATCTCGTACGCGTAGCCGTACCCCCACGCGCTCGGTCGGAACCGGAAGTACATGTTGAGCTCGCCGTTGTCCGGCCGCAACCCGCCGAACCCCAGGATGTCTCCGGTCAGCCGTTCCACCACCGTCCAGTAGTCGAGCCCGACGTCATCCCAGCGGTGCCCGGACTCAGAAACCCGGTCGGCGCACTCCTGTGGCGTTGCCGCGCCCGCGCGTCGGCACGTGCTCGTGGCGGGGTCCCCATGCACCTCCCGATACGCCGCGAGGTCGCCGTCCAGCGTGCATCGCAGCAGCAGCCGCTCGGTGCGCAGGGCGCTGACATCATCCTCCACGGGACGATCGTGTCATAAGGTCTGAGCAGCATGTCTCTCAACGGAAGGCGTCCCGCATGAGCGCGACCCGTGCGCACACGGCGCTTGTGCTCAACGGCCCCAACCTAAACCTCTTGGGTCTGCGTGAGCCCGACGTGTACGGTTCGACGACCCTGGCCGAGATCGAGGCCGAGTGCACGATGGTCGCCGCGCGGCTCAGCCTGGAGATCGACTTCCGCCAGAGCAACCACGAGGGCTTCCTGATCGACGCCATCCACGAGGCCGTCGGCCACGTCAACGGCATTGTGATCAACCCCGGCGGTCTCTCGCACACCTCGATCGCCCTGCGTGACGCCCTGGCCGCGGTTCCGCTCCCCGTGATCGAGGTGCATCTGTCCAACGTCCACCAGCGCGAGGACTTCCGGCACACCTCGTACGTCTCGGCGGTGGCCAGCGCGGTGATCACCGGCGCCGGAGCCCACGGGTACACCTTGGCTCTTGAGCACCTGGCGATGCTGACCGACGGCGGGGACGAGGTGCTGGCCTGAGCCGCAGGGGCGTTCCAGTCCTGTGCAGCGCATGACCACTAGGTGAGACGGCTGTCCAAACCCTGTCGGAGATGGGACTGTCGGAGCAGGACAACCGCCTTCCGATAGGAGAAAGTTCATGAGTGAGGAGTGGTCCTTCGAGACCCGTCAGATCCACGCCGGGCAGCAACCGGACCCCACTACCGGTGCGCGAGCGTTGCCGATCTACCAGACGACGTCGTACGCGTTCCGCGACACCCAGCACGCCGCGGACCTGTTCAGCCTGGCCGAGCCCGGCAACATCTACACACGGATCATGAATCCCACCCAGGACGTCGTGGAGCAGCGGCTCGCGAGCCTGGAGCGCGGTGTCGGAGCGCTGCTGGTCTCCTCCGGACAGTCAGCCACCACCGCTGCACTGCTCAATGTCGCCGAGGCCGGTGACCACATCGTCTCCTCCGCGAGCCTGTACGGCGGCACCGACAGCCTGTTCCGATACAGCTTCCCCAAGATGGGGGTCGAGGTCAGCTTCGTCGACCAGGACGACCCGGACTCCTGGCGTGCGGCGGTGAAGCCCAACACCAAGGCGTTCTTCGGCGAGACGATCGGCAATCCGCGCGGAGACATCCTCGATCTGGAGTCGGTCGCCTCGGTCGCCCACGAGGTCGAGGTTCCTCTGGTCGTCGACAACACGATCGCGACACCGTACCTGCTCAACCCCTTGGCTCATGGCGCTGACACGGTGGTGCACTCGGCGACGAAGTACATCGGTGGCCACGGCACCGCAATTGCGGGTGTCGTCATCGACGGCGGCACGTTCGACTACGGCGCCCACGGCGACAAGTTCTCCGGCTTCACCGAGCCGGACCTGAGCTATGCCGGCCTGAAGTACGCCGAGGTGCTTGGTCCCGCGGCGTACATCGCCAAGGCCCGGGTGCAGTTCCTGCGCAACCTGGGCAGCGCGATCTCGCCGTTCAACGCGTTCCTGCTCGCCCAGGGCCTGGAGACGCTCAGCTTGCGCATGGAGCGCCATATCGAAAATGCCGGCGCCGTCGCCCGGTGGCTGTCCGAGCGCGATGACGTCGACTCGGTCAACTACGCCGGGCTCGAAAGCAGTCCGTGGCATGCGGCCGCCCAGAAGTACGTGCCCAAGGGTCCGGGCGCCGTGCTCAGCTTCGAGCTGCCCGGTGGGGTCCAGGCGGGGCGTGCGTTCATCGACTCCCTCGAGCTGCACAGCCATGTGGCGAACATCGGCGACGTCCGCAGCCTTGCCATCCATCCCGCGAGCACGACCCACTCGCAGCTGAACGCCGAGGACCAGCTACGTGCTGGCGTCACCCCCGGCCTGGTGCGCCTTGCGGTCGGTCTGGAAGGGCTCGACGACATCCTCGCCGACCTCGAGGCCGGGTTCCGCGCGGCCAAGGGCTGAGCTCGTCGGCCGTGGACACCAGCGGTGATGTCCCTCCCGCCACCGGTGCGTGGCGCGAGGGCGACCCCGTGGGCGATCGGTTGTTCGCCTCGGTCGGAGACCTGACCCTAGAGTCCGGGACGGTCCTGCCCGATGTTCAGGTGGCGTACGAAACGTGGGGCACGCTCGACGACGCCGCCGCCAATGCGGTGCTCGTCCTGCACGCGCTCACCGGGGACAGCCACGTCGTGGGCCCGACGGGCCCCGGCCACCGGTCCCCGGGCTGGTGGGAGGGCCTGGTCGGACCCGGTAGGTCGATCGACACCGAGCAGTTGTTCGTCGTCGCTCCCAACATCCTCGGCGGCTGCCAAGGAACGACGGGTCCGGCCTCGCCCGCACTGGACGGTTCACCGTGGGGCAGCCGGTTCCCGTACCTCACCGTGCGCGACCAGGTGATCGTCGAAGGCTTGCTCTCCGACCGGCTCGGGATCGGGCGCTGGGCCGGTGTCATCGGCGGCTCTGCTGGGGGCATGCGTGCCCTGGAATGGGCGGTGATGTGGCCCGAACGCGTCGAGGCGTTGTTCCTGCTGGCAACGTCGGCCGCGACGTCTGCCGAGCAGATCGCGCTGTCGTCGACGCAGAACGCGGCTATCTTGTCAGACCCCGCCTTTCAGAACGGCGACTACTACGACGCCGGACCCGGGCACGGGCCACATCGCGGCCTTGACCTTGCCCGCCGCATGGCGCACATCAGTTACCGCAGCGAGACCGAGTTCGCCGAGCGCTTCGGCCGCCGCCCCCAGGGTGAGGAGGTCGTCGGCGTCGGTGGCAGGTTCGCCGTCGAGTCCTACCTGCAGCATCACGGCCGCAAGCTGGCGCACCGCTTCGACGCGAACTCCTACATCGTGCTGAGTGATGCCATGAACAGCCATGACATCGGCCGCGATCGCGGTCGCGTATCTGATGCGCTCGACCGGGTCACAGCACGCAGTGTCGTGGTCGGGATCGACTCCGACCGGCTCTATCCGCTCGCGCAGCAGGAGGAGATCGCCGAGCATCTCCCGACGTGCAACTACCTCGACATCGTGGAGTCGCAACACGGACACGACGGATTCCTCATCGAGTTCAAAGCGCTCGACCCGATCGTGCGACGCCTTCTCGGTACCTAGGCCCGTGCGGGCTCAGACGAGCCTGCGCACGACGGACAGTGGCGCGTGCCGCAGCACGGCGCTGACCGGCCGCCATGGCCACGCCGGCACCACGGCCTGCGACCTCGCTGTCGATGGCCTCCACGATCGCCGACATCCGGTCTCGGTTTCGACCATCAGGCGCAGCTTCTGCTCGACGTCCGCGTTCATCTCCGAGGCGATGTAGCCGGGGTAGACCGTCGCCACGGCGATGTCGTGCCCGCGCCGGCCGAGCAGGTCAGAACGGATGCCTTCGGCAAGGTGCGCGACGGCCGCCTTCGTCGCGGCGTAGGTCGCCATCGACCCTGGCATGCCGCGCATCGCCGGCACCGAGGAGATCACCACGAGGTGTCCGGTGCCGCGCTCGTAGAAGTGCTCCGAGGCGGCCTCGGAC
>JACCZT010000116.1 GCA_013695785.1 Nocardioidaceae bacterium | reverse complement strand
GTTCCCACCCCCACAACGCCGGTGTTAGCCGAACAGGTTACTGCGCGACGAACATGTCCTGGAAGGTCGGCATTCCGCGGACGTTGTCGGTGAACATTCCGCCGACCCGGCTGCCGTGCAAGAACGCGACACCGTAGTAGCCGACCGGAACGACTGGGAAGTACTTCTGCATCATGTACTTGTCCAGCTCGCCCCAGGCCGCGTTGGCCTCCTCGCCAGTCATCGTGTCGAGGATGTTGTTGATCTGCTTGTCGACATCAGGCTCGTCGATCTGTGCCTGGTTGGGGATGCCCGGCTCGCCGACGAGGTCGCCGAAGAAGATCGCCGGGAACCACGAACCACCCGAGGGCCAGTCAGAGCACCAGCCCGAACCGCGGATGTTGATGTCGGCCTTGTCGTCGGCCTGCAGGTCGCGGATGGTGTCCGAGGTCGCAGCGACGGGGGTCGCCTTGAAGCCGGCGTCCTCCAGGCCCTTGACGACCTGGTCCTTGGCCTGGACCGACTCCGGAACGTTGGTCTGGTACGGGAACTTGATCTCGAACCCGACCTCGCCAGCCTCCTCCAGCAACGCCCGCGCCTTGTCAGGATCGGTCGTCTTGCCGTCCTGGCCCGGCAGGCTCTCGAACTCTACCCGGCCGGCGGTGCCCGGCGGGAGAGCCGTGGTCGAAGCCGACCGCGTCACGCCCTCGATGAGTCCACCAGCACGCCACGCGGCCTGGTAGGGGTAGGCCCAACCGACGGCCTGGCGAACCTTGACGTCGGTGATCTTCTGGTTGTCCATGTACCAGAAGTACGTGCATGGTGAGGTACCGGTGACCAGGCGATCGGTCTCCTGGGCCTTGGCGTAGTTGGCGGTCAGGACGTCGGTGTAGCTGAGCGTCGTCTGCGCCTCGCCCTGGTCGGCGATGAGGACCTTGTCCACCTTGCTCTGGACCTGGTTCCAGTTGAAGACCCACTTGTCGACGTACTGGTGACGCGACGGGTCGGTGGCCGGATCCCAGTTCTCGTTCTGGACCAACGTCAGGCTCTGGCCCGGCTTGTAGGTCTCGAACTGGTACGGGCCGGTCGCCATCGGGTTGTTGCCGTACTTGGCGGGATCGGTGTCCGCATCCTCGGGGATGGCGGTGAACGCCGGGAACGAGCCGTAGTAGGGCATGTCACCGAACGGGCGGCGCATCTTGATGATGACGTCGCTGCCGTCGACCTCGACGCCGGCGTAGTCGGTGCCGTCCTCGTAGGGACCCGCGTACTTGTCGCCGTCGAGGAAGAACGTCTGCTGGTAGGTAGGACCGTCCGGCAGCTCCTCGGTCGCGAACGAACGCTTGATCGCGTAGGCGACGTCCTCGGCCGCGACATCGGTGCCGTCGGCGTACTTCAGCCCCTCACGCAGCGTGAACGTCCACTCGGTGAAGTCCTTGTTGGGCGTGCCGAGGTCGGTGGCCATGTCGGGCACCAGGATCATGCTGTCGGACTCGGCGTCGTACTTGTACTGGGTGAGCGACCTGGTGACCAGGTCGGACATGATCGCCGTCGAGTCTGTGTAGTACGAACGCGTCGGGTCGAGCGTGGCGGGCGACACCTCGGAGTTGACGGTGAGAGTGCCACCTTCCTGCGCGCCCTCGATCTCAGCGGCGGGACCGGCGGCTTCTGGGTCCTGCCCGGAGCCGGCATCGCCGCCCTCACCCACAGTCTGGGTTTCTGTCGGGCTGCCACCTCCACCGCCGCCGCACGCGGCGACGGTCAATAGTGCGGCAGCTGCGATTGCAGTGCCTGTCTTTTTCATACGCATCGAAATGTACCCACCTTTCAAGGGGCGATGCTCACTCTCGATGATCCCCGTCATCGACGAGTCTTGGGATCGAACGCGTCGCGGATCGAATCTCCGAGGAGATTCAGTGCCACGACGAGGGTCAGGACGCCGGCTACCGGCGCCCAGAGGTACAACGGATAGGTGTCGTAGTAGTTGGACGCCGCATTGATCGTCCGTCCCCACGAAGGGATGTTTGTCACGCCGATGCCGAGGTAGGCCAGACCGGCCTCGGCCGAGACAAATGCGGGCAGTCCCAGCGAGAACGACACGATGATCGGAGCGATCAGGTTGGGCAGCAGCTCCTTGCGCAGGATCGACCGGGTCGGGACGCCGATGGCGCGCGCGGAAAGTACGAACTCGCGTTCACGCAGCGACAGCACCTCACCGCGGATCAGCCGGGCGAGGGCCATCCAGCCGGTGAGGGACAGCACCAGCAGCAGCGCCACCAGCTGCGACGCGGACAGGAGCGCGGGCTGGGTGGAGAACCGCGACACCAGAATCGGGGCCACCGACAGCGCGACCAGGATGAACGGCAGGGAGAGGAAGAAGTCGATGATCCAGGAGATGACCGCCTCGAGCGGGCCGCGGGCGAAGCCTGCGACGAGGCCCATCGTGATGCCGATGATGGTCGCGGCCACCGTGGAGACCAGGGCGATGCCCATCGAGGTGCGAGCGCCGTACATCCAGAACGCCAGGTTGTCGGTGCCCGTGCTCGGGGCGATGCCGAACGGGTGGGCCCAGATGAAGCCGTTGTAGGGCGGGCCGACCACCGGCATGCCGTCGAAGCCGGTGGTGCTGAGCAGGATATTGGCCTCGGGGGTGTCGATGGTGACGCCGAAGGCGCGGCTGAGGAGCGGGGAAAACAATGCGACGAGCACGAAGAAGACCAAGATGCCGAGACAGATCATCGCGACCTTGTCGCTGCGCAGCTGTTCCATCGCCAGCTGCCAGGGGGACCGGCCCGCGATCTCCTCAGGCGCTTTGGGCGCGCCGGCATCGATCTTGTCAGCCGGGTCGTCCAGCCCCATCGGCGAGATCGACACAGGTCCCCTTTCGCGGTGTGTGTTCACATGCACCGCCCGTGACTTTAGACGACGCTCACACTCGTATCGACCTCGATGCGGTAACGGTTTGGATACTCTTACCCGCGCGAAGCGCGCATTCGGGGCTTAGACCGGCGCCGCAGCAGGTTTGGCGTCCACGCCCGCCTCCTTGCGTTGCGCCGCGGTGATCGCCGCCGGAGCGCCGGTCAAGGGGTCTCCTCCGGAGGCGGTCTTGGGGAACGCGATGACGTCGCGGATCGACTCGGTGCCGGCCAGCAGTGCGCAGGTCCGGTCCAGACCGAGCGCGATCCCCCCATGTGGGGGCGGGCCGTAGGCGAACGCCTCCAGCAGGAAGCCGAACTGGTTCTCGGCCTCGGCACGGCTCAAGCCGATGGTCTCGAAGACCCGCTGCTGCATCTCCGGGCGGTGGATACGGATGGAGCCACCGCCGATCTCGCTGCCGTTGACGACGATGTCGTACGCCTGGCTGAGCGCTTCGGCCGGCCGCTCGTGCAGCGTGTCGGCGTAGTCGGCCGTCGGCGCCGTGAACGGGTGGTGGACGGCGGTCCAGGCATCGGCGCCGTCGGTGCCCTCGATTCGCTCGAACAGCGGGAAGTCGGTGACCCACACGAACTCCCAGCGGTCGTGGTCGATCAGTCCACACCGCTCCCCCACCTCTACGCGGACGGCCGCGAGCAGCCCGAGCGCGTTGGCACGCTCGTCGGCCGCGAAGAAGATGCAGTCACCGGCCTTGGCACCGGCGTGCGCGACGAGACCGTCACGCTCGGTTTCGGACAGGTTCTTGGCGACCGGGCCGCCGAGCTGCCCGTCCTCGGTCACCAGGACGTACGCCAGACCCTTGGCGCCACGCGAACGCGCCCACTCCTGCCAGGCGTCGAGCTGTTTGCGGGGCTGGGACGCGCCGCCGGGCATGACCACAGCGCCCACGTGCCAGTCCCGGCCCTTCTGCGCGCTGTGCTCTCCCGGGGACGACCCCGGACCCCGAAAAACGCGGAAGGGGGTGCCTGCGAAGTAGTCGGTGAAGTCGACGAGCTCGGACGCGAAGCGCAGGTCCGGACGGTCGATGCCGTAGCGGCGCATGGACTCGGCGTGGGTGATACGCGGGATCGGCGTGCTGATCTCGTGGCCGGCCAGCTCACGCCACAGCCTCACCAGCACCTCTTCGGCCAGCGCGATGATGTCGTCGGCGTCGGCGAAGCTCATCTCGACGTCAAGCTGGGTGAACTCCGGCTGCCTGTCGGCTCGGAAGTCCTCGTCTCGGAAGCACCGGGCGATCTGGTAGTAGCGCTCCATCCCGGCGACCATCAGCAGCTGCTTGAACAGCTGCGGCGACTGCGGCAACGCATACCAGGAGCCGGGCTGCAGGCGCACCGGCACCAGGAAGTCGCGGGCACCTTCGGGCGTGGAGCGGGTGAGGTAGGGCGTCTCGATGTCGAGGAAGTCGTGAGCGGACATCACCTCGCGGATGAGCCGTGTCGCGTGTGAGCGCACCCGCAGGTTGCGCGCCATGTCCTCGCGGCGCAGATCGAGGTAGCGGTACCGCAGGCGGGTCTCCTCGTTGATCGGCGTAGCGGTGTGCTCCTCGATCGGGAACGGTAGCGGTGCGCACTCGCTGAGCACGGTGACGTCGGTCGCGATGACCTCGATGTCGCCAGAGGCGAGGTTGGGGTTGGCGTTGCCCTCAGGGCGTGCGGCCACATCGCCGACCACCTTGACGCAGAACTCTCCCCGCAGCGGTCGGGCGGTCTCCTCCTCGCGGATCACGACCTGCGCGACACCGCTGCCGTCCCGCAGGTCGATGAACGCCACCCCGCCGTGGTCCCGCCGCCTGGCGACCCACCCGGCGAGCGTGACCTGCGCCCCCGCATCGCTGGTACGAAGACTTCCGGCATCGTGCGTGCGGATCACTGCGCTTCTCCTCCGGCGGTGGTGTTGATGGCGGGCGTCATGTCGGCGTCCGGTGGCGACCAGGTGGACGGGTCGGCGTCGCGCTGTCCCCCGTCGCGGATGTCCTTCACCTGGTGTGCGGACTCCAGGCCCGCGGGGAACCAAACGTACGGAATGCCCCGGCGCTCGGCGTAACGGATCTGCTTCCCGAACTTCTGCGCGGTCGCGGCGACCTCCGCGGCGATACCGCGGGCGCGCAACGACTGCGCGATCGCGTTGCTGTCCGGGCGGGAACCCTCGTCGACGAGTGCGACGAGAACGGCCGACGGCACGCTACGACTCGCCGTCAGCTGGCCCCTGGCGATCAGCGGGACGAGAACGCGCGAGACGCCCAGAGAGATACCGACACCGGGGTAGCGGTTCCTGCCGTCGTCGGCGAGGGCGTCGTACCGGCCGCCGGAGCAGATGGAGCCGAGGTGCTCGAAGCCGGCCATCTGGGTCTCGAACACAGTCCCGGTGTAGTAGTCGAGGCCCCGGGCGATCCGCAGGTCGGCAGCGACGGTGACGCTGCCGGTCTCGAGGGCGCCGATCGCGGAGATGACCTCCGCAAGCTCGTCCAGACCGGTGTCGAGGAGATCGTGCTCGACGCCGAGGGCGCGCACCTGGTCGACGAACGAGTCGTCCGCGGCGCTGATCTGTGCAAGCGCGAGGCACCTGTTGGTCTGGTCGACGTCGAGTCCTGCCTCGGCCCGCAGGAGGTCGGCGACCCGCTCGGCGGGCAGCTTGTCGAGCTTGTCGACGGTACGCATCACGGCGGCAGGGTCGTCGACGCCCAGGCCGCGGTAGAAGCCCTCGAGCAGCTTGCGGTTGTTGACCCCCAACCGCAGCGGAGGTACAGGCAACCCCGAAAGCGCCTCGGCCATCACGTGTGCCACCTCGACGTCGAAGTGGAAAGCCAGATCGTCCTTGGCGACGATGTCGATGTCGGCCTGCGTGAACTCGCGGAAACGACCTTCCTGCGGGCGTTCGCCGCGCCAGGCCTTCTGGATCTGGTAGCGGCGGAACGGGAACTCCAGCTTGCCGGAGTTCTCCAGCACATACCGCGCGAACGGCACCGTTAGGTCGTAGTGCAGCCCGAGGCCGGAGTCCGCGCCGCCTTCCTCGGCCTGCAGACGCCGCAGGACGTACACCTCCTTGTCGATCTCGCCCTTGCGCAGCAGCTGATCGAGGGTCTCCACCGCGCGTGTCTCGATTGACGCGAAGCCGTGCAGCTCGAACACCCGACGCAGGTGGTCCAGAACGTACAGCTCGGCGTTGCGCTCGGCAGGAAGGAGCTCGGGGAACCCACTCAGGGGCGTCGGTCTACTCATCGCGCCACCGGGTGCCCGCCGCGGCCTCGGCGACCTCGGCGAGGAACGGGTTGGTCGCCCGCTCCCGCCCGACCGAGCTCTGTGGTCCGTGGCCGGGGAGGATCACCACTTCATCGGCCAACGGCAGCACCTCGGACCGAAGGCTCGCCGTCATCGCTTCGTGGTTTCCCCCGCTCAGGTCAGTGCGCCCGATCGAACCTGCGAACAGGAAGTCGCCGGTGAAGAGCACGCTCGGGATCTCCTCGGGGCCGTCGTAGGCGATCGCGTACATAACGGTTCCGGCGGTGTGGCCGGGTACGTGGACCGCGGCGAACGTCAAGCCGGCGGTCTCGATGTCACCGACGGCGTCACGCACGTCGGCCGGTTCGGTGAACGTCGTCGTCGCCGCGACACCGAGCTGGGCACGCAGCAGCTCGGCCGACTCACCGGAGATCGCGGCCATGGGGTCGGCAAGCAGGTGCCGGTCCGCCGGGTGGATCCAGACCGGGACCTCATACCTCTGGGACACCGGCGTGGCGCTCCACATGTGGTCGAAGTGGCCGTGGGTGAGAAGGATCGCTGCCGGTGTCAGGTCGTGCTCCCGCACCACCTGCTCGATGGCGTCGCCTGCGTCCATGCCCGGGTCGACGATGACGCAGTCGGTGCCGGGCCCACGGCCGACGACGTAGCAGTTGGCCTGCAGCGGTCCGGCCGGGAAGGCGGTGATCAACACAGCCCGAAGGTTACGCGCCCGCCCGCTCCCGGAGGCGCGCGGGCGCCTTACTCCTAGACTGGCCCGAGGACGTACGTGGGGGACGACCAGGGGGGAGCCGTGAGCGTGGAACCAAGCAACTCGTGGGGTCGGATCGACGAGCAGGGCACCGTGTATGTCACGACCCGTGCCGGCGAGCGCGCCGTCGGGCAGTGGCCCGGTGGCGACCCGGACGAGGCGATCGCCTTGTACACCCGCCGCTTCGAAGGGCTGCGCGTCGAGGTGGACCTGTTGGACGCCCGGATCAAGGCTGGCACGCTCGGGCCGGACGAGGCTGCAAAGGCGGTCTCGACGCTGCGCCAGTCGGTTGCCGACGCGCACGCGGTCGGTGACCTCGACGCACTGGCCGACCGCCTCGACGCGCTCGAGCCGGAGATCGCGTCGGCACGCGAGGCGCGCAAGGTCGCGCGCGTGCAGAAGACCGCCGAGGCGCAGGTCGCGAAGTCTGCCATCGCCGACGAGGCGGAGGGAGTCGCCGCCGGCGACGACTGGCGGGCCGGCGCGGACCGGTTGCGCGAGCTGCTGGAGCAGTGGAAGTCGTTGCCGCGGCTGGACAAGCGGCTCGACGACGAGATCTGGCACCGGTTCTCCTCGGCCCGCACCAGCTACACCCGCAGACGCAAGGCACACTTCTCCGAGCAGTCTGATCGGCGTGAGCAGGCCCGCGTCGTCAAGGAGTCCTTGGTCAAGGAGGCGGAGGCGCTCAGCACCTCGACCGAGTGGGGGCCGACCGCCGGTGCGTACCGCGACCTCATGCAACGCTGGAAGGCCGCCGGGCCCGCCCCGCGCGGAGTCGACGCCCGGCTGTGGAAACGCTTCCGGGCCGCCCAGGACGTCTTCTTCTCCGCCCGCGACGACTCCAACGCGCAGCTGGACCTGGAGTACGAGGCCAACGCCGAGGTCAAGGCGACGATCCTTGCCGACGCCGAGGCCCTGCTCCCAGTGCAGGACGTCGAGGCCACGCGTACCGCCTGGATGCGCATCGCCGAGCGGTGGGACGCGGCCGGCAAGGTTCCGCGGGCGTCGATGAAGGAGTACGAGGCCCGGATCCGCACGGTGGAGGAGGCGATAGAGGCCGCCGGGCAGCAGCGCTGGGACAACACCAACCCCGAAGCGCGTGCCCGCGCTGACGAGACGATCACCAAGCTGGAGAAGTCTCTGGCCGCCCTGCAGGTGCAGCTCGACAAGGCCGAGGGAGCCGGCAACGAGAAGGCGGCCCGCGATGCCCGCGAGTCGATCGAGGCCCGGGAGTCGTGGCTCGAACAAGCGCGCCGCGCCCTCTCCGACTTCAGCTGACTCCCCTCTCCCCCCGCCCATACGTGGATGATGGCGCGCCCATACGTGGATGACGGCGCGCCCATACGTGGATGATGGTGGGTCTCGCGAATTGGCCCTGTGGAAAAGCAGGAAATCGCGGGCTCAGAGACTTACATGGTCGTCATGGGTGAGTTCATCAACGACGGTCAACCGTTTCACACTCGCGACATTGCCCGGCTTGGACTCAACCGCCACGACTTACGCTCGGCGATTCGCAGCCATCGCCTGTGCAAGGTGTTCTACGCCGTCTACGTCGATTCGCATGTTCCTGATTCACGTTGGCTCCGGGTCACGGCGGCCGAGCTCGTGGCACCACCTCACGCAATCATCTGCGATGAGTTCGCCTCCTGGTTGCACGGAGTCGACACCTTTCGGCCGACCGACCGCCACACCCTCGTTCCGAAGATGGTCGTGCCGCATGGCACTCACCGGGTCACGACCGCCGGGGTCAGTTGTCGGCACGCCAAGCTGCCCAAGCCCGACGTCATGGAGATGAGCGGAATGCTCGTGACCACGCCGGTGCGGACGGCAAGCGATCTGCTGCGATCACTGTGGCGGCCGTACGCTCTCGCTGCCGCCGACGGCATGGCGCACGCCGGACTCATCGATTCAGAGCAGGTGGGCGCGTACCTCGATCGGCTACGCGGATACCCCGGTGTCGTCCAGGGCCGCGAGCTTGCCCCGCTCATTGAGCCGGGGGCAGCATCACCTGGGGAGTCGTGGCAGCGTCTCAGGATCGTCGATGCCGGATTTCCCCGCCCGGTGGTCCAGTTCCACCTTCAGGATCGGCTCGGGTTCGACCGTTATCTCGATCTCGCCTACCCCGAGCTGCTCATCGCCATCGAGTACGACGGCCGGGAGTTCCACACCGCCGAGGCCGATCGCGCGCATGACGCCGAACGGCGTGGCGGGCTCGAAGAAGCGCAGGGCTGGCGCTTCTTCGTTTCGCGTCGTGAGGACATATTTGGACGAGATGACCGGTTCGAACGCGACCTGGGCAAGCTACTTGGACGAGTTCCGCTGCCCCGAAATTGGTGACGGGCGCGCCATCATCCACGTACGGGCGCGCCATCATCCACGTACGAGCGGACCATCATCCACGTACGAGCGCTATTGGGTGATGCGGTAGACGTCGAAGACGCCTTCGACGGTACGCACCGCCTTGAGCACGTGGCCGAGATGCTTGGGGTCGGCCATCTCGAAGGTGAACTTGCTCTTGGCGACCCGGTCCCGGCCCGTCGAGAGCGCCGCGGACAAGATGTTGACGTGCTGGTCGGACAGCGCGCGGGTGATGTCGCTCAGCAGCCGCGCCCGGTCCAGCGCCTCGACCTGGACTGCCACCAAGAACATGCTCTGCGCCGTCGCGGCCCACTCCACCTCGGTCATGCGGCCGGGTTCGCGCTGCAGCCCCTTGACGTTCGGGCAGTCCACGCGGTGCACCGATATTCCGTCGCCGCGGGTGACGAACCCGACGATGTCGTCGCCGGGAACCGGCGTACAGCACCGTGCCAGCTTGATCAAGACGTCGTCGCCCATGCCGCGTACGATCACGCCGGCGTCGGCGCGCTTGGCCTTGCGCCGCCGGTCGGACTCGTTGGGCATCGCGATCGTCTCGGCGATGTCCTCGGTCGCCCCGTCGGCGCCGCCGAGCTGCTCGAGCACCCGCTCGACGACGCTCTGCGCGCTGACGTTGCCTTCGCCGACCGCGGCGTACAGCGCGGACACGTCGGCGAGGTGCAGATCCTTGGCGACGGCGAGCAACGACTCGTGCTTCAGCAGACGCTGCAGCGGGAGTCCCTGTTTGCGCATCTGCCGGGTGATGGCGTCCTTGCCGTGCTCGATGGCCTCCTCGCGGCGCTCCTTGGTGAACCACTGCCGGATCTTGTTGCGTGCGCGGGGGCTCTGCACGAAGTCCAGCCAGTCGCGGCTCGGGCCAGCCCCAGGTGCCTTGGAGGTGAAGACCTCCACGACGTCCCCGTTCTCGAGCCTGGACTCCAGCGAGACCAACCGCCCGTTGACCCGGGCGCCGATGCACGCATGGCCGACCTCGGTATGGACCGAGTAGGCGAAGTCGACCGGCGTGGAATTGAGCGGCAGCGAGACCACGTCACCACGTGGCGTGAAGACGTAGACCTCAGCGGAGCTGATCTCGAACCGCAGGGAGTCCAGGAAGTCTCCGGGATCCTCGGTCTCCTGCTGCCAGTCCAGGAGCTGGCGGAGCCAGACCATCTCGTTGTTGTCCGAGATGCCTTTCTTGTCAGAGCCGTCGCGGGCGTCGGACTTGGCCGGCGCGTTGACCCGCTGCTTGTACTTCCAGTGCGCCGCGACGCCGTACTCGGCCCGGCGGTGCATCGAGAACGAACGGATCTGCAGCTCCACCGGCTTGCCCTGCGGACCTATCACCGTGGTGTGCAACGACTGGTACATGTTGAACTTCGGCATCGCGACGTAGTCCTTGAACCGCCCGGGTACGGGGTTCCAGCGGGCGTGCAGGACGCCGAGGACTCCGTAGCACTCGGGCAAGGACTCCACGAGGACACGGATGCCGACGAGGTCGTAGATGTCGGCGAACTCGCGGCCGCGCACGATCATCTTCTGGTAGATGGAGTAGTAGTGCTTCGGTCTGCCCGTGACCTTGGCCTTGATCTTGGCCGCTCGCAGATCAGCCTGCACCTGCTCGACGACGGTCTCCAGGAACTCCTCGCGCGAGGGTGCACGGTCGGCCACGAGCCGCACTATCTCGTCGTAGACCTTGGGATGCAGTGTCGCGAACGACAGGTCCTCCAGCTCCCACTTGATGGTGTTCATGCCCAGGCGGTGGGCGAGCGGCGCGAAGATCTCGATGGTCTCGCGCGCGATCCGCTCCTGCTTCTCCTGGCGCAGGTACCTCAATGTCCGCATGTTGTGCAGGCGGTCGGCGAGCTTGATGACGAGGACGCGGATGTCGCGGCTCATCGCCACGATCATCTTGCGGATCGTCTCGGCCTGCACGGAGTCGCCGTACTTGACCTTGTCGAGCTTGGTCACGCCGTCAACGAGCTGGGCGACCTCCGCACCGAAGTCGGCGGTGACCTCGGCAAGGGTGTACGAGGTGTCCTCGATGGTGTCGTGCAGCAGTGCGGCGCACAGCGTCGGCGGTGTCATGCCGAGCTCGGCGAGAATCGTCGCGACGGCGAGCGGGTGGGTGATGTAGGGGTCGCCGCTCTTGCGCTGCTGCGTGGCGTGCATCCGTTCGGCGATGGAGTACGCCGACTGGATCATCGCGACGTCGGCCTTGGGGTGAGTGTCGCGAACGATCCGCAGCAGCGGGTCGAGGACCGGGTTGGCCGACGACCGGCTACCGAGCCGTGCGAGGCGCGTACGTACACGCGCAGGCGCCGACGCCGACTCGGTCGACGGCGACCGTGCCTCGGTCTCGGTGCGTGTGCGCTCGGCCACGGATCCTCCCAGTCCTTCCCCAACCATCGTATGCCCTGACCAACCGGCGTTCGAGCGCGCAGGACCTGTCGCGCGCAGGCGCGAGGGCGTCGATTGACCTGTCAGCCGAGGACGACGCCGAGGAAGGTCGCGGCGGCGGCGAGTGCCATCGCCACGACGAGCACGATCGCGACGATGCGCCGTTGGTCGTCGTTCATCGGGTGACTGCGCTGGCGAACGACATCAGGACCATGCCGATCGCCACGGCGAGGCCGATCCACGCCACGACGCGATGGCCCAGCCGCCGCGAGTCCAGCGAGGAGGCGAAGTCGACCATGGCGCCCTCAGGCGTGTTGCGGTCGAGTCCCACACGGCGGTGATCGGCGTTCAACGGGCCTCCCGGGTCACAGGGTGCGCAGCGCACCCAACGGAGTACCGCTCAGCCTAGCGCGTCCTGCCAACGCCTCGAGCTCGATCAGTACGATGTCTGCGGCGACGTCGGCACCGCAGCGCGACGCGAGCTGGTTGGCCGCCGTCAGGGTGCCACCGGTGGCGAGCACGTCGTCCAAGACCACGACACGCTCCCCGGACACGAGGGCGTCCTGGTGGATCTCCAGGATCGCCGTGCCGTACTCCAGCGCGTACGACTCCTGGTATGTCGCGGCCGGCAGCTTGCCCGCCTTGCGGATCGGGACGAACCCCACTCCCAGCGCCATCGCCACTGGTGTGCCGAAGAGGAACCCGCGAGCCTCGATCCCCACGACCTTGTCCACGGCACCTCCGGCTACGTCGTCCACGAGGGCGACGAGCGCCTCGATCGTCAGCCGGAGCGCCTCGGGACTTGCCAGCAGCGGCGTCAGGTCCCGGAACGTCACGCCCGGCTGCGGCCAGTCGGGGATCTCGCGGACGTACGCGTCCAGGACTCCGGCGGTGTCGAGCCGGCCCATCAGGTGCGTTTGCCGCGCTTGGACCGCGGTGCGCGCTGCGGTTGGGTTCGTTTGGACGCCCCTGACGACACCCGGCGGGTCACGGCACCCGTCCCGGGTCCGGAGCCGACGCCGACGGCTTCAGCCTCGGTCCGGGCGGTGGCGGCGGCGCGCGCTTCCTTGTCGCGCCGGGCGTGGACCCGACGGCCTTGCGCCTTCACCTCGTCCTCGGACTCCTTGAGCTGCACGACCAGCGGCGTGGCGATGAAGATCGAGGAGTAGGTGCCGGCAGCCATGCCGACGAACAACGCCAGTGACAGGTCCTTCAGCGGTCCCGTACCGAGCACGACGATGCCGACGATCAAGATCGCCGCGACCGGAAGCAGCGCGGTGATCGAGGTGTTGATGGACCGGACCAGGGTCTGGTTGACCGCGAGGTTGGCCGACTCCGAGTACGTACGCTGGGTCCTCTCCTCGAAGGCGCGGGTGTTCTCGCGGACCTTGTCGAAGACCACGACGGTGTCGTAGAGGGAGTAGCCGAGGATGGTGAGAAGACCGGTGACCGTCGCCGGCGACACCTCGAAACCGGACCACGCGTAGATGCCGACCGTGATGATCAGGTCGTGCGCGAGCGCGACGATCGCCGACGCGGACATCTTCCACTCGCGGAAGTACGCCCAGATGAACAGCACCACGGCGACGAGGAATACCGAGAGTCCCAGCAGCGCCTTGTTGGCGACCTGTTCGCCCCAGCTGGGTCCGATGAGGTTCTGGCTGACCTCGCTGGCGCCGGCGTCGGTGAGCGCCCCTTCGACCACGGTGGCTTCGTCCTGGTCTAGCGGCTTGGTCTGGATCCGGATCGCGTCCGAGCCGGACGTGGTGACGGTCGGGTCACCGGCGTCGGGCACGCCCGCGGCCTGCACGGCATCGCTCAGCTTGGTGACGTTGGCGTCGGTCGCGGCGATCTTGGCGGTGAACTCCACGCCACCCTTGAACTCCACCCCCATGTTGAGCCCTCGGACCAGCAGCCCGAGGGCGCACACGACGACGATGGCGAGCGAGAGGGTGTACCAGAGCTTGCGGCGCCCGACGAAGTCGAAGGAGATGTCTCCTTCGTAGAGCCTGTGTCCGAGCACACTGATCCTGCTCATCGGACCTCCCCCGCTGGCGCGCTGGCCTGGGCGGGCACCGGGCGGCGCCTCGCCCCGTCGTTGGCGATCTGGGTGATCTTGCGACCCGAGATACCGAGGTGGCCGGCGTCCAGCCCGGAAAGCTTGTGGCCTTGGCCGAAGAACTTGGTGCGCGCGAGCAGCGACAGCAGCGGCTTGGTGAAGAAGAAGACGACGAAGACGTCGATGATGGTTGTCAGTCCGAGGGCGAAGGCGAACCCGCGGACGACGCCGATGGCGAAGATGTACAGGATCAGTGCGGCCAGGAAGGAGACGGCGTCAGCGGCAAGGATGGTGTTCCGTGCGCGCTTCCAGCCCGACTCCACCGCGAGGCGCAACGACTTGCCGCCTCGTACCTCATCACGGAGCCGCTCGAAGAAGATGATGAACGAGTCGGCTGTGATGCCGATGGCCACGATGAGACCGGCGATGCCCGGGAGCGTCAGAGTGAAGCCGGAGGACTTACCGAGCAGCAGCACCAGCGCGTACGTGATCGCTGCCGCGACGATCAACGAGGCGATGACGACGAGACCGAGCCCCCGGTAGTAGGCAAGGCTGTAGACGACGACCAGCACCAGCCCGACCAGGCCGGCGACGAGGCCGGCGTTGAGCTGTGCACCGGCGAGGCTCGGGCCTTCGACCGAGACCCCGTTGACGGTGAACGTCAGCGGCAGCGCGCCGTACTTCAGCGAGTTGGCGAGCTCCTGCGCGGTGGCCTGGGTGAAGTTGCCGGTGATCTGGGCGCGGCCGTCGGTGATCGCGGCCTGTGACGTCGGCGCGCTGATCACCTCGCCGTCCAGCACGATGGCGAACTGCTTCTGCTGGCCGGTGAGTTCGGTGGTCACCTGCTTGAAGGCCTGGGTGCCCTCGCTCTCGAGGCTCAGGTCGACCGCCCATTGCACGCCGTTCTGCGGCACCCCGGCCGACGCACTGGCCAGCTCGGTGCCTTCGATGACGGCGGGGCTGAGGATGTAGACCTGCCCGGTCTCGGGCTCGCAGGAGACGATGGGCTTGTCGGCGACGTCGTTGTCGCTGACCTTGCGGAGATTGTCGTCGGTGCAGGCGAACTCGTTGGCGGCGGCCTGGAGCTTGTCGACGGCGGCCTGGTAGTCCTTGGGCAGCGTTGTGATGCCCTGGGTCTCGGCGTCGATTTGCTCGGTCAGGCTGAGCTCGGTCCAGTCCAGCGCTTCGACCGCCTTCGCCGCATCGGCGGTTGCCTTCGTCGCCGTCGCGGGCGTGTCCGACGCCGGCTTCGTCTGGGTGCCCCACACGAGCCGGAACCTCAGCTGCGCGGTACGACTGGCCGCGTCGACGAGATCCTGGCGCTCCTCACCGGGGATCTCGGTGATGATCTGGTCACCGCTCTGGGTGGTCACCTCGGCCTCAGAGACACCCGAGCCGTTGACCCGCTGGTCGATGATGCTCGCGGCCTCCTCCAGCTTCTCCGGGGTGACCTCACCGTTCTCGGCCTTGGCCTGCAGCGTGATCCTGGTGCCGCCCTGCAGGTCCAGGCCCAGCTCGGGCTTCCAGGTTTCGGCACCGTCCCCGGACAGGGTGACGCCGATCAGGAGGGCGTACAGCCCGACGACCACCGCGAGGAAGATCGCCAGCACGCGTCCGGGCCGGGGGATGTTGCGGGTGTTGGGCTTGGTGACCACTACACGTCCTCGTCGTGCGTGCGCGCCGGTGGCTCGGTCGGATCGTCGCCGTCAGCGGCCGTGTCAGTCGCCACGACGCGGGCGACAGCGTGCCGGTCGACGGTCAGTGCGACACCTGTCGCCACCTCGAGCTGCAGCGTGTCGTCCTCGACGGCGAGCACGGTGCCGTAGACGCCGCTGGTCAGCATGACCCGCGAGCCGACCTCGAGACCGCGTTGCAACGCCATCGCGTCCCGTTGACGCTTGCGCGCGGGTCGCAGGATGAACAGCCAGAAGACGCCGATGATGAGGACGAGCGGCAGCAGTTGAGCGAGTTGCCCAGAAGACACGGGAAGGACTCCAAAGTAGCGACGACAGATGTGGGCAGGGCTGAGGGGATCAGCGACGCGGCCGCGACGGGGCACGACCAATGAGCAGTCTAACCAGGCAGTCCCGACGGGACGCCCGCCCGCACGGCTCAGTCCAGCGGCAGCGGGTCCGGACCGCCGGCCGGTGGTGTGAGCCCGAGGTGCCGCCAGGCCGCTGGGGTGGCGATGCGGCCCCGTGGTGTACGGGCCAGGAATCCCATGCGTACCAGGAAGGGCTCGGCGACCTCCTCGACGGTCTCGCGTTCCTCGGCGACGGCAACGGCGAGTGTGGCGACCCCGACCGGGCCGCCGCCGAAGTTTCGGCACAGCGCGGACAGGACCGCGCGGTCGAGGCGGTCCAGGCCGAGGCGGTCCACCTCGTACAGATCGAGCGCCCGGTGGGCGATGTCCTCGGTGACGACACCGTCGGCGCGTACCTCGGCCCAGTCGCGTACGCGGCGAAGCAGCCGGTTGGCGATCCGCGGTGTGCCGCGGGAGCGGGACGCGATCTCATAGCCACCGTCACCGGTGATGTCGACGGACAGCAGCCGGGCGGAGCGCTCGACGATGCGGTGCAGCTCGGCCGCCTCGTAGTACTCCAGCTGTGCGGTGAAGCCGAACCTGTCGCGTAGCGGCCCGGGCAGCAGGCCGGCGCGGGTGGTGGCACCGACGAGCGTGAACTGCGCGATGTCCAGCGGGATCGCGGTGGCGCCGGGGCCCTTGCCGACGACTATGTCGACGCGGAAGTCCTCCATCGCCATGTACAGCAGCTCTTCGGCGGGGCGGGACATGCGGTGGATCTCGTCGACGAACAGGACCTCGCCCTCGTTGATGCCCGACAGGATCGCGGCCAGGTCTCCGGCGTGCTGGATCGCCGGACCGCTGGTCAGTCGCAGCGGCGCGGACATTTCCGAGGCGATGATCATCGCCAGTGTCGTCTTGCCCAGCCCCGGTGGACCGGACAGCAGGACGTGGTCGGGGGTACGTGCTCGTGCCTTGGCCGCCTGCAGCACGAGCTCGAGCTGCTCGCGTACACGCTCCTGGCCGATGAGCTCCTCGAGGGTGCGGGGACGCAGTGCGGCCTCGACCTCCTGCTCATCGCCCGCGGCATCGGGGTGCACGACGGCGCGCGCGTCGAAGGTGGGGTCGTACGGCACGTCCGGCAGGTCCATCTCACTCATCGGGTCGACCGTTCGCCGCTCGGTGGTCATCGCTCATGCCCTCGACAGGGTACGCAACGCGGCGCGCAGCAGCGCGGACACGTCCGGCCTGCCGGCCTGCTCGGTCTGCTCGGCCGCGAGTGCGGCGACCGCGCCCACCGCGTCGTCGGCCTCGCGCGTGGTCCATCCAAGGCCCAGGAGCGCGGTGTGGACCTGGTCGCGCCAGCCGACGGGAACGTTGGTGGCCGCGGGGGACCCGCCGAGGCCGCCGCTCGGTGCCCCTACGCGGTCCTTCAGCTCCAGGACGATGCGCTGGGCGCCCTTGCGTCCGACACCGGAGACCTTGGTGAGCGCGCCGAGGTCTTCGGTGACGATGGCGGTACGCAGCTCGTCCGGGCTGAGGACCGCCACCATCGCCTGCGCGACCTTGGGGCCGACGCCGCTGGCGGTCTGCACGAGCTCGAACATGTCACGCTCGTCGGCGTCGGCGAAGCCGTACAGCGTCATGGAGTCCTCGCGGACCACCATCGACGTGAAGATCTGTGCCGCCTGACCCACGCGTAGCCGGGCCAGTGTCGTCGGCGTGCACAGCACGTGCATGCCGAACCCGCCGGTCTCCACGACCGCGCTGGTGATGGTGGTGGTCACGACGTTGCCGCGTACGAAGGCGATCACCGGTACGGCCGTCCTGCCGTGGCGCGCTGCGCGGCGACCGCTTGTTCGAGGCGGTCAGTGGCCTGACCTCGCCAGATGTGGCAGATGCCGAGCGCAAGGGCGTCTGCGGCGTCGGCGGGGCGGGGCGGCTTGGTCAGCCTGAGGACGCGGGTCACCATCATCGTGACCTGCGCCTTGTCGGCACGCCCGCTGCCGGTGACGGCCGCCTTGACCTCGCTCGGTGTGTGCAGCGCGACCGGGAGGCCGCGACGTGCCGCGACGACCATGGCGACGCCACTGACCTGGGCGGTGCCCATCACGGTGGAGACGTTGTGCTGGCTGAACACCCGCTCGATCGCGACCACGTCGGGTCGGAAGTGCGCGATCCACCCCTCCAGCGCCTCGTCGATCGCCAGCAGTCGGTGGGCAACCTGGCTTTCGGCCGGGGTACGTACGACGTCGACGTGCACCATGGACAGGGGGCGGCCGATCGAGCCGTCGACCACCCCGACCCCACAGCGGGTGAGGCCGGGGTCGATGCCGAGAACGCGCATCAGGCAGCGCCGAACCGCGATGGCGAACACATGTTCGACACGCTAGTCGCCGTGTGCGCAACCGCGGCGCCGACGCGCCGACGGGCGCTTGCGCGCTCAGTCGTGGAGCAGCAGCAGGTCAAGCTGGCGCAGGCGGGTGGGATCGGCGACGAGGTCGATGCGAACTATCCTCTCGTCGGTGATCGCGAAACCGAACACGACCTTCTGACGTCCACCTGGCGCCCACACGGCCCTGCGGCGCCGTCCGCGAGCGCTACTACGTCGGCTTCAGCGTCGAGAACCTAGACGTAGGCCTGGATCCTCAAGGCCACAGACAGGGCATAGACGTGGCCGGAGCACCACATCGGTACCAGCAGTCACAGGTTAGGCACGAATTGGGGTTATCAGCGCGCGTCGCAGCAGCAGCGCCGCGTCCCAGCAGCAGCGCCGCGTCTCAGCCGACTTCGGCCATGACCTCGTCGGAGGCGTCGAAGTTGCTGAACACGTTCTGCACGTCGTCGCTGTCCTCGAGGGCGTCGACGAGCCGGATCACCCGGTTGGCAGCGTCGACGTCCACCTCGACCGTCAGCGTCGGAACGAACGAGGCTTCCGCGGAGTCGTAGTCGAGGCCGGCATCCTGCAGAGCGGTGCGGACGGCCACCAGGTCCGTGGGTTCGCAGATGACCTCGAAGGAGTCTCCGAGGTCGTTGACGTCCTCGGCGCCGGCATCGAGGACCGCGGTCAGGACCGCGTCCTCGTCGGTGGTCAGCTCCCCTTGCTCGGCCGGCACCAGGACGACGCCCTTGCGGTGGAACATGTACGAGACCGACCCCGGCTCGGCCATCGAGCCACCGTTACGGGTCATCGCCGTGCGGACCTCCATCGCCGCACGGTTCTTGTTGTCGGTGAGGCACTCGATCAGGATCGCGACGCCGCCGGGGGCGTAGCCCTCGTACATGATCGTCGTGTAGTCGACGCTGGCCCCGTCGAGACCGCCTCCGCGCTTGACCGCACGCTCGATGTTGTCGTTGGGCACCGAGGACTTCTTGGCCTTCTGGATCGCGTCGTACAGGGTGGGGTTGCCGACAGGATCGGGTCCACCGGTGCGCGCGGACACCTCGATGTTCTTGATCAGCTTGGCGAACATCTTGCCGCGCCTGGCGTCGATGACGGCCTTCTTGTGCTTGGTCGTCGCCCACTTGGAGTGGCCTGACATCTCCAGATTCCCTTCGCCGCAGTGAGGCTCGGCCTCGTTCGGGCGATCCTACCGCCGCCGCCGTCAGGCGTTCTGGCGGACGAGGTCCACGAACATGCGGTGCACCCGCTCGTCGTCGTCGACCTCGGGATGAAACGACGTCGCCATCAGCTGTTCCTGCTGCACCGCGACGACCTTGTCGTCGCTCGGTCCCCCGTCGACCCGAGCGAGAACGCGCACGCCGGCTCCGACCTCGTCCACCCACGGCGCCCTGATGAAGACGGCGTGCACCGGGTCGTCCAGCCCGACGAAGTCGAGGTCCGTCTCGAAGGAGTCGACCTGCCGGCCGAACGCGTTGCGCCGCACGGTGACATCCAGCCCGCCGAAGGTCTCCTGCCCGGCCATTCCGTCCTTGATGTGGTCCGCGAGCATGATCATTCCCGCGCAGGTCCCGAACACCGGCATGCCTGCACCGATGCGTGCCTGAATCGGCTCGAACAGCTCGAAGGTGCGCGCCAGCTTGGCCATGGTGGTGGACTCTCCACCGGGTACGACCAGGGCGTGACACCGCTCGAGCTCGCCGACGCGGCGGACGGTGGTCGCGTCGGCACCGAGCGCGGTCAGCACCCGCAGGTGCTCGCGCACGTCGCCTTGGAGCGAGAGGACGCCGATCGTCGGGGCTGTCACGACTCCAGACTAGTCAGCAAGACGGCGGTGCCAGTACGCCGAGAGCTCGACCCGGCCCTCATCGAAGTGGGCGTCCAGATGGTGCTGGGCCAACGTGTCGATGACGGTGGTGAGCAGCGCGTCACCCGCGGCGACGTTGGCAGAGTCAGCGTGCCACACGTTGACCTCGAGCATCCCGTGCTCGACGGCGTGCCAGACATCGGGGGCGGTGAACCACAGCACGCCTGACAGTGGTCGCCCCGCCTCCGCGGCATCCTTGAGCACGCCGTCGGCCGCCCAATGGTCCGCAACCGCCTCGAGAACCGCGACCCCCTGCGCCCGCAGCGCCGCGAACGCGGTCACCAGCCGGTCGTGATCGGTCCGGAGCGGCCACGACTGCTGCTCGACGGACAGCTCCCCGCGTGCGCCGGCGACGAGCTGCGCGGCCAACGCCTGGGGGTGGGTTTCACGCGCGTCCTCGCGCGCCGCCACCGCCACCTCTGCCACCGCTTCACCCTGGGAAATGTAGCCGGCCCGTACGAGCACCCGCGCCAACGAGGCGAGCTTGTCGCGCTCGGACAGCTTCGGCGCACCGAAGACGGGCACCGCGCGAGGCCGCTCGTTCACCACCCGCGTTCGGCGAGCCGGTGCGGCTCGGGCACGTCCTCCACGTTGATGCCGACCATCGCCTCGCCGAGGCCGCGTGAGACCTTGGCGATCACGTCGGGGTCGTCGTAGAAGGTCGTCGCCTTGACGATGGCCTCCGCACGCTCGGCCGGGTTGCCCGACTTGAAGATTCCCGACCCGACGAAGACACCCTCGGCCCCGAGCTGCATCATCATCGCCGCGTCTGCTGGTGTCGCGATGCCGCCGGCGGTGAACAGCACGACCGGGAGCCTGCCCGCGGCCGCCACCTCCTTGACCAGGTCGTACGGCGCCTGCAGCTCCTTGGCGGCAACGAAGAGCTCGTCCTCGGCCATCCCCTGGAGCCGGCGGATCTCGCCGCGGATCTTGCGCATGTGCGTTGTCGCGTTGGAGACATCGCCGGTGCCGGCCTCACCTTTGGAGCGGATCATCGCCGCACCCTCGGTCAGGCGTCGCAGCGCCTCGCCCAGGTTGGTGGCGCCGCACACGAACGGCACGGTGAACTGCCACTTGTCGATGTGGTGGGAGTAGTCCGCGGGCGTCAGCACTTCGGACTCGTCGATGTAGTCCACACCGAGTGACTGCAAGACCTGCGCCTCGACGAAGTGGCCGATCCGCGCCTTGGCCATGACCGGTATGGACACTGCCTCGACGATGCCGTCGATCAGGTCCGGGTCACTCATCCGCGCAACCCCGCCCTGGGATCGGATGTCTGCGGGGACCCGCTCGAGTGCCATGACGGCGACGGCACCGGCATCCTCGGCGATCTTGGCCTGCGTCGCGTCGACGACGTCCATGATGACGCCACCCTTGAGCATCTCAGCCATGCCGCGCTTGACGCGGGCAGTGCCGATGCCGGGTGCTGCAGAACTGTCACTCACTGGTGGTACCTCAACTGGTCGATGGCGTTCGGATTGACGGCCCCATCCTATCGCCGGTCCGATCCGCCCCGGCGAGGATCCCCGCCGGGAAGCTCCCACGGCGTCCTCGTACACCCGCAGGAGTGCCGGCGTCACCTCGCTCCAGTCGTAGACCCGTACGGCCTGGCGCGCCGCGTCGGCGCGTGCGGCGGTGCGCGGGTCGTCGAGAACCTCGAGCACCGAGCGCGCCAGGTCATCTGCATCGCCGTTGCCGAACAGCGTCCCCCACCTGCCGGCACCGAGCACCGCGGCGAACGCGGGGAGGTCGCTGGCCACCACCGGTGCACCCGAGGCCATGGCCTCGACCAGCACGATCCCAAAGCTCTCACCGCCGGTGTTTGGCGCCACGTAGACGTCGGCCTCGGCGAACAGTCGAGCCTTGGTGCTGTCGTCCACCTGACCGAGGAACTCGACGTGGCCGGTCAGATTGGCATCCATGGAACACCGCGCCTTCGCGGCATCCCCACTGCCGGCGACCAGCAACCGCGCCGCAGGCAGCTTCTGCACGATCAGCCCCAGGGCGTCGAGCGCGACCGGTAGCCCCTTTCGAGCTTCCTCGAAGCGCCCGAGGAACAGAAGCGTCGGCACGTCGGGGTTCGCGGGCGGCCGGGAGCCCGCAAACCGGTCGACGAACAGACCGTTGGGGATGACGACCGCAGCTCCTCCGAGGTGTTGCTCGATGAACTGTCGAGCGTCCTGCGACACCCCTATCTGCACGCTGAGCTTGTCCAGCATCGGCCGCTGGAACGGCTTGGAGACCGCCATGGCGCGAGAACGCCGGATCGAGGTGTGGAAGGTGGCGACGGTCGGGCAGGTCGACATGCCGAGCGCCATCATCGCGACGCTCGGCGTCGTCGGCTCATGCACGTGCAGCACGTCGAAGCCGCCGTCACGGACCCACCGCCGAGTGCGAGCGAGCGCGCCCGGACCGAACGCCAACCTCGCCACCGCGCCGTTGTACCGGATCGGTACGGCCCGCCCTGCTGAGACGACGTACTCCGGCACCGGCCGGTGCTCGCTGGCCGGCGCGAGGACCGACACGTCGTGGCCGACGTCCTGCAACGACTCGGTCAGCCCGCGCACGTGATTCTGGACGCCACCTGGCACGTCGAGCGAGAACGGGCAGACCATGCCGATCTTCATCGCGGGTTCACCGCCGACGAGCCGCGTCAAAGTCGCGCACGAAGACGCGCTGCAGCATGTGCCAGTCGACGGGGTCGTCGGCGATCGCCGTCCCGAACGCGTCGGCGACCGTCTGGGTCATCGCACGCGCGCCGTCGGTCCCGGGCCGATGCTCGACCGGCTCGAAGAACCTGATCCGCATCGCTTCGCCGGCGTACGCCGTGGTGACGGGGAGCAGAGTCGCGCCGGTCTGCTGGGCCAGGAACGCCGGCCCAACTGCCATCTTGGCGGTCTCTCCCAGCAGCTCGACCTCTGCGCCGCTGCTCGCCAGGGCGCGGTCCGCGAGCAGGCACACGAGCCCGCCACCTTCGAGGTAGGTGCGCAGCACCGGAAGCGGCGGAGGGCCACCGGTCATCGGCAGGACCGTCATGCCGAGCCCCTCGCGGAAGCGGACGAACTCGTCGTAGACCGGCGCGGGACGCAACCGCTCGGCCACCGTCATCAGCGGCATCTGCTCGGCGCACGCCCACGCGCCGGCGAGGTCCCAGTTGCCCATGTGCGGCAACGCTGCCACCACCCCGCGACCGCTGGCGTAGGCGGCGCGGAGGCGGTGTTCGTCCTCGGTCCGAACCCGGGCACGTACGTCAGCCGCGCTCCAACGTGGCAGCCGAAACACCTCGCCCCAGTACCGCAGGTAGGACCGCATCGCCGCACGGGTGAGGTCCTCGATCTCGGCCGGGTCGTCCGTGCCGGCGGCCCGGGCGAGGTTCAACTGCAGCCGCCGAACGCCAGGGCCACCGAGGCGGGTCGTGCGGTCGGCGGCCTGGCGCAGCAGCGGGTCGACGACACGTTCTGGCAGCCGCTGTGCGACCGCCCAGCTGAGGTGGTAGCCGGCGGCGCTCGCCCGGCTGCGTGTCCTGGCCAGGGTCTGGTTCACTGCACCGCCTGGCGCCGCACGATCACCATGCGCTGGACGACGGTGACGGTGCTGGCGACGGCCAGAGCCCACAGCACGACGGTGCGGAGCACCGGGAGGTCGAAGATGCCGGACAGGCCGGTCATGAACAGGACGGCGACCAGCCGGTCAGCACGCTCGGCGATTCCACCCTTCGCGGTCATGCCGAGCGCCTCGGCACGTGCGCGTGCGTACGACGTCAGCGACCCCATCACCAGGCAGTACAGCGCGACGGCCGTCATCACCGGGTCGTCGCCGCCGCCGGCGTACCACAGCACGAGACCACCGAAGATCGCCGCGTCTGAGATGCGGTCGAGAGTGGAGTCGAGGAAGGCACCCCACCGAGAAGACGTGCCCGACCTGCGGGCCATCTGCCCGTCGATGAGGTCCGAGAACACGAATGCGGTGACAACCAGGACACCGACGAGGAACTGCCCGCGGGGGAAGAACCACAGGGCCGCCGCGCTGACACCGATCGTGCCGACGATCGTGACGGCATCTGGGCTCACTCCCAGGCGCAGCAGAGCGGTGGCAATCGGCGCGAAGACCTTGTTCCAAAAGGCGCGGAACCTCTCCAGCATCAGGTGACGCCACCGGTCTCCGGCCACGCCGAACGCAGCAGGTCGCGGGTGTCGGCGAGCAGCTGGGGCAGCACCTTGGTGCCGCCGATGACGGTGATGAAGCTGGCGTCACCGGTCCACCGCGGTACGACGTGCTGGTGCAGGTGCTCCGACAGCGACCCTCCGGCGACACCACCGAGGTTCATCCCGATGTTGAACGCGTGCGGCCTGGCGGTGCTGCGCAGCGCCCGGATCGCCTGCTGCGTCATGGTCGTCAGCTCCGCGGACTCCGCGGTGGTGAGATCCTCGAGCTCGGCGACGTGCCGGTACGGCAGCACCATGAGGTGCCCCGGGTTGTACGGGTGCAGGTTGAGCACGGCGTACGTCGTCGCCCCGCGGGCGACCACGAGGTTGCCGACGGCGTCGTCATCTGCAACCCGGTCGAAGGGGCAGCCGGAGTCGTCCCCGGTCGGGGACTCGGTAGTGATGTACGCCAACCGGTGCGGCGTCCACAACCGCTCGAACGGCAACCCGTCGGCCACCCCTTCGGCCGGCTCGTGGGTCATACCTGGACCCGGCCGGCCACGGCCTCGGCGATCCGCGCGACGGCGTCGTCGACGGCGACTCCGTTGTCCTGCTCGCCGCTGCGGTAGCGGAACGAGACCGCGCCGGCGCGGGCGTCGGCGTCGCCGGCGATCAGCATGTACGGCACCTTCTGCGTCTGCGCGTTGCGGATCTTCTTCTGCATGCGGTCATCGGACTCATCGACCTCTACCCGGATGCCGTGCGCGCGCAACCTCGAGGCGACCTCGTACAGATAGTCGACATGGCGTTCGGCGATCGGGATACCGACCACCTGCACGGGTGCGAGCCATGGCGGGAACGCACCGGCGTAGTGCTCGACGAGGACGCCGATGAAGCGCTCGATCGACCCGAACAGGGCGCAGTGGATCATGACCGGTTGCTGCCGGCTGCCGTCCGCGGCGGCGTACTGGAGCTCGAACCGCTTGGGCTGCTGGAAGTCGACCTGGATCGTCGAAATCTGCCAGCTCCGGCCAATCGCATCACGTGTCTGCACCGAGATCTTGGGGCCGTAGTACGCGGCCCCCCCGGGGTCGGGGACCAGCTCGAGCTCGGACCCCCGCGCCGCGTGTTCGAGGGCGGCGGTCGCCTCAGCCCACTCCTCGGCGGTGCCGACGAACTTGTCCGATTCGTCGCGCGTCGACAGCTCCAGGTAGAAGTCGTCCAGCCCGTAGTCGCGGAGCAGGTTGAGGACGAAGTCCAGCAACGACCGCAGCTCGGCGTCCATCTGCTCTTTGGTGCAGTAGATGTGCGCGTCGTCCATTGTCATCCCGCGCACGCGGGTCAGGCCGTGCACGACACCGGACTTCTCGTACCGGTAGACCGATCCGAACTCAAAAAGACGCAGCGGCAGCTCGCGGTACGAACGCCCGCGCGAACGGAAGATGAGGTTGTGCATCGGGCAGTTCATCGCCTTGAGGTAGTACTCCGAGCCTTCCATCTCCATCGGCGGGTACATGCCGTCGGCGTAGTACGGCAGGTGGCCGGAGGTCTCGAACAGGTGCCGCTTGGCGATGTGCGGGGTGTTGACGAACTCGTACCCGGACTCCACGTGTCGCTGACGCGAGTAGTCCTCCATCGCCTTGCGTAAGACGCCGCCCTTGGGGTGGAACACCGCGAGCCCGGACCCGATCTCGTCGGGGAAGCTGTAGAGGTCGAGCTCGGTGCCGAGCCGCCGGTGGTCGCGGCGCTGCGCCTCCTCGAGCCGGTGCAGGTGCGCCTCGAGCGCGTCCTTGGACTCCCACGCGGTGCCATAGATGCGTTGCAGCTGCTTGTTCTTCTCGTTGCCGCGCCAGTACGCCGCGGCGACGCGCATCAGCTTGAACGAGGGAATCTTCTTGGTGGTCGGCAGGTGGGGGCCGCGGCACAGGTCCGACCAGGCCACCGATCCGTTCCGCTTGAGGTTGTCGTAGATCGTCAGGCCGCCCGCCCCGACCTCGACGCCGGCGCCCTCGGCCGCCTCACCGGCATGGCCCTTGAGGCCGACGAGCTCCAGCTTGTACGGCTCGCGCGCGAGCTCGACGCGGGCGCCGTCGTCGGTGACCTCCCGGCGGCTGAACCGCTGACCCTCCTTGATGATCTTGCGCATACGGGTCTCGAGTGCGTCCATGTCCTCGGGCTTGAACGGCTCGGGGACGTCGAAGTCGTAGTAGAAGCCGTCCTCGATCGGCGGACCGATACCGAGCCTGGCGTCGGGGAAGAGATCCTGGACCGCCTGGGCCAGCACATGGGCCGTGGAGTGACGCAGGATGTCGCGGCCGTCGATGCTGTCGATGGCGACCGGCTCGACCTCGTCCCCGGGCGCCAGCTCGTATCCCAAATCCTTGAGCTCGCCGCGCACGCGTGCGGCGATGACGGTCGTGTCGTCGGCGAAGAGCTCCCACGCCCTGGTGCCCGTCGTCACCGAGCGCTCGATGCGTTCGTCGGGGCTGACGACGGCAACGGTGAGCTCGGACACGATGCTCCTTCGGTGACGGGAGACGCACGCTCGTGCGACCACTCGATGCTATCGGGCCGTGCGAGCGCATTTGAGGCGCCCGACCGCGGCGAACCCGGCCTCGTTGACACGGCGGCGACGACGACGCGACCATGGCCTGCGTGACCGCCGCGTGAGGATCGTCATCGTCGGCTCGGGGTTCGGTGCCGTCGCCTGCGCCCGGGAACTGCTCCGCGCCGGTCATCGCGACATCACCGTTCTCGAACGAGGCGACGAGATGGGCGGTGTGTGGCGCGACAACACCTATCCCGGCGCCGGCTGCGACATCCCGTCGCCGTTGTACTCCTTCTCCTTCGCACCCAACCCCGGCTGGTCCCGCCGCTACGCCCAGCAGGGCGAGATCCATGCGTACCTGCGGCGCGTGGCGCACGACGAGGGCATCGACGCGTTGGTGTCGTTCGGCGCCGAGGTCGTCTCGGCGACGTTCGACGACGACACCGGCCGCTGGACGGTGACGACGGCGGACGGCCGAGTACGCGAGGCCGAGGTGCTGGTGAGTGCCGTCGGCCAGCTGTCGCGTCCGGCCTGGCCGCTGGTGCCGGGGCTCGAGCTTTTCGACGGCCCTTGCTTCCACTCCGCCCTGTGGGATCACCGGCTCGACCCGCGCGGCAAGAACATCGCGGTGATCGGTACTGGTGCCAGCTCGGTTCAGTTCGTCCCAGAGCTCGCCCGCGTCGCCGAGTCCGTCACCATCTTCCAGCGCACACCGGCGTTCATCGCGCCCAAGGCCGACACCCCGTACGGGTCGACCCGTCGAGCGCTGTACCGGCGCGTGCCGCTGCTGCTGCGACTCGAGCGACGCCGCATCTGGCTCCTCACCGAGCTGCTGGGTGAGGGCATGAGCGGCACCACCCGCCTCGCGAGGCTGCTGTCGCGCGCGACCGGGCGGCTCTGCCTGTGGCACCTGCGCAGCCAGGTGCCGGACGACGACCTGCGGGCCCGTCTGACGCCTGACTACACCCCCGGGTGCAAGCGGGTGCTGTTCTCCAACGACTACCTGCCGGCGCTCGGGCAGCCGCACGTCGAGGTGGTGACTGCCGCCATCACCGAGGTCACTCCCGAGGCGATCCTGACCGCCGATGGGGTCCAGCGCCCGGCCGACGCGATAGTGGTCGGCACCGGTTTCGCGACCCAGGAGTTCCTCGCGCCGATGCGGGTCACCGGTCGCGGCGGGACGACCCTCGACGAGGCGTGGTCCAGCGGCGCGCGGGCGTACCTCGGCATGTGCGTGCCGGACTTTCCCAACCTGTTCCTCGTCTACGGGCCCAACACCAACACGGGGTCGGGTTCGATGATCGACGTCCTTCAGGCGCAGGGGCGATACATCCGCCAGTGCGTGGACCGGCTCGCCACTGGTGCCCGGGGGCCGATGGAGGTGCGGCGCGACGTGGCCGACGCCTTCGACGACGACCTGCAGCGCCGCCTCGGCGCGACGGTCTGGGCACGGTGTGCGAGCTGGTACCGCGACTCCTCCGGGCGGATCAGCTCCAACTGGCCGGGGCGGGTCTCGCAGTACGTGCGCCGGGTGCGCTCGCTCGAACCCACCGACTTCTCGTGGCGCCGGTGAGCGCGTGACCGGCTTCCCGCCAGAGCCGTGGCGCCTGCACGGCCACGCCTATGTCGGCGTCTTCGTGCCCGACGGCCGCCGGCTCCTCACCGCCGCCTTCTTCGTCTACGAGCCGCCGAGCGTGCTGACGTACCACGAGATCATGGCGACCTCGCTGGTGCGCGACGGTTGGCTACCGCGGGTCGCGATAACCGACATCTGGGTGGACGATGTCGCCTCCCGCAGTGGCGGGCGGGCGTTGTGGGGGATTCCCAAGAACCTCGCCGTCTTTGCGGTCGAGCCGCACCGGACGTACGCCGCCGCCGCCGACGACGGCCAACCAGTAGCAGGCGTTCAGGTAGATCGGGTGCTGATGCTGCCAGGCCGCCTGCCGCTGACGTTCGGCGTGAGCCAGGACCGGACCCTGAGCACCAAACCCGGCCCGGGCCGACTGCGCTCGCCCGTCCGCGGCACCGCGAGGGTCGGCGTCGCCCGTGCGCGCTGGGAGATCGACGCCGATGGGCCGCTCGGTTTCCTGGCCGGGCGACGGCCGCTGGTGACGCTGGCTCTGCGCGACTTCGCCATCACCTTCGGCAGCTGACTACAACCGCGGCGGTTTCAACCTCGCGCGCACCAGCAAGACGTCGTGATCGGTGTAGGTCGCGGGTTCGTTCTCGGCCACCGGCTTCTTGAACGACCGTGCGGTCCCGTAGACGTGCTGGATCCCGCGCGCCTGGGTCGCCGCGGCGTCGGTCTCGTTCCAGAACGTGTCAGGCGCGCAGCTGTCGAGCCGGTTGACGTCCCCTGCGAAGATCGTGGGTCCGTCGTTGGCAAAGCGCTGCAGGACCGCTGTCAGCTCGACACACTGCGCGGTGTTCGCCGTGCCCGCGTCAGTGCCCGCTGTGGTCAGGTGGGACGTGCACACGTTCACCTGTTCGGTAGTTGTCACGCAGATCCAGCGGCGTTCCTCGACACCGTTCTGCGCGACGTACGGCGCGTCGGCCGACGACGCGATGTGGGTCTTGGTGAGT
>JACCZT010000153.1 GCA_013695785.1 Nocardioidaceae bacterium | reverse complement strand
CCCGCAACTCGCCAAATCGCGGGGAAAGTGCAGGGGTCAGGGGAGGAGGGCGCGGAGGCGGTCGTACTCGGCGGGGGTGGTGGTGTTGCACCCGAGGTCGAAACCGGTCTTGCCGGTGCCGTGGTAGTCGCTCGCGCCGGTGACGACCAGGTCAAGCTCTGCGGCGATGTCGCGCAGCCGCGCCCGGCGCTCGGGAGCGTGGTCGTTGTGGTCGACCTCGATGCCGGCGAGGCCAGCGGCACGAAGCGCGGCGAACGCTGCACGGTCGAGTACGCGATGGCTTCCGCGGCTCCAGGGGTGTGCGACGACGGTCGCTCCTCCAGCTGCGGCAACCAGCCCGATCATGGCGACGAGGTCGGCGGCGTAGCGGTCGACGTACGCCGGCCGGCCGGGCATCAGGAAGCGGGCGAACGCCTCGTCACGGTCCGCGACGTAGCCCAGCCGCGTCATCGCATCGGCGACGTGCGGCCGTCCCGTCGCCTCGGTGTCACCGGAGACCTCGCGCACCTGCTCGGCGGTCACGGGGTAGCCGAGCTCAGCGAGCCGCGCAAGCGTCAGCGGCAACCGCGCCCTGCGGCCCTCGAGCACCCGCTCGAGCTCGGCCTGCAGCCGCGGGTCGGCGGGGTCGGGTTCGTACGCCAGCAGGTGCACGCCCGCGCCGGCGTACCGGCAGGAGATCTCCAGGCCGCGGACCAGCACCACATCGGCCGCGGCAGCGGCATCCTGGGCCTCGGCCCAGCCGGTGGTGCAGTCGTGGTCGGTGATCGCGAGGACGTCGAGACCGGCGCGTACGGCGTTGGCGACGAGCTCGGACGGGCTGTCCGTCCCGTCCGAGCGGGTGGAGTGGGTGTGCAGGTCGATCAGCACGTCAGCCTGGTTCGGTGAGCACTGGCCGGCCGGGCTGCTCGCCGCCGCGCGCCTGCAGATAGCTCTGCTTGGGCACCATCACCTTGCGCCGGAAGACACACACCAGCGTGCCGTCCTGGTTGTAGCCCTTGGTCTCGACGTAGACGACGCCGCGGTCGTCCTTGGACTTGCTCTCCCACTTGTCCAGCACCACCGTCTCGCCGTAGAGGGTGTCGCCGTGGAAGGTCGGTGCGACGTGCTTGAGGGACTCGACCTCCAGGTTGGCTATCGCCTTGCCCGAGACGTCAGGGACGCTCATGCCGAGCAGCAGCGAGTAGATGTAGCTGCCGACCACGACGTTCTTGGCGAACTGCGTCGTCTGTTCGGCGTAGCTGGCGTCCAGGTGCAGCGGGTGGTGGTTCATCGTCAACAGGCAGAAGAGGTGGTCGTCGTACTCGGTCACGGTCTTGCCTGGCCAGTGCTTGTACGTCGCGCCGACCTCGAACTCCTCATAGCTGCGACCGAACTGCATGGCGGGCTCCTCCCTCACGGTGGTGGATTGCCTCTGAGTGTGCCGTGGTCAGGAGTTCCAGGTGACGATCGCCCTGAAGTCGTGCTCGAACCCGAGCCTGCAGACCGTCCCGGTGCCCAGGACGAGGCGGCGCCCCTCGACGACCGGCTGGTCCAGCCAGCGCGCGGTCAGGGCCCGCAGCGAGTGGCCGTGCGCGAAGGCGAGCGTCGGCTCCGTCTCGGCGAGAACTCTGGCGACCACCCGGTCCAAACGCTCGGTGACCTGCACGGCGCTCTCCCCGTCGGGCGTCACACCGTCCCAGATCGTCCACCCGGGGTCACTGCGGTGGATCTCGGCAGAGGTGATCCCCTCGTACTCGCCGTAGCGCCACTCCACGAGGTCGGGGTCGACCTCGGCGTCACCGAAGCCGGCCAGCTCTGCGGTCCGCCGGGCCCGCTGCAGCGGGCTCGTCAGTACGAGCCCGAAGCCGGTGCCGGCGAGCCTGGGCGCCAGCGACCGCGCCCGTTCCTCACCTTCAGGCAGCAGCGGCAGGTCCGTGTCGGAGGTGTGGCGGCCGTCGCGCGACCACTCCGTCTGACCGTGCCGCACCAACCAGAGCTCGCCCATCGTCACTCCCAGGTCGTCGGTACGCCGTGTGCGGACGCGGTGCCGAGGATACGGCGGCTTGCGGGCGGCCACATCTCCAGGGCCGGTCGCTGGCAGCCGTCAGAGGTCGACCGGGCGCCCAGGCATGCGGCCGAGGATCTCCTGGGCCTTGGCGAGGTGCTTGTGCTCGACGAGCACCTCGTACCGAGTGGCCACCACCTGCGTGATTGACGTGAAGTCGCGGCGTCCACCGGTCATCGCGAACCCGACGACACCCCAGACCAGCCCGAACACGATGCCGAACAGCACCGCGCTGATGACGCTGACCAGCCAGTCGCCCTCGTTGGCGAAGATGCCGAGGATCAGGCCGATGAGAAGGCCCAACCAGGCACCGGAAGCGGCGCCGGCAGCGGCGGCACGGCCGTAGGTGAGGCGCCCGGTGACCCGCTCGACCTGGCGGAGGTCGGTGCCGACGATCATGCAGTTCTGTACGGGGAACTCCTCATCGGACAGGAAGTCGACGGCCTTCTGCGCGGTGGCGTAGTCGTCGTACACCCCGAGCGACTGGGGGAACTCCAGTTGCAGGGCGGGGCGAGCTGCTTGGGGTGGCATGGGGCGAAACCTCCGAAGACGATGGCTGGTGCGTCCAGCCTATCGCCGGGGCTGCGGGCGACCGACAACGCCGCCAGTCGTGACGGGCCGCTCAGCGGAGCTTGTACTCCTCGAGCAGCCGGCGGCCGATGATCATCCGCTGGATGTCGGCCGTGCCCTCCCCGATCAGCAGCATCGGGGCCTCGCGGTAGAGGCGCTCGATCTCGTACTCCTTGGAGAACCCGTAACCGCCATGGATGCGGAAGGAGCCCTCGACGACCTGTGAGCAGTACTCGCTCGCGAGATATTTCGCCATACCCGCCTCGAGGTCGCCCCGCTGACCTTCGTCCTTCAGGCGTGCCGCCTTGACCATCATCTGGTGCGACGCCTCGACCTTGGTGGCCATCTCCGCCAAGCGGAACAACACCGCCTGGTGCTGGGCGATCGGCTTGCCGAAGGCCTCGCGCTGCTGTGCGTAGCTCACACCGAGCTCGAACGCGCGCAGGGCCACACCGCACCCACGGGCGGCGACGTTGACGCGGCCGACCTCGACACCGTCCATCATCTGGTAGAAGCCTTTGCCCGGTTGCCCGCCGAGGATCTGGTCGGCACCGATCTTGTGCTCGGCAAGGATGAGCTCGGTCGTGTCGACGCCCTTGTAGCCCATCTTCTCGATCTTGCCCGGTACGGTCACGCCGGGAGCGGTCTCACCGAAGCCCGGCTCCTTCTCGACCAGGAACGTGGTCATGTTCTTGTACACCGAGTCCGCACCCTCGTCGGTCTTGACCAGGAGCGCGACGAGGTTGGCCGAGCCGCCGTTGGTGAGCCACATCTTCTGTCCGGTGATCGAGTACGCCCCGTCGTCGTCCCCGGACAGCCTCGTCGCCTTGGTCCTGATCGCCGCCACGTCCGAGCCGCAGCCCGGCTCGGACATCGAGAACGCTCCGCGGACCTCGCCGGTCGCCATGCGCGGAAGGTACTTCTGCTTCTGTTCCTGGGTGCCGTGGTGCAGGAGCATGTGCGCCACCATGAAGTGCGTGTTGATGACTCCGGAGACGCTCATCCAGCCGCGCGCTATCTCCTCGACCACCAGCGCGTACGTCAGCAGCGACTCGCCGAGCCCGCCGTACTCCTCGGGGATGACCAGGGCGAAGATGCCGAGCTCCTTCAAGCCCTCCACGATCGCCGTGGGGTACTCGTCCTTGTGCTCGAGCTCGGTGGCGACAGGCAGGATCTCCTTGTCGACGAAGCTGCGTACGGTCCGCAGCATCTCCTTCTGCACGTCGCTGAGACCTTCGGTGCTGGCGAGTCGTCCCACGACTCCTCCTCGGTTGCTGGGGAACGCCGGCTTGGAAGGCTACTGCAGCCGGTTCCGGGCGCAATGGACGCCCAACCGGCACGGTAGCCTGAGCGTTCGCCCGGCGCAGACGCCGCAGTCACCAGGACCGGAGAGGATCGACATGATCGGCATGGTGCTTGCTGCCGGGGCGGGCCGGAGGCTTCGCCCCTTCACCGACAGCCTGCCCAAGGCGCTGGTGCCCGTGGACGCCGACACGACGATCCTGGACATCGCCTTGTCCAACCTCGCCGAGGTAGACCTGCGCGACGTCGTCATCGTCGTCGGGTACGCGGCCGACGCCGTCGAGGAACGGCAGGCGGACCTGGAGAAGCGTCACGGCGTCACCCTCAGCCTGGTGTACAACGACAAGGCCGAGATCTGGAACAACGCGTACTCGTTGTGGCTGGCGCGGGACCATTTCGGCGAGGGTGTCCTCATGGTCAACGGCGATACCGTCCACCCGGTCTCGGTCGAGCGGACGCTCCTCAGCTCACGAGGCCCGGACCTGCTGCTGGCCCTCGACACCTCCAAACCTCTCGCCGAGGAGGAGATGAAGGTCCAGGTCGACAAGGCGCTCGGCGTCACCCGCGTCACCAAGCTGATGGACCCCGCCACCGCGTACGGCGAGTACATCGGTGCCGCCATCATCGAGGCCGCCGCCGCCGATGCCCTCGCAGGCGCACTCGAGACGACCTTCCGTCGCGACCCAGGCCTCTACTACGAGGACGGCTTCCAGGAGTTCGTCGACCGCGGCGGCTTCATCGGCACAGCGCCGATCGGCGATGAGATGCCGTGGGTAGAGGTCGACGACCACCGGGACCTGGTTCGTGCCCGGGAGATCGCATGCCTCTACTAGCCCGCATGCTTGCCAGCCCTCTCTTCATCGACATCGGTGCCGGAGCCGTCGACGGCCTCGCCGAGCTGTTCACCGAGCGTCGTATCTCCGCCAACGGCCAAGTACTGGTGGCGGTGGGGCCAGGGCAAGGGCAGGAGATCTGGGACCGGGTCAAGGGCTCGCTTCCACTCGCCGGCCTCTTCATGGTCGACGGCGCGAACCTCGCGGTGGCAGGGGACCTCCAGGCCGCGCTGCAGGAGCGTGCCTACGACGCCGTCGTCGGTATCGGCGGCGGGCGCACCCTCGACGTCACCAAGTACGCCGCCACCCGCGCAGGCGTACCCATGGTGGCGGTGGCGACGAACCTCGCCCACGACGGCATCTGCTCCCCAGTGGCCTCCTTGGAGTACCGCGGCGGCAAGGGCTCCTTCGGCGTCTCGATGCCGCTGGCGGTCGTCGTCGACCTGGACTACGTACGGGCCGCCCCACCTCGGATGGTCCGTTCCGGTGTCGGTGACGCCATCAGCAACCTGTCCGCCATCGAGGACTGGCAGCTCGCCCACCGCGAACGCGGGGAACCCGTCGACGGGCTTGCGGTCACGTTCGCCCGCACCGCAGCCGAAGCCATGCTGCACCGCGAAGACGGGATCGCCGACGACGACTTCCTCATCGCGCTCGCCGAGGCCCTCGTGCTGTCCGGGATGGCGATGTCGGTGGCCGGTACGTCGCGACCCTGTAGCGGCGCGTGCCACGAGATCATCCACGCCGTCGAGGCGCTGTACCCCGGGACCGCCAACCATGGTGAGCTGGCCGGCGCCGGAGCCCTGTTCGCCTACCACCTGCGCGACAACCACAAGCGCTTCGAGCAGATCGCCGAGTGTCTACGCCGGCACGAGCTGCCGCTCACCCCGTCCGACCTCGGCATCACCGACGAGCAGTTCGCAGCGGCTGTCCTCCAAGCCCCCCAGACACGTCCAGACCGTTACACGATTCTCGAGCACCTCGACCTCGACCAGGACCAGGTGAGGGCCGAGGTCGCGTCCTTCGTCCGGGCTCTCGACGGCTGAGGTCGGCCCCGGGAGGGAACCGGCTGGGACTTGGCTTCGTCCAACCCCCATGACAGCCAGACGCACCCTCGTCGCGGCGCTCGTTGCGCTGGCCGTCGCCGGAGTCGCCGGATGCGGCGTCCTTCCCGGGCCGGCGGACACCGAGCCGACGAGTCCGAGCCTGCCCCGCAGCGAAGGCACGATCACCGGCCCCTTGGTCGACATCCGCCGGGTCAAGCCGATAGGGGACTCCACGACTGGGCTGCTGGGCACGGTCCTCATCGAGCCGAGCCGATCCTCACCCGGTCTGGCAATGGTGTTCGACATCACCGACCGGACGGTGCTGTACGACGAGTACGCCGGGCTGGGCGAGAGCGAGCTGAGCGAGATCAGCTTCTCCGACCTCACCACCTGTGAGGTCGCTCAGGTCGGCTACTCAGGGCCGATTCGAGAGAGCTACCCCGCACAGGCCACCGCCGACTACGTCGTGCTGCAGGACCCCGGGTCGTGACCGCGTCGGCGGGCGCTCTCCGTCCGGGACGTCAGGAGCTCGGGGGTTCCCAGCGGTCCGTACGGCTCATGCCCGCTGCGCGACCCTTGGCCGAGATCACCAGTGCCATCTTGCGCGATGCCTCGTCGATCATCTCTTCACCGAGCATCGCGGCCCCCTTCGCGCCTCCGGCGTCGGAGGTGTACCAGTCGTACGCGTCGAGGATGTTCTCGGCGTGGTCGTAGTCCTCCTGCCGCGGGCTGAACACGTCATTGGCGATGTCGATCTGGTCGGGGTGCAGCGCCCACTTGCCGTCGAAACCCAGCGCTGCGGACCTGCCGGCGACGCGGCTGAACCCATCGGTGTCACGGACCTGCAGGTACGGGCCGTCGATCGCCTGTTTGTCATGTGCCCGCGCCGCCATCAGGATGCTCATCAAGATGTGGTGGTAGGCGTCGCCGACGTCGTACCCGGGGGGTTGCTCACCGACGACCAGGGACTTCATGTTGATACTTGCCATGAAGTCCGCCGGCCCGAAGATGATTGTCTCCACGCGCGGCGACGCGGCCGCTATCGCGTTGACGTTGATCAGTCCGAGGGCGTTCTCGATCTGTGCCTCGATGCCGATGCGTCCGACCTCCAGGCCATGCTCGGTCTCGATCTGGGTGAGCAGCAGGTCGAGCGCGACGATGTGCTCGGGTGTCTGGACCTTCGGGAGCATGATGCAGTCGAGGTCGGCCCCTGCGCCCTCGACGACCTCGATGACGTCCTGGTAGGTCCACTTGGTGGTCCAGTCGTTGACCCGGACCGCCCGGATCTTGTTGCCCCAGCCTCCGTCGGTGAGCGCCGCGACGATGTTCTTGCGCGCGCCGGGCTTGGCCGATGGAGCACAGGCGTCCTCGAGGTCGAGGAAGACCTGGTCGGCATCCAGCCCCTTGGCCTTGTGAAGGAACCGGGGGTTGGACCCCGGCACCGCGAGGCACGACCGTCTGGGGCGTGGCACGTCGGAGGCGGTCGTGGAGTCGAGCGAGGGTGAGTCAGGCATAACGACCTCTCAGGGTGGAGCCAACCCGGCGACTGTACCGACAACGCCGGCGGCGCCGGGATCACGCTGAGAGTGAGGTGCGCCACGGTCAGGGCGAGCCGAATGGACTTACTTTACTAATTTGCTATGACTCACCGATTTACTATTTACAAGCCTTCCGAGGCGAACCCCCATGGCGTACGTCATGGTCCCGGCAGCATTCCCCTCCTACCTCGGTGGGCTCTCGCAGGGATGGGCATTCGCATGGCGCGCCTTGATGGCGGGCGAGCTGTTCGTGCAGATCCCCGGTAGTCCCGCGGTGGGCACGATGCTCAACAACGCCTACCAGGCCGGCAAGCCGGAGTTCCTGCTCGCGGTCATGATCGTCGTGCTCGCGATCGGGATGGTGATGGACGCACTGTTCTCCGGCGTGGCCCGGCGGGCACGTACCCGTCGGGGTCTGTCCGGGTTCCGAGCCTGATTCGTTGCGCTGTGCCGTGCCGGGCGACTGGCGGGTCACCCCGTCAGTCGCCCGGGTACGGCGGCGTCGCCTGCTTCACGGCCTCGGTGCGGGTCAGCACGACGGCAAGACCGACGAGGATCAAGACCAGCCCGACGTACACGCCGATCGGCGGCGTCTGTCCCAAGAAGAGTCCGGCCAGGAGAGCGGCGGCGGGCACCTCAAGGAGCAGCAGCAGCGAAACGACTGCGGGGCTCATGACGGCGAGGAGGTGGTTGAAGACCGAGTGCCCGAGCAGCTGGGCG
>JACCZT010000143.1 GCA_013695785.1 Nocardioidaceae bacterium | reverse complement strand
AGGTGCACAGCTACGCGTTGCAGCAGAGCCTGTACGCGATGGGGGAGGCAGCACTGGAGACGCACCCCGAGGTGGCGCAGATCAAGTTCTCCGCTCCGAACAAGCACCACTTCCTGGTAGACCTCTCGCCGTTCGGCGTCGACAACCCCGGCGAGGTCTTCGTGGCGGCGGACCGGCCGTACGGCCTCATCGAGGCGACGGTGCAGCGCGACGACACCGCTGACGACCCGGTGGCGTGGCACTGGTGAGCGGCGGGTACGACCTGGTGATCCGGGCGCCACGCGTCATCACCGCGGACGGTGAGGTCGCCTGGGCCATCGGCATCCGCGACGGCATCATCACCGCCATCGATCCGCTGGAGCAGGCGGCGACCCCCGGCGCCACGCGGGTGGTCCGGCTCGGCGACGACGAGGTCCTGATGCCGGGCCTGGTGGACACGCACGTGCACGTCAACGAGCCTGGCCGCACCGAGTGGGAGGGCTTCCGCAGCGCGACCCGCGCGGCTGGGGCAGGCGGGGTGACGACGGTCGTCGACATGCCGCTGAACAGCATCCCGCCCACCTGCGACGTCGACGCCCTGGCGGTCAAGCGCAAGAGCGCCGAGGGCCAGTGCTTCGTCGATGTCGGGTTCTACGGCGGCGCGGTCCCGGGCAACCTGGACGACCTGGACGGCTTGCACGACGCTGGCGTGCTTGGGTTCAAGTGCTTCCTGCTGCCGTCGGGCGTCGAGGAGTTCGGCCACCTCGGACCCGACGACCTCGAGGCCGCCATGCGCGTCGTCGAGTCCCTGGGTACGACGATGCTCGTCCACGCCGAGGACGCTGCTGCCGTCGAGGACGTACCGGGGGCGGACGGCCGGGCGTACTCGACATTCCTCGCGTCGCGCCCGCGTGCAGCCGAGAACCTCGCCATCGCCCGCGTGATCGAGGTGGCACGGCGGACGGGTTGCCGGGTGCACATCGTGCACCTGGCGAGCGCCGAGGCATTGCCGATGATCGCCGCGGCCCGCCGCGACGGTGTGGCATTGACCGTGGAGACCTGCCCCCACTACCTGACCTTCGCCGCCGAGGAGATCGCCGACGGCGCCACGGCGTTCAAGTGCTGCCCGCCGATCCGCGAGGCCGACAACCGCGAAGCGCTGTGGAGAGGGCTGGCCGACGGCACCATCGACCTCGTCGTATCCGACCACTCACCGTGTACGCCGGACCTGAAGCGCACCTGTTCGGGGGACTTCGGGCTTGCGTGGGGAGGGATCGCCTCGGTCCAGCTCGGGCTACCGGCGATCTGGACCGCGGCGCGGCAACGCGGACACACCCTGGCCGAGGTCGCGCGCTGGATGGCCGAGCGCCCTGCGGCCTTCGCGGGCCTGTCATCGAAGGGGAAGATCGCTGTCGGGCGCGATGCCGACTTCTGCGTCTTCGCGCCCGACGACGGTTTCACCGTCGACACGGGGGAGCTGTTCCACAAGAACCCCCTCACGCCGTACGACGGGCGTCCGCTTACCGGACGGGTACGCGCCACCTGGTTGCGGGGTAACGTCATCACGGCCGACATCGAGAACGACGTCGAGCCGCAGGGCCGGCTGCTCGCCAACGGAGGCACATGAGTGACTTCACACAGCTGCCGGACCTCGCGTCGCGGGCCATCGCCGGCAGCGTGGTCTACGCCAACGACGAGCTTTTCGCCGAGCGCGAGAACCTGATCAAGCCTGAGCCGGCGGTGTTCTCCACGCAGGACTTCGGCCACAAGGGCAAGATCTACGACGGTTGGGAGACCCGCCGTCGTCGCGAGCCCGGCCACGATCACGCCGTCGTACGCCTGGGTGTCCCCGGGGTCGTCCATGGTGTCGTCGTGGACACGGCGTGGTTCACCGGCAACTACCCACCCCACGTCTCGGTCGAGGCCACCAGCGTCGACGGCTACCCGTCACCGGCCGAGCTCGAGCAGGCCGCGTGGGCGACGCTCGTACCGAAGTCACCGGTCGACGGGGACAGTGCAAACCCCTTCGTCGTCAGTGACGAGCACCGCTACACCCACGTGCGCTTGACGATCTATCCCGACGGTGGCGTGGCCAGGTTCCGGGTGCACGGGGAGCCCGTGCCCGACCCCAGCCTCCTGACCGGAACCGTCGACCTCGCCGCACTCGAGAACGGCGGTACCGTCGTCGGCTGCTCCAACGCCTTCTACTCCTCGCCGCTCAACATCCTGGCGTCGGGCCGTGCCCGGACGATGGGCGAAGGGTGGGAGAACGCCCGACGCCGCGACGACGGCAACGACCACGTGACCGTACAACTCGCCGCGCGGGGACGCGTACGACGCGTCGAGATCGACACCTCTTACTTCATCGGCAACGCGGCCAGGTGGGCAAGCCTGAGTGGGTTCGTCGGCGTTTCGGCGGACATCGACGACGAGTCGGCTTGGCTAGAGCTGCTGCCGCGGACCCGGCTGCAGCCGGACACCCGGCACCACTTCGTGCTCGACAATGCGCTACCTATCACCCACGTACGGCTCGACGTCTATCCCGACGGGGGCGTCTCGCGTCTGCGGGTCAACGGGGAGATCGACGAGTCAGCCCGCGCCCGTCTGGAGGAGCGGTTCCGCGCGGTGCTGCCACCGGTGCACCGCCGGTTCTGAGCGCGGGCGCGTCGGTGCGAGCTGTGACCGATCATTTCAGCGGCGGCGGACCGTCCTACT
>JACCZT010000098.1 GCA_013695785.1 Nocardioidaceae bacterium | reverse complement strand
GCCGACTCGCCTGCCGGAGGTGTCTCGGAGGCGCTCGCTGTGAGTCTCGGCCTGCACGACCTGCGACCCCTGGAGGCACACGAGGCCACCCCGCTGGACAAGTGGGCGGTGTTCGTGCCGCCGGACGACGCCGACGCCGTGTCCCAGGCGATGGCGTCGGCCGGGGCCGGCGCCATCGGTGACTACGACAGGTGTACGTTCACCTCCGCGGGCGTGGGATCGTTCCGGCCGTTGGACGGCGCCAACCCGACCATCGGCACCGTCGGCGAGGTGGCTCATGTGCCAGAGGACCGGGTGGAGATGGTCGCGCCGCGGAGGGTCCGTGCGGCCGTCCTCGCCGCGCTCCGGTCGACGCACCCGTACGAGGAGCCGGCCTTCGACGTGCTGGAGATGGCCAGGACCGATGATGAGACGCGAGGCAGCGGCAGGATCGGGACGCTGGCCGACGGCGTGACGCTCGCCGACTTCGCGCGCGGTGTGGTGGACGCTCTGCCGCACACCCATAGTGTCGCCCGCGTGGCCGGCGACCCTGCCCGCGAGGTGCGCACGGTCGCCGTCTGCGGTGGTTCAGGGGACTTCCTGCTCGACCGTGCGCGGGACCTGGGAGCGGACGTCTTCGTCACCTCCGACCTCAAGCACCACCGCGTCTCGGAGGCGCAGGAGTGCACCAGCGCGCCGGCGGTGATCGACGTACCACACTGGGCAGCGGAGTGGACCTGGCTACCGGTCGTCGAGCGCAGGCTGCTGGACGCGCTCGCCGCCCAGGAGGCTACGGTGGAGACCCGCGTCTCACGGATCGTCACCGACCCTTGGACGATGCACATGCCCTGGCCTGGCGACGACGACGCCAGCTGAGCAGGAGGAGCAACGCTGAAAGCCGACCCGTTCGCGCAGCTGTCGCTGCTCGACCTGCAGCAGCAGGACTCCACGCTGGCCCAGCTGGCGCATCGCAAGCGGACGTTGCCCGAGCTGGCCACCCTCGAACTGCTCGCTGAGCGCCGCAAGGAGCTCGACGGCGAACGCGTGGAGAACGAAACCCGCGTGTCAGACCTGACCCGCGACCAGCGCAAGGCCGACGGCGAGGTCGAGAACGTCAAGGCCAGACGTCAACGCGATCAACAACGGATGGATTCGGGCCAGGTCTCCTCGCCCAAGGATCTTCAGAGCATGCAGCACGAGGTCACCGCACTGGACCGTCGGATCCGGACGCTGGAGGACGAAGAGCTCGAGGTGATGGAGGCGCTGGAGGAGGCCGAAGCGGTCTTGACCCGCGTACGCGACGAGCTGGGCGTCCTGGACGCGCAGTCCGCCGAGAGCGAGTCGACCCGCGATCGCGCGGTCGCCGAGCTCGACGGCCAAGCAGCCGACACCCAGACCGAGCGTGAGCTGACCGCTGCCAAGATCCCCGACAGCCTGTTGACGTTGTACGACAAGGTGCGTGCGCAGCACGGTGGGCTCGGCGCTGCCGCACTTCGCCAGCGGACGTGCGGGGGCTGCCGCCTGGAGCTCAACGGTGCGGACCTGCGCGAGCTCGCCGCGCTACCGAGTGATGAGGTGCTGCGGTGCCCCGAGTGCAACCGGATCCTGGTCCGCACTTCGGAGTCCGGCACCTGATGCCCGAGGAGTCACCACGCCGTCTCATCATCGAGGCCGACGGCGGCTCGCGCGGCAACCCCGGGCCGGCGGCGTACGGCGCGCTCATCCGCGACGCCGACACCAACATGGTGCTGGCCGAGCGTGCCGAGGCGATCGGCGTCGCGACCAACAACGTCGCTGAGTACCGCGGCCTGATCGCCGGCCTGGAGCTGGCGCTGGAACATGCGCCGAACGCCGAGCTCGAGGTCCGGATGGACTCCAAGCTGGTCATCGAGCAGATGGCCGGGCGATGGAAGATCAAGCACCCCGACATGCGGCCGCTGGCGATCCAGGCGCAGAGCCTCGCGCCGTTCGGCGTCGAGTGGACCTGGGTGCCGCGGGAGCAGAACTCAGCGGCCGACACAATCCTCAACGACGTGCTCGACCAGGCTCAGGGCAAGCCGCCGCGGACCCGTCGTACCACCGCCTCCACCGTGCAGGCAGAGGCTGAGACGGCCGCCCGGGCGATCCTCGACACCCCGACAACTGCGCGCAACCCACTGGCGGGGTGGCGCGACCCGACGGTGCAGACGCCGACGACCCTGATCCTGCTGCGGCACGGCGTCACCGACAACACCGTCGCGAAGCTGTTCTGCGGTTCGGGCGGCAGCGACCCCGGACTCAACGACGAAGGCCACGCCCAGGCCGATCGCGCGGCAGCCTACCTGCGCCGGGCGGGGGGCATCGACGCCATCGTCGCCTCTCCGCTGCGCCGCGCCCAGGAGACCGCCGCGGTGGTGGCGGAGCAGCTTGCACTCGAGGTGCGTACCGAGGACGGCTTGGCCGAGACGGCGTTCGGGGCGTGGGACGGGCTGAGCCTGGAGCAGGTGGACGAGCGCTTCCCGCACGAGCTCGAGGCATGGCTCGCCTCCACCGGCGCGGCACCGCCTGGCGGAGAGTCGTACGACACGGTCTTCGAGCGGGCGGTGGCGGCGAAGGACGAGCTGCTGCGTGGGTTCGCGGGCCGGACCGTCGTCGCGGTCAGCCATGTGACCCCGATCAAGATGTTGGTGCGTTTGACTCTGGGCGCCCCGATGCCGGTGGTCCACAGGCTCGAGGTCGCTCCCGCGTCGCTGACGACGCTGCGGTGGTGGCCAGACGGCGTCGCGACGCTGCGGTCCTTCTCGGCGATCCCCGAGTGATCCCGGTGGCGCGGGACCCGGTCCGCCAGCGGCTCACAACGCACCGACGACGACGTCGAGCCGTCCGCCGTCCAGCTCGACCGTCCAGCCCAGGTCGCGCAGCGCGACGGCGAGCTCGATGGCGGTCCGTGCCGTCACCCCCGCGGCGAACAGCTCGTGCACGATGCGTCCCTTCGTCGCCTTGTTGAGATGGCTGACCACCCGGCGCGTCCCCGCAGAGTCGTGGAGCACCCGGAGGGTCGCCGTCCGCGCGGCCACCGCTGCCGCCGGCCGGTAGAGGTTGACGTACGTCTGGGACCTCATGTCGACCAGCAGCCCGTCGCCCACCAGGTCGGGGACGATGGTGGCGAGCGGTCTGCGCCAGACAGCAGCGACCGGGCCGAGACCGGGCAGGCTGGCGTCGCCGGACAACCGGTACGCCGGGATGCGGTCGTTCGGGCGTACCAAGCCGAACAACGCGCTCGCGATCGCCACGGTGCGCGATGCGCGACGCCGGGCCGGGGCGTCGAGCCTGGCCAGGTCCGCCGCTGCGTACAGCACGCCGCTGAAGATGCGGTCTGCGCGTGCGGTCGGTGCGCTGAGAAGTCCGGCGTTGTAGGCGACGGCGTCGGTCTGGGTGGGACCGAGCCCGAGAGCCTGCGCGGCCGACACGGGGTCGCTGACGCAGGCGCTGACGAGCGCCTCGAGCACCGTCTGACGTGTTGCGGTCAGTGAAGGCATCGACAAGGAGCCGAGGTCGAGCGGGCGGCCGCGTACCGGAGCGGTCTTGCCTTCTGATGGCGGCACCAGGACGAGCACGTGTGCGACCCTATGCGGCGGCGCACGGTACGCGGCCAAACGTGGTCCTAGGGTGGGCGCATGTCACGTCGAC
>JACCZT010000075.1 GCA_013695785.1 Nocardioidaceae bacterium | reverse complement strand
ACTTCTGGTCGCTCGCGATCCGCTACCGCGAGGACTACGCCGCGGCCGACGTCCCGATGCTGCCGGCGATCGCTCCCGCGTCCGTGGTCGCCAAGAAGATCGTCGCCTACTCGTACGCCATGGTGGCCACATCGCTGCTGCTGTGGCCGATCGCGCCGACCGGGTGGTTCTACCCGGCGGTGGCGCTGGTCCTCGGCGCCGCTTTCGTCGTCGAGGCGCACCTGCTGCAGCGACGCACCATCGAGAGCAACGAGCTGGACGTGCTCAAGCCGATGCGGTTGTTCCACTGGTCCAACGCATACCTCTCGCTGCTCTTCGTCTCGGCCGCGATCGACCCGTTCCTGCGCTGACCGTCCAATGACGAAGGCGCGCTCGTACGTGGATGGTGGCGCTGCTGTTCGCCATCGACCTGGTACGCAGTGCAGTGATGGGTCGAGCCGCGCGACATCATGACCGACTTGGGACGAGGGTGAGGATGTCAGGGCCTCGTAACCCTCAGTTTTGTCCCAAGTCGGGGGGATGAAGGCGGCGCGGAATCAGCGGTGCGGGTCGCCACGACGAACCAGGTGGCCACGGCGACGAGCACGCTGGCTCCGAGCAGGTGGAACCACACCAGCACGATCGGCACGTCGGTGGCGTACTGCACAAACCCGATGGCGCCCTGGGCGAGCTCGACGACGAGCAGAGCCTGCGCGAGCGCGACCGCTCGTGAGCGCGGTCGCTGACGGCGCAGCACGACGACGGACGCGACGGTCAGCGTCACCAGCAGGTAGACCAAGGTTGCATGCACATGGCTGAGCACCTGAGGGTCGAGCCCGTTGCGGGGGGAGCCCAGGTCGCCGGCGTGCGGGCCGCTTCCGGTGACGACGGTGCCGACGTACAGCACGGCCCAGACGGCGGCGTACGTCGCGAGCACCAGCCGCCGGGTGGCGACGGGGATCGCGCTGACGCTGGGGGCGTCGATGCGCGCCAGGAGCACGGTCGAGACCGCTATCAGGGCCATGGAGAGCAGCAGGTGCAGGGCAACGATCCAGGGGTTGAGGTCGGTCAGGACCGTGATGCCCCCGATCAACGCCTGGGCGGGTATGCCGAGAGCCAAGCACGTCGCCAGGCGCCGGCGGTGGTCGCCGGGTGTTGTCCAGCGCCGCACCGCGAACCAGGTGGCGAGTGCGACCGCAACGAGGACGTAGGTGAGCAGTCGGTTGCCGAACTCGATGACACCGTGCACGCCGAGGGCGCTGTGCGGCACGAACGAGGAGTCGGTGCAGCGCGGCCAGGTCGGGCAGCCCAGGCCCGACGCCGTGAGGCGTACGGCCACCCCGGTGAGGACGATCGCGATATTGGAGATCAACGACGCACGCGCCCAGCCGCGGACGAAGGGGTACGTCGGGGCGGCGAAGCCTGACAGGAAACGGCTCACCGGCTCACTCCCACCGGAAGGTACGGGATGCGGCGGCACCGGCGACGCACGCCCAGACCAGCAGGACGAGCACCGTCATCACCCCGGGACCTTCGCCTGTGAAGGCGTCGCGCAGGCCTTCACCGAGCGCACCGGACGGTAGTAGCCGGACCAGCGGCTGCGCGGCCTCGGGATAGCGGCTCAGCGGTACGAGGACCGCCCCGCCGACGAGGAGCACGACGTACACCAGGTTGGCCACCGCGAGCGTCGCCTCGGCGGGCAGAGTCCCGGCGATCAGCAGCGCGAGCGAGCCGAATGCCGCGGTCCCGAGGACGGTGAGGACGAGGAGCCACCCGAACGCGGCGGGGCCACCACCGGGGTGCCAGCCCAGCAGCAGGGCGGCGACGCCGAGGACGATGAGCTGTACGCACTGCACGACGGCGACGGCGCCCCCCTTGCCGGCGAGCAGCCCGAGGCGGGGCAGCGGCGACGCACCGAGTCGCTTCAGGACTCCGTAGCGGCGCTCGAACCCGGTCGCGATCGCCAGGGACGTGAACGCGGTCGACATGACCGCGAGCGCGAGCACGCCCGGGGCAAGGGTGTCGATGGGGCGCCCAGGACCGAGGTCGACGATGCCGCTGGAGTCACTGCCGACGACGAGAATGAGCAGGGGGATGACGAGGGCAAGCACCAGCTGCTCGGCGTTCCGGACGAGGAGGCGGGTCTCGATGATCGCCTGAGAGGCGATCATCCGCCGCAGCGGAGCGGCACCCGGGGCGGGGGAGAGGTCGATGCTCATGCCCGCAGCTCACGTCCGGTCAGGTCCAAGAAGACGTCCTCGAGGGTGCGCCGCTGGACCGAGATCTCGCGCACCATCACGCCGTTGGCCGCACACCAGCGGGTGAGGGTCGCGAGCAGCTGCGCGTCGGCGTCGCCGGTGACGACGTACGTTCCTGGCCGCTGCTCTGTCACCTTCGTGCCGGTCGGCAGCGCCATGGTCAGGCGGCCGACGTCGATGCCCTGCTCGGCAGTGAACCGCACGGTGTTCTCAGCCCCTGAGCGCATCAGCTGCGCGGGTGAGCCGGAGGCGACGACACGCCCGTTGTCGACCACGTGGACGTGGTCGGCGAGCCGTTCGGCCTCGTCCATGAAGTGGGTGGTCAGGACGACGGTGACGCCGCTGTCGCGCAGCTCGTCGACCAGGTCCCACGTGTCCCGGCGCGCCTGCGGGTCCAGCCCTGCCGTCGGCTCGTCCAGGAAGACGAGCTCTGGGCGCCCGACGATGGCCATCGCGAGGCCGAGGCGCTGTTGTTGCCCGCCGGACAGCCGGCGGTACGGGGTGCGCCCGCACCCGCGCAAGCCGAGCCGCGCCAGCAGCGGGTCGACGGCGATGGGGTGTGCGTGCAGGGAGGCGATGTGCCGGAGCATCTCGTCCGCGTGAGATCCGGACCAGGCGCCGCCACGTTGCAGCATCACGCCCACCCGCGGACGCAGGGCACGCGCGTCGCTCAGCGGGTCGAGCCCGAGAACCCGTACCGTGCCACCCTGCGGTCGCCGGTAGCCTTCGCACGTCTCGATGGTGGTTGTCTTGCCCGCACCATTGGGCCCCAGGACAGCTGTGACAGAACCCGCGGTGACCTGCAGCGACAACCCGTCGACGGCGGTCGTCGCGCCGTAGCGCATCACCAGACCCGCCACCTCCACCGCCACCGTCACCACGTTGGCCAGTGTATTTGGCACCCCTCGCACCCGCCGGGTGCACCGGGAACAGCCTGGGAGGGCGCCGAACGGCCTACCTTAGGTAGACCTTCGTTGTCGTGGGCGAGCATTAACGGCACACTGGTGTTGTGAAATACCCACAGCTCACTGAGCAGTCGTCCACGGACGACGCTCCGACGCGTCAGCGCGTCGCCCTGAGCCTGCTGGAGGACGGCCCCTCCACGGCGGCCGAGCTCGCCGAGCGGCTGGCCATCACGGCCGCTGCTGTACGGCGCCACCTCGACCAGCTGCTGACCGACGGCGCCGTCGATGCCCGCGCGGAACGCATCCGCGGCGCACGGGGACGTGGTCGTCCGGCGCGGGTCTTCGTGATCACCGCCGCGGGACGCGATGCGTTCGAGCAGGCGTACGACGACCTCGCCGCCAGCGCGATGCGGTTCCTCGCGACCACCGGGGGCGACGACGCCGTCCGAGCCTTCGCCAAGCACCGGGTGGCCGACCTCGAGACCCGCTACCGACCCATCGTCGAGGCAGTTCCCGAGCACGAGCGTGCTGCCGCCCTTGCCGCGGCGCTGAGCGAGGACGGCTTCGCGGCCACCGCTCGTACCGCTCCGAGCGGGGAGCAGATCTGTCAGCACCACTGCCCGGTCGCCCACGTCGCCGAAGAGTTCCCGCAGCTGTGCGAGGCCGAGACCGAGGTCTTCGCGCGACTGCTCGGCAGCCATGTCCAACGACTTGCCACCATCGCCCACGGCGACGGCATTTGCACGACGAACATTCCGCACGGGCCAGCGCCCACCAGCACACCAAGCCGCGCGACACAGCCAGGCACCTCCAGTCCCGAAAGGACCACGAAATGACGACCACTTCGCATCCCGAGCTCGAGGGACTTGGCCGCTACGACTTCGGCTGGTCCGACTCCGACGTCGCCGGCGCCGGTGCACAGCGCGGCCTGTCCGAGCAGGTCGTGCGCAACATCTCCGCCCTCAAGGACGAGCCGCAATGGATGCTCGACATGCGCCTGAAGGGTCACAAGCTCTTCGGACGCAAGCCGATGCCGACGTGGGGTGCGGAGCTGGACGGCATCGACTTCGACAACATCAAGTACTTCGTGCGCTCGACCGAGAAGCAGGCCACATCCTGGGACGACCTGCCCGAGGACATCAAGAACACCTACGACAAGCTGGGCATCCCCGAGGCCGAGAAGCAGCGCCTCGTCTCCGGTGTGGCCGCGCAGTACGAGTCCGAGGTCGTCTACCACAAGATCCGCGAGGACCTGGAGGAGCAAGGTGTCATCTTCCTCGACACCGACACGGCCCTGAAGGAGCACCCGGACCTGTTCCGGGAGTACTTCGCGACGATCATCCCCGTCGGTGACAACAAGTTCTCCGCCCTCAACACCGCGGCCTGGTCCGGCGGCTCGTTCATCTACGTCCCCAAGGGCGTCCACGTCGACATCCCGCTGCAGGCGTACTTCCGGATCAACACCGAGAACATGGGTCAGTTCGAGCGGACGCTGATCATCGTCGACGAGGACGCCTACGTCCACTACGTCGAAGGGTGCACGGCGCCGATCTACAAGACCGACTCGCTGCACTCCGCGGTCGTGGAGATCGTCGTCAAGAAGGGTGCGCGCTGCCGCTACACCACGATCCAGAACTGGTCCAACAACGTCTACAACCTCGTCACCAAGCGGGCGACCTGCGAAGCCGGCGCGACGATGGAGTGGGTCGACGGCAACATCGGCTCCAAGGTCACCATGAAGTACCCCGCGATCTACCTGATGGGTGAGCACGCCCGCGGCGAGACGCTGTCGCTCGCGTTCGCCGGCGAGGGGCAGCACCAGGACTCCGGCGCCAAGATGGTGCACGCCGCGCCGCACACGTCGAGCTCCATCATGTCCAAGTCGGTGGCCCGCGGCGGCGGCCGCACGTCCTACCGCGGCCTGCTTCAGGTGCTCGAAGGCGCTGACCACTCCGCGAGCACCGTCAAGTGCGACGCCCTCCTGATCGACACGATCAGCCGTTCCGACACCTACCCCTACGTCGACGTCCGCGAGGACGAGGTGTCGCTAGGCCACGAGGCAACGGTCTCCAAGGTCAGTGACAACCAGTTGTTCTACCTGATGAGTCGCGGACTGGACGAGGACGAGGCGATGGCCATGATCGTGCGCGGCTTCGTCGAGCCGATCGCGCGCGAGCTCCCCATGGAGTACGCCCTCGAGCTCAACCGTCTCATCGAGCTGCAGATGGAGGGATCCGTCGGGTGACCGTAGAAACCACAGAAAACCTCGGGGCGGCGGTGGAGACCACCGACAGGATCTCCTCCCACCTGCACCCGGTCGGCTCGTTCGACCTCGACGACCACGCGATCCCCGGTGGCTTGGAGGAGATCTGGCGCTTCACCCCCCTGAAGCGGCTGCGCGGCCTGCACAACGGGACCTACCAGTCCGACGGCAAGATCGTCGCCTCCGTCGAGGCACCGGACCCGGTCCGGGTCGAGGTCGTCGACCGCGACGACGCGCGCCTCGGCTCGGTGTACGCCCCGGGCGACCGGATCAGCGCGCAGGCGTGGGCCGGCTTCACCGAGGCGACCGTCATCACGGTGCCGGCCGAGGCCGAGCTGGACGCGCCGGTCGTGGTCAACGTCCGCGGCGAGGACGCCGCCGGCGCCGCCTTCGCCCACATGTTCATCGATGTCGAGAGGTTCTCCTCGGCGACCGTCCTGCTCGACCATGCCGGTAGTGCACTGCTGGCCGCCAACGTCGAGGTCCGCCTCGGCGACGGTGCCCGGCTCATCCTGCTGTCGATCCAGGACTGGGCCGACGACACCGTGCACGTCGCCCACCACCACGCAGTTGTCGGCCGGGACGCGACGTACAAGCACGTCGCCGTCTCCTTCGGCGGTGACCTCGTCCGTCTGAACTCCTCGGTCGAGTACGCCAGCAGCGGCGGTGACGCCACCATGCTCGGGCTGTACTTCGCCGACGCCGGACAGCATCTCGAACACCGGTTGTTCGTCGACCACAACGCGCCCATGTCGCGCAGCAACGTCGAGTACAAGGGCGCGCTGCAGGGCGACAAGGCCCACACCGTGTGGATCGGAGACGTCCTCATCCGCAAGGTCGCCGAGGGCATCGAGACCTACGAGAGCAACGACAACCTCGTCCTCACCAACGGGTGTCGCGCCGACTCCGTCCCCAACCTGGAGATCGAGACCGGCGAGATCGCCGGTGCCGGTCACGCCAGCACCACCGGACGCTTCGACGACCAGCACCTGTTCTACCTTCAGAGCCGCGGCATCCCCGAGGACGAGGCGCGCCGCCTCGTCGTGCACGGCTTCTTCAACGACGTCATCCGCCGGATCGGCGTCCCGCAGGTCGAGGAACGTCTGTTGCAGGCGGTCGCCGACGAGCTTGCCAAGAACATCGCCCTTGCCCCCGTCAGCTCGTGACGACGTGTCCGACTTCGTGCGCGCCGCCGACCTTTCCGACGTCCCCAAGGGGGGAGTGCTCGGCATCGAGATCGGCGACCTCGACATCGCTCTCGTCCGTGACGGCGATGACGTCTACGCCATGCACGACTTCTGCTCCCACGCGGACATCCCGCTGTCCGACGGCGAGGTCGAGGGATGCGAGATCGAGTGCTGGCTGCACGGATCGCGGTTCGACGTCCGTACCGGCAAGGCCCTCAACCCGCCGGCGGTCCAGCCGGTCCCGATCTACCCCTGCCACGTCGAGGGCGACGGAGTCTTCGTCGACGTGACCGATCCTTCGACCACACAGGAGTCATGACCGATGTCCACACTTCAGATCCGCGACCTGCACGTCAGTGTCAACACCGAGGACGGCGCCAAGGAGATCCTCCGCGGTGTCGACCTGATGGTGAGCTCGGGTGAGACCCACGCCATCATGGGCCCAAACGGCTCAGGCAAGTCGACGCTCGCGTACTCGATCGCCGGCCATCCCAAGTACACCGTCACGAGCGGTTCCATCGCCCTCGACGGGGTCGACGTCCTGGCGATGACCGTGGACGAACGAGCGCGCGCCGGGCTGTTCCTGGCGATGCAGTACCCCGTGGAGATCCCAGGGGTCTCGGTGGCCAACTTCCTGCGCAGCGCCAAGACCGCCGTCGACGGTGAGGCGCCCAAGCTTCGCACCTGGGTCAAGGACGTCAACGAGGCACTCGAGCGGGCGACCCTCGACAAGACGTTCGCGGGGCGCAGCGTCAACGACGGTTTCTCCGGTGGTGAGAAGAAGCGGCACGAGATCTTGCAGCTCGAGCTGCTCAACCCGAAGTTCGCGGTTCTCGACGAGACCGACTCGGGTCTGGACATCGACGCGCTGCGTACCGTCTCCGCCGGCGTCAACCGGTTCTCCAGCCAGGGTGACCGCGGCGTGCTCCTGATCACCCACTACACGCGCATCCTGCGCTACATCAAGCCCGACCACGTCCACGTGTTCGTGGCCGGTCGGGTGGCCGACCGCGGTGGCGCCGAGCTGGCCGACCAGCTCGAGGCCGAGGGCTACGACAAGTACGTCAAGGCTGCGGTGTGACATGACAGTCAGCACGGAATCGGCGAGCGCCTACGACGTGGCCAAGATCCGGGAGGACTTCCCGGTGCTGGCTCGTCGGCTCGACGGCGACAAGCCGCTCGTCTACCTCGACAGTGCCAACACCTCGCACAAGCCGCAGGTGGTGATCGACGCCGTTGCCGACCACTACGCGATGCACAACGCCAACGTTGCACGCGCGATGCACCAGCTCGGCGCCGAGGCGACCGCCGCCTTCGAGGGTGCGCGGGACAAGGTGGCCAGGTTCGTCGGCGCACCGTCGCGCGACGAGGTCGTGTTCACCAAGAACGCCACCGAGGCGCTCAACCTCGTCGCCCACGTGCTCGGCAGCGTGCGCGGATCCCGCCAGATCGGCGCCAGCAGCGAGATCGTCATCACCGAGATGGAGCACCACTCCAACATCGTGCCGTGGCAGCTGTTGTGCGAGCGAACCGGCGCACGGCTGCGATGGTTCGGGATCACCGACGACGGTCGCCTCGACCTCGGCGCGCTCGACGAGCTCGTCAACGAGCACACCTCGGTTGTCTCGCTCACCTGGGTTTCCAACGCGCTGGGTACGGTCAACCCGCTCGCCCCGATCATCGAGCGCGCGCACGAGGTCGGAGCGCTGGTGGTCGTCGACGCCTCGCAGGCGGTGCCGCAGCTCCCCGTCGACCTGGGCTCTCTCGGTGCGGACTTCGTCGCATTCACCGGCCACAAGATGGTGGGGCCGACCGGCATCGGCGTGCTCTGGGGCAGGTACGACCTGCTGGCCGAGCTGCCACCGTTCCTCGGCGGTGGCGAGATGATCGCGACCGTGTCGATGGAGCGCTCGACGTACGCCGCCCCTCCGTCTCGGTTCGAGGCCGGCACGCCGCAGATCGCGCAGGCCGTCGGCCTCGGTGCCGCGGTCGACTACCTGGAGTCGATGGGCATGAAAGCGGTCGCCGAGCACGAGCGTGCCATCACGGCGTACGCCCTCGAGCGGCTGCAGGAGGTCGGCGGTCTCCGTATCGTTGGCCCCACCGAAGCCGTCGACCGGGGCGGTGCGATCAGCTTCGAGCTGGCCGGTGTCCACCCGCACGACATCAGCCAGCTGCTGGACTCCCAAGGCATCGCGGTACGTGCCGGCCACCACTGCGCCAAGCCGGTCCATGCCAGGTTCGGTGTACAGTCCACGGCGCGCGCGTCCTTCTACCTGTACACCACCACCGCGGAGGTCGACGCCCTCGTGGAAGGTCTGGAGCACACCAAGCGTTTCTTCAAGGTATGAGATCGTCCATGACGCCCGACCCAGGCGTCCGAGAGGTGAGCTAGTGGATCTGGACGGGTTGTACCAGGAGATCATCTTGGACCACTACCGCAACCCCCACGGCAAGGGGCTCCGCGAGCCCTTCGAGGCCGAGGTGCACCACGTCAACCCGACGTGCGGTGATGAGATCACCCTGCGCGTGCACCTTGTCGGCGACACCGTCGCCGATGTCTCCTACGACGCCGAGGGCTGCTCGATCAGCCAGGCATCGGCATCGGTCCTCAACGACCTGCTGATCGGCAAGAGCGTCGGTGCTGCCATGGGGTTGCTGGCGGATTTCCAGGCCCTGATGCAAGGCCGCGGCACCATCGAGCCGGACGAGGAGACTCTCGAGGACGGGGTTGCGTTCGCCGGGGTCGCCAAGTTCCCCGCGCGCATCAAGTGCGCGCTGCTCTCCTGGATGGCGTGGAAGGACGCGACATCACAGGCAGTCACCCTCAAGGAGGACGCATGACCGAACCACAGACCGATCTGCCCGACGTCGACACCTCGCCGATCGGCAGCCGCGGTGTGTCACCGGACGACGTGACGGAGGCGATGAAGGACGTCGTCGACCCCGAGCTCGGCATCAACGTCGTCGACCTCGGGCTGATCTACGGCACCGAGGTGGACGACGCCAACAACGCCGTCATCGACATGACGCTCACGTCAGCTGCCTGCCCCCTTACCGATGTCATCGAGGAGCAGATGCGCCAAGCACTGGAGGGCGTCGTCAACGACTTCCGGATCAACTGGGTGTGGATGCCACCGTGGGGTCCGGACAAGATCACCGACGACGGCCGTGAGATGCTGCGCGCCCTCGGCTTCAACATCTGACGTCCGGCCCAAGGGCGATGACGGCGTGAGTGACCGCACGGTCCTCGTCGCCCCCGAGCGACTCCGAGGGTGGACCGAACGCTTCGCCGCGCGCCACGGCGAGGTGGACACGAGCCGCCGCGGCGCATCGGTCGTGCTGCGGGCGGCTGACGGCGCCGTCGCCACGTGGGACGAGACCCCCGCCCCACCCCGGTTCGGAATCGTCCTGGCCCGACGCGGCGGATACGCCGTGGGCCTGGTCGACGGCGCCGAGCTCACCAGGTCGAAGTGTGGCACCAGGTACGTGCAGGGCAAGACCAAGGCCGGCGGCTGGAGTCAACAGCGGTACGCCAGACGGCGCGCCAACCAGGCCGACGGGCTCATCGACGCGTGCGCGGCGGCCGTCGAGCGCGTTCTTGGCCCGGCGGGCGCCGTCCCGGTCTTCGGCGGCGGAGACCGGCCGATGGTGCCCGCCGTGCTCGCGCGGGCGGCGGCTGTCACGACGCTGCAAGGCCGGTGGCTCGACGTCCCCGAACCTCGTCACGCCGTCCTCGTCCAGGCTGTCGAGCAGGCTCGGGCGGTAACGATCGGCCTCAACTCCCTCGCCTGAGGGTTGCTGGTTGTTGGGGGTTTTCCGCGTGTGCGGGTGTGGGTGACCCTTGGGGCTTCTAGTGTCGCCCGTGTCCTCGCTGCCGAGGTCGAGGCGGACGTCGACCGGGCCGACGTCGTGACGACCCAGATCAACATCAACGTCCTCGGACCGATCG
>JACCZT010000066.1 GCA_013695785.1 Nocardioidaceae bacterium | reverse complement strand
TTCCGTCCTCGACGCCGAATATGACGTCGGCGTCCTGGATGGTCGACAACCGGTGCGCGATGGCGATGGTGGTACGCCCGGTGGTCGCCCGTTCGAGTGCCTCCTGGACCAGCCGCTCGGTCTCGGTGTCCAGCGCGGAGGTTGCCTCGTCGAGGATCAGCACCGGCGGGTCCATCAGCAGCACCCGTGCGATCGCGAGGCGCTGCTTCTCACCGCCGGACAACCGGTAGCCACGCTCGCCGGTCAGGGTGTCGTACCCCTCGGCGAAGCCCATGATCTGCTCGTGGATGTTGGCATCACGCGCCGCCTGTTCGATCTCGGCCTGCGTGGCGCCGGGCTTGGCGTAGGCGATGTTGTCGCGGATCGTGCCGTGGAAGAGGTACGGCTCCTGTGTGACAATCCCGACGCCGGTCGCGAGGGAGTCCCGGGTCAGGTCGCGCACGTCCAGGCCGTCGATCAGCACAGCACCGTCGCTCACGTCGTAGAAGCGGGGCACGAGGTACGTCATCGTGGTCTTGCCCGACCCGGACGGCCCGACGATGGCGGCGAGCTGGCCCGGACGTACCGAGAGCGACACGCCCTTCAGCGTCCACGTCGGGCTATCGCCCCCAGCGGCCTCGTCGTCAGGCGGTACGGGCTCGGTCGTCGGTCCCTGGTCCTCGGCGAAGCGGGTACGGCCCGCGGGTGCGCTCAACAGGCGGCGAGGCTCAGGGTAGGCGAACCACACGTCGCGAAGCTCCACCTCGCCGCGCATCGTGGCGCGGTCGAGCCGCTGTGCGCCTGGCCGCTCGGTGATGGCGGGCTCGAGGTCGAGGTACTCGAAGATGCGGCGGAACAGCGCGAGCGAGGTCTGCACGTCGAGCGAGACCCGCATCAGCTGCATCAGCGGCATCTGCAGCCGCGCCTGCAAGGTCGTGAACGCCACCAGCGTCCCGGCGGTCAGCGCGGCGCCGCCGGCGCCCCCTCCCAGCATCCTGCCGGCGACGAGGTAGATAAACGCGGGGGTGATCGCGAAGAAGGTCTGCATGATCGCGAAGAACGTACGACCGGTCATCGCCGCCTCGACCTGCAGGCGGGTCTGACGGTGGTTCTCCTCGCGGTAGCGGCGCACCTCCGAGTCCGCCCGGTTGAAGATCTTGGCGAGCAGGATCCCCGAGATCGACAACGCCTCCTCGGTGATCGCCGTCATCTCCGACAGCGACTCCTGGGTGCGGCGGGCGACCCGCTGGCGGCGGCGTCCGATGAAGACCTGGACGACGACGAAAAGCGGCATCAGGATCAGCGTCAGGATCGTGAGCTGCCACGACAGCACCACCATGGAGACGAAGGCCGCGACGACGGTGACGGCGTTCTGCAGGATCGACGTCGCGGTATCGGTCAGCACGGTGCGTACGCCGCTCACGTCGTTGGCCAGTCGGGACTGGATCGCGCCGGTCTTGGTCGCGGTGAAGAACGCGAGCTCCATCTTCTGCAGGTGCTCGAACAGGTCGCCGCGCAGGTCGGCCATCGCCGAGTTTCCCACCCGGCTGGTCAGGTAGTTCTGCGAGATGCCGATCAGGGCGGTGACCACGGGGATCGCGATCATCCCCGCCACGAGCCAGGCCAGCAGCCTGAGGTCCGGTGCTCCGCCGCCGAGCGGGAACAGCGCGTCGTCGAACACCGCCTTGGTCAAGAACGGCACCAAGGACATGAGCGCCGCGGCCGTCACCACCGCCAGCGCAACGAGCACCAGCTGTCCCTTGTACGGCCCGAGCAGTCGCGCCACCCGTGGCAGCACCGGCGCGCGGTCGCGTACCTCCGTGCTCTGCGCGGAACCCGTCATGGTGTTGACCTGGTCCGCCTGGGTGCGCCGAAGACGTCGGCGAGCGAGGTCGCCGGCCGGCCGAGCAGCCGGGGGACGTCATCGGTGACCCGCTCGAGCTCGCCGGGCGCGGTGTCGCGCACCAGCAGGCGGATCGGCGTCTGTGCGTCGGCGAGGTGCCGTGCGACGCGGCCCCCGATGTGGCCGGTCACACCGGTCACAGCGATCGGGGCGTTCGTCATGGCTGCGTCAACGCTCCGCGAGGGCCGCCGATTCCCGGCGTTCGCCGGTAGCGGACACCTCTGGCGTGTCCAGTCCGCGAGTGGGTGCAATCACTCCATGACGAATCTCCTGGTGCTCGGTGGTACGCAGTGGCTCGGCCGGGAGGTGGCCCGCGCCGCGCTGGAGCGCGGGCACAGCGTCACCTGTCTGGCACGTGGGGAGTCCGGCGCCGTCGCCGACGGTGCGCGACTTGTGTCGGCCGACCGCGACTCACCCGACGCCTACGACGAGGTCCGGCGGGGCGACTGGAACCACGTCGTCGACGTCTCCTGGCAACCCGGTCACGTACGGACGGCGCTCGCCGTGCTCGGTCCGCGCGCGGCGCGGTGGTCCTATGTGTCGTCGTGCTCGGTGTATGCCGACGACGGCACGCCCGGTGCCGACGAGTCCGCCGCGCTCGTCGAACCGATCGAGGATGGGACGGCGACGGGCGAGGAGTACGCCGGGGCGAAGGTGGCGTGCGAGGCCGCTGTCGCGGCGGCGGTCGGTGACCGGGCACTGATCGCACGCGCCGGGCTGATCGGCGGGCCGGGCGACCGCAGCGACCGGTTCGGTTACTGGGTGGCCCGTCTGGCACTGGCCGGGACCGCGCCGGTACTCGTACCCGACACACCCGAGCTGGCCACACAGACCATCGACGTGCGCGACCTCGCCGCCTGGCTGGTCGACGCCTCGGCCGTCGGCGCCTACAACGCCGTCGGTCCACAGATCGCGCTCGGACCGTTGCTGGACCAGGCGGCCCTCGTCGCGGGCTTCACCGGCGAGATGGTCACGGTCCCACCGCAGTGGTTGGTCGACCACGAGGTCGAACCGTGGGCCGGTCCGCGGTCGTTGCCGCTGTGGTTGCCCGTGGAGACCCACGCCGGCTTCGGGGCCCGCGACGACGCAGCGGCGGTCGCCGCCGGGCTGCACCGGCGTACCGTCGCCGAGATGTTGCGGGACACCCTCGCGTACGAGCGAAGCCTCGGGCTCGACCGGGACCGACGCGCCGGCATGTCCCGCGCCGAAGAGCTCGCGCTCCTCGCCGCACGCTGAGGCACAATCGGGAGATGATCGACTACGAGCAGGGCACCGGGCTGGACTCGGTCCTGGGCATCTCCTGGGACGAGGTGACGCCGGATCGGGTGGTGCTGTCCTGGACCGCCGGCAAACAGCATCTCCAGCCGTTCGGGATCGTGCACGGCGGCGCCTACTGCACCGCGCACGAGTCCGCTGCGAGCATTGCCGGGCAGGTCTGGCTCGGCGACAAGGGTGTGGTGGTCGGTGTCAACAACAACACCGACTTCCTTCGTCAGGCCGGTGAGGGGACGGCGATCACGACCACTGCCACGCCGGTGCACCGCGGCCGCCAGTCCCAGATCTGGGTGGTCGAGACCGCCGACGACACCGGTCGACTGCTTGCGCGCGGACAAGTACGTCTGGCAAACCTCGACGGGAAGCCGCCAGCAGATCCGCGTGCCCGTCCTGCGCCCTAAGAGCGGTCCCACCCGTTGACGCCGCGCCTATCGTGGACGCGTGATCGTGATGGTCGGCTCGGCGCCGGCAGGATCTGAGCCAGCTCTCGAGGTGGCGATCGCGCACGCGCTGGTGCGCCGGGTCAGCCGCGCGGAAGTCGGGTCGGTCGTGCGGTTGCACCGCCCGTCCGCTCCGACTGTCGCCTTCGGGCGTAGCGACGTACGCCGGCCCGGTTTCGCCGGTGCCGCGCGCGCCGCCCGAGGGCACGGCTTCGAGCCGGTCGTGCGTGCACCGGGCGGGCACGCGGTCGCGTACACCCCCGAGTCGCTGGTGATCGACCTGGCCCGACCTCACCAGCGGCCGTACGAGGAGATGCTCGCGCGTTTCGTCGATTTCGGCGAGCTGATGGCCGGCGTGCTGCGTCAGCTGGGTGTCGATGCCCGGGTAGGGGAGGTGCCCGGTGAGTACTGCCGTGGGGAGTACAGCGTCAACGCGCGCGGAGTCGCCAAGCTGGTCGGGACGGCGCAGCGGGTGGTGCGCGACGCGTGGTTGCTCAGCGCGGTGGTCCAGGTCGCAGACGCCACTGACGTACGCGAGGTCCTGCGCGACGTGTACGGCTGCCTGGAGCTGCCGTTCGCCGCGGGCTCGGTCGGGTCGGTGCGCGACGAGGTCGACGACATCGGTCTGGACCGCGTGGAGGGGACGGTCAGGGAGGCGTTCGCCGCCGCCATGGGCAATGAGCGGCCGTCGGGGGAGCTGCAGCCGATCGACTCCGAGACGCTTTCGCTTGCCCGTGAGCTGCTGCCCGACCACGTCGCCGGGGATCGTCTGCGCTGATCCGTCCGCGCGGTGACATCGGCGTCGA
>JACCZT010000021.1 GCA_013695785.1 Nocardioidaceae bacterium | reverse complement strand
GTGGCTGCTAAGGAGCAGTTCTTAAGCTTGTGTGTAAGGACGTCCGCGGATCACCACCCGGCGTTTGCGTTTCACTTTCTCGAATTTCGGTTCCGGGTCTTGAAGCAATACGAGTTCGCAGCCGCGGGGCCAGCACAGTGCTGGTCCTGGAACAGATTCGATCGAAAGAGTTAACTTTCATGGCACAAGGCACCGTCAAATGGTTCAACGCTGACAAGGGCTTCGGCTTCATCGCCCAGGATGGCGGCGGCGAGGACGTATTCGTCCACTACTCCGCCATCTCCTCGAGCGGATACCGCTCGCTGGACGACAACCAGCGCGTCGAGTTCGACATCACCCAGGGCCAGAAGGGCCCACAGGCCGAGAACGTTCGCCCTGTCTGAGTGACAGTCGGCTGACACAGCCAACTATCTGAGGCCTCCACCCCATCGGGGTGGGGGCCTCAGTGCATCCCCTCGCCGCCATCCGCAGGTTCCGGCCCCTCGATCCGCAGGTTCCGGCCCCTCCATCGGCAGGTTCTGGCCCCTAGACGCCCAACCCGTCCAGCACGACGGCGCCGGGCAAATCGGCCACCACAGCACCGGGCAGCACCCGCTTCGAACGCCGCCGGCCGGTGTTCGCCGCCACGCCTTACCGAGCGCGATCACGAGCTGTCCATTGTCGCGCAACTCCACCGAGCGGGCATTCTTGTCCACATGCCGACAACCCACATCACCCGCCTGCCCGAGAAGGGCGTCCACGACCGGACACAGCTCGACGCGCTGTTGGACGAGGCACTTGTCGCTCACGTCGGGCTCGTCGCAGACGGGCACCCGGTCGTCATCCCGACCGCGATCGCGCGCGACAACGACACCGCGCTCGTGCACGGTTCGACCGGGTCGCGCTGGATGCGGCTCCTGGCCGGTGGTGCACCCACCTGCGTGACGGTCACCGCCCTGGAAGCGCTGGTGGTGGCGCGCTCAGCGTTCGAGTCCTCGATGCACTACCGCAGCGCCGTCCTGTTCGGGCGGTTCACGGCGCTGTCCGGACCGGCAAAGCTGAGTGCCCTCGACGTCCTGGTGGAGGCGCTGATTCCGGGCCGTACGCGGGAGCTGCGCGCGTCCACCGACAAGGAGCTGGCGGCCACCGTCGTGCTGGCGATGCCGATCGAGCAGTGGTCACTGAAGGTGTCGGATGGTTGGCCCGAGGACACCGCCGAGGACGTCGCCGGCGACGCCTGGGCCGGTGTCGTGCCGCTGCTGCACGGTGTCGGTACGCCTGGCGCCGCGCCCGACCTGCGTCCGGGCATCGACCTGCCGCCGTCGGTGCGAGCGCTGGCCGTCGAGCGCTGAACGGCACGCGTTCCCTTCCGTTCACCTTGGCGTGCAAGTGTTCGGCATGCTGACGAGAAGTCTCGAGACCGAACGCAAGTACGACCTCGCCGCCGATACAGAGGTCCCCGATCTGGTCGGAGGACGGGTCGCCGCGTCCAGCCGCCCGACGACGTCGGAGCTCCGCGCGACGTACTACGACACCGAGGGCTTCGCCCTGGCCGCGGCCGGTGTCACCCTTCGCCGGCGCACCGGCGGACAAGATGACGGCTGGCACGTCAAGCTGTCTCACGACATCGACTCGCGACGCGAGATCGGCCACCCACTCGGTCGCGGTACGCAGGTCCCCGCCGTTTTGGCGCGCATGCTGACGACCGTCACCCTGGGCGCCCCGCTCGTCCACGTCGTGGAGCTGCACACCGTTCGGGTCGCCCGGACCTTGACCGACGCTGACGGCGCCCCGCTCGCTGAGCTCGCCGACGACACGGTGTCCGCACAACGTTTCGAGCCCACCGGGTTGACGCAGGTCTGGCGCGAGCTCGAGGTCGAGCTTTGCGGTACCGACACCCACCTGCTGGGCGAGCTGGACCAGCGCCTGTCAGACGCGGGCGTGTCCCGTTCGAACTCGGCCTCGAAGCTGCGGCGCGCCCTCGACGATGCCGTCGCGATGCCAGCGGAGCAACCGGAGCATCCCACCGGTCTGCCGCGCAAGAGCGCGGGGGCGCTGCTGCACCGCTACCTCGCTGATCAGCGCGATGCCCTCGCCGCGGCTGACCTGGCTGTGCGCGTCGATGACGCGCCAGTGCACGACGTACGCGTCGCGGCCCGCCGCCTTCGCGCCGCGCTGACCGTCTACCGGCCGCTGCTGGACGAGGCGCTCGCGCGGCACCTTCAGGCGGAGCTGAAGTGGCTGGGCCAGGAGCTGAGCGCGGTCCGCGATCTTGAGGTGGTGGGCCGACTCCTGATCGAGGCCCTCGAGAACGACGAGGCTGATCCGCAGGAGGTGGCCACGCGAGAGTTCGTCCGCAAGCGGCTGGGCTCAGCCGGTCGCCCGGCCACCGCCTCGGCCCAGGCCGCGATGAAGTCACAGCGGTACGTCGCGCTGCTCGCCGACCTCAATGCGTTCCTGGGTGCGACACCGTGGACTCCGCTTGCCGAGCAGCGGGGTGACAAGGTGATGCCTTCCGCCGTCGGGAAGTCGTTACGGCACCTGCGCAAGAGCGTCGACGCCGTGCCGGGTCCGGGCAGCGCCGACCGCTCTGATGGCTTGCACGAGGTGCGCAAGGCGGCCAAGCGCCTGCGCTACGCGCTCGAGGCCGCGGAGCCAGCGGTAGGCGGCTCCGCGCGGCGGCTGGGCAAGAAGACCAAGCAGATGCAGACGACGCTCGGTGACTATCTGGATGCACAGCACGTGCGGGACTGGATCCGTCGAATTGGTCACGAACGCGGCGCCGGGGCGGCGGCGTTCGCGTTAGGCGGGTTGCACGCCGAGCACGCCCGGCGGGTGCCGGCGATGGAACGCCACAACGATCGCACGGTCCGCAAGCTGCTGAAGAGCGGCGACACCAAGGCGTTCAAGGGGTGACCCGGCGCGAGCGGGATGCCGCCGCCCGCGAGCCGGTGCGCCCCTGCCCGCGCCCGACAACTGCCTCACAACTTGTCGAGAAACACCTTTCCGATCCGTCCGAGCGGCGCGCCACACGCATCGCCCCAGGTGGGCACGACTTGCGCTGAACACCCACGAAACCCGGTCTCGTAGCCTTGCGAGCTCCCGTTCAGCTTGAGGTTATTGCTGTCCTCGCCGGTGATCCCGGTGATCTCGAAGACGCCGTTGCGGTTCGTGGTGTCGGGATCACCCTCCAAAGAGGACGGGTCTGCTGTATCCCGAGCGGTTGCCGCCACTCCTTTCACCGGGTTCCCGGTGCTGGCGTTGACGACAACCCCACGCATAAACGCCGGATGTGCCCAAATCTTGCCGAGGGTGGCGCCCGGCGCGTGGGTGATTGCGTCATCGATACGTCGCTCGACGTACTTGGAACCGATCCAACCACCCTGGTACCTACCGGCGACCACCCTGATGTAGTACTCGTCGTCCGATCCGGTGGCAAGGCTGAACGACCCGTCCGCCGCAGTGATGTCGGTGGCCACGACGGCACCCGCGCCACTGGACGTGACCTGCTGCAGACGCACTTCCATGTTGGGCGCAGGAGCGAGGGATGTGGGTGGTGCTCGCGCAGGTGTCGGCGAACCCGGCTCGCGTCCACACGGCGCAGCAAACTTGGCCGTAGATGCCGAGCGCCTCTTCGTACCCCCTTCACATCGCCACGGCGGGATGGTGGCGCCATCCATAGTCCGGGCGGACCAGCCCGCGGACGACCTGGATCGTCTCGACGCGCTGTTTGCCGAGCCGTTTGGTGTCGAGCGCGCGGGCCGATGCCTCGAAGTCGGCGTACGGCAGGAAGGTCTGCATCGGTACAAGTCTGCCGCCGGCACCGGGTGCGCGCCGGGTGCCTAGCGGCCCGTCGCGCCGAGGAACCACAATGAGGGCGTGACCGACTTCGTGGCCGAGGCGCCTGCACTGTCCGGGCGCCCGATCATGGGGCAGGCGTGGCGGTCGCTGGTGTTCCTGCACTGGGCCGTCGACCCCGCCGTCGTGGCGCCGTTGTTGCCGCGCGGCGTGGTGCCCGACGTGCTGGGTGGATGGACGTACGTCGGCCTTGTCGGCTTCTGGCTGCAGGACGGCGGCCTCGGCCGTGGGCCCGCGGTGCCATGGCTCGGCAGCTTTGCCGAGGTCAACGTGCGGCTGTACTCCATCGACGCCGCCGGCACCCGAGGCGTGGTCTTCCGGTCGCTGGAGACAACTCGGCTGCTCGTCGCGCTCGGCGCCCGCGCGACGTTCGGTACGCCGTACATGTGGACCCGCATCCGCGCAGTCGACCGTCCTGAGGAAGTGTCGTACGAGACGTCGCGTCGTCTCCCCGGCCCGCGCGGTGCCGGCGGGCGGTTCGCCGTGCGCCCTGGTGCGAAGATCGAGCGCCCGTCGCCGGTCGAACATTTCATCACCGCGAGGTTCGGGCTGCACACCCGCTGGCTCGGTCGCACGCTCTACGTCCCCAACCACCACACACCGTGGCCGCTGCACACGGCCGAGCTCCTCGACCTGCAGGACTCTCTGGTCGCCGCAGCCGGATTCGGTGGACTCACCGGCCGTCCGCCGGACTCGGTCCTCTACTCCCCCGGTGTCCGCACCGAGTTCGCGATGCCGTGGGTGGTCCGCGACCCAAGGGTGGACCCGTGAGGACGACCGACCCGTACGACGCGCTCCTGCAGCGCGTGCGCGCGCTGTGTCTGGCCATGCCGGAGGCGACCGAGAAGCTCAGCCACGGGTCGCCGACGTTCTTCGTGCGCAAGACCTTCCTGACGTGGGTCGATGACCACCACGGCGACGGCAACATCGGCTTCTGGTGCGCCGCACCACCGGGCGTGCAGGCTGAGTTGATCGCGGCAGACCCCGACCGTTTCTTCTATCCCCCGTACGTCGGTCACCGCGGTTGGCTCGGGGTACGCCTGGTGCTGTCCGGCGGCGGTGGTCCGGACTGGCAGGAGATCGCCGAGCTGGTCGAGGACGCGTACCGTACGGTCGCGCCGCCCAGGCTCGTCGCCCGGCTCGATGAGCACACGTGAACCAACGAGCTCGGGACGAGTCGCCCATCGCGAAGCACGTGGTGGTCAGTGGGCGGGTGCAGGGGGTGTTCTTCCGCGACTCCTGCCGAAGCGAGGCCGAGGCGGCCGGTGTGCGCGGCTGGGTCCGCAACTGCGGCGACGGCGCGGTCGAGGCAGTGTTCGAAGGCGAACCTCTCGCCGTCGAGCGCATGCTCTCCTGGGCGCGGCACGGGCCGCCCCACGCGCAGGTGACCGACGTCGTGGTGGAGGACGCCGACCCGTCCGGCATGTCAGGTTTCGAGGTTCGGTGACGGCGGGTCTGCCGGCGCTAGGGTCATCACATGACGCAGATCGCGCACGCGGGGCAGACGGACGGCGGCGGGTTCGTCGCCTTCGACATCAGGTGGGACGGCGACCTGTCAGGTGCTTCGTCGGTCCGGTGGGTGGCGAAGGTCACCAGCCCTGAGGGTGATGGCTGCGTCGAGCTCGGTTACGAGCAGGTCGGCGGCCGGTTCGACTCCCAGTACGTCCTCGACGCATCCACTGGCAAACGGCAAGCAGTGGAGGAGAACGCCGACCTCGGAGATGGTGAGATCACCGTTCGCTTCCCCGCCGACGTCGTGGGCGTGGCCGCTACCTGGCCGACCTGGACGGCCATGATCGCGGTCGATGGGACCGATGCCGCCGAGCACGTCATCCCGAAGGCGACCTAGGAGCCGTCGGCGGGCAGGTCCTGGTGGAGCTTGAACATCGCGCCGGTCGGATCGGTGACATCGGCGATGCGTCCGAACGGTGTGTCCTCGGCCGGGCGCACGATCGAGCCGCCGAGCTCGACGACCTTGGCGAGCGCCGCGTCGACGTCCGCCACGCTGAAGTACACCGCCCAGTGCGACGGCACCTCGGCGGGAAGGAAGGTACTCGAATCCATCACACCAGCGACCGGTTCGCCGTCGACCTGTCCGGTGTAGTAGCGGAAGTCATCAATGTCCGACGTCTTCTCCAGCTCCCATCCAAAGACCGTGGAGTAGAAGCTCGTCGAGGCGGCGAAGTCCTTGCTGTGGGTCTCGTTCCACGTCACCGAATTGGGCTCGTTGTACTTGCCGAACCCCAGGTGTGCGCCGGGTTGCCAGAGCCCGAACGCCGCGCCGGCCGGGTCCGCCAGGACCGCCATCGAGCCCAGGTCGCTGACCTCCATGGCCGGGACGATGACCTGAGCGCCCGCCTCAGTCGCCGCGGTGACCGTTGCGTTGACGTCTTCTGTCGAGATGTAGGTCGACCAGACGTCGGGGATCCCGGAGTCGGGCGCGTTCTGCATCACGCCGCCGACGGCGTGACCGTCGGAGAAGAAGCTGACGTACCCGCCGAACTCCTCACCGGAATCCTCAAAGGTCCACCCGAAGATGTTGGTGTAGAACACTTTCGCCTTGTCCACGTCAGCACTGAACAGGTCGACCCAGCACGGGGTGCCAGGGGCGAACGCGGTGTCGCGTGTGGTCATTGTGGGGCTCCCTCGCCGTAGTGGTGACTCGATCACGATAAAGGTCGCGACAGGCATCGGTATAGGCCAACCGACGGGTTCAGGTGGCCGTATGCCGCTTGCACGGGTAGACAAGTATCGCCCGGATCGACCAGGAGGACCGCGATGACCAAGACGCCAGCGACAGACAATATCGAGCAGTACGGATACAAGCAGGAGCTGCACCGGTCCTTGAGCTTTGGCGACCTTCTCGTGTACGGCCTGGTGTTCATGGTGCCGATCGCGCCGTTCGGCATCTTCGGCGGCGTTTTCCAGGCCTCTGGCGGCATGGTCGCCCTGGCCTACGCGATCGGCATGGTGGCGATGATGTTCACCGCGCTTTCGTACTCACAGATGTCGCAAGCCTTCCCGATGTCCGGCTCGGTCTACTCATACGCCGGGCGGGGCATCGGCTCGCCGGTCGGCTTCCTGTCCGGCTGGATGATCCTGCTCGACTACGTGCTCGTGCCGGGACTGCTGTACCTGATCGCGAGCCTCGCGATGAACTCCCTGGTGCCGAGCGTCGCGGTCTGGATATGGCTGGTCGCATTCGTCGTGCTCAACACGGCGGTCAACTACATGGGCATCAAGATGACCGCAAAGGTCAACAAGGTGATGCTGATCGGTGAGCTGATCGTGCTGGCGATCTTCATCGTCATCGGCATCGTCGCGCTGGCACAGGGCAAGGGCCGCGGCTTCGACTTCACGCCGCTCTACAACAGCGACACGATCTCCTTGCCGCTGGTGTTCGGCGCCGTGTCGATCGCCGTGCTCAGCTTCCTCGGCTTCGACGCGATCTCCACGTTGGCCGAGGAGAACAAGGACGAGGCCCGGGCACTCGGCCGCGCCATGGTCGCCGCCCTGCTGCTCGCCGGCACGCTGTTCATCGTTCAGACCTGGCTCGCCGCGCTCCTCGTGCCCGACCCGGACCTGCTGATCGCCGAGGGCGACGTCGCCGGTACGGCGTTCTACGACGCCGCCGCGGTGGCGGCCGGGGGCTGGTTGTCCAATCTCACGGCGTTGGCGACGGCGATCGCGTGGGGGTTCGCGAACGCGTTGGTCGCCCAGGCGGCCACCTCGCGCCTGCTGTACGCGATGGCCCGGGACCGGCAGCTGCCTTCCTTCCTCGCGAAGGTGCATCGCAAGCACGGCGTGCCGATCAACGCCACCCTCCTCGTCGCGGTCGTCTCCCTCGTCCTCGGCCTCTACATGGCCTCGCGCGACGACGGCATCGTCCTGCTCAGCACCCTGGTGAACTTCGGAGCGTTGACGAGCTTCCTGGTGCTACACGTGTCGGTGGTCGTCCACTTCGTGGTACGCAACGGCAGCCGGGACTGGTGGCGTCACCTGATCGCCCCCGTCATCGGTTTCGTGATCCTGACGATCGTCGTGGTCAACGCCGAGGTGGCCGCGCAGAAGCTCGGCTTCGTCTGGCTCGGCATCGGCGCCGCGATCCTCGTCTTCTTGCTGGCCACGGGCCGCCGCCCAGACCTGGCCGCCATCGACAACGCGGACCACGCGGATTCCTCGGAGAAGGCGTGAGCACACCCGAGGTGGTCTCGCTGCACCCGACGCCGGAGCAGTACGCGTATGCGTTCGGCGGTCATGCTCCCCTGCTCACCGTGTCGCCGGGCACGATCGTCGAGCTCTCCACCGAGGACTGCTTTGCCGGCAATGTGCACGGTGTGGAGGATCTTCCGAGCCAGGTCTGCACCTTTCCGTTCCTCAACCCGGTGACAGGACCGATCGCGGTCGAGGGCGCGGAGCCAGGTGACACTCTCGCGGTGCACTTCGTGGAGATCGTGCCGGCGCGGGACTGGGCCGTCTCGACGACGTTCCCGCACTTCGGGGCGCTCACCACCACCCATTCCACCGCGATGCTGCACCCGGCGCTGGAGGAACGGGTGTGGATGTACGACGTCGATGTCGCCGCCGGAGTGTGTCGGTTCCAGGCGCGCAGATCCGGCTTCTCCGTGGAGCTGCCGCTGGACCCGATGCACGGCACCGTCGGCGTCGCGCCGGCCGCCAACGAGGTGATCATGAGCATCACCCCCGCCGCGCACGGCGGCAACATGGACACCCCTGAGCTCCGCGCCGGCGTCACCGCGTACTTCGGCGTCAACGTCGGCGGCGGCATGCTCGCGATCGGCGACGGGCACGCCCGCCAAGGTGAGGGCGAGGCGTGCGGCACGGCGGTGGAGGCGGCGATGCGGACGGTCGTCGTGGTCGACCTGGTCAAGGGCCAGGCTCCGCCTTCGCCTCGGCTGGAGAGTGACGACTACGTGATGACGACCGGCTCGGCCAAGCCGCTGGAGGACGCGTACCGGATGAGCCAGCACGACCTGGTTGGATGGACCAGCGCGCTCCTGGGTCTGGAGGAGCTGGACGCGTACCAGCTGGTCAGCCAGGTCGGCCTCGCGCCCGCTGGAAACGTGGTGGACACCAACTACACGATGGTCGGCAAGCTGCCCAAGTCGTTGCTGGGCACCAATCAGGCGTACGACGGACTGCACGACCGGCTGCGGGGCACGGCAGCGGACTACTTGCGACAACGATGACCCGGAGGAAAGACCACATGTTGTTGAAGGACAGCCAAGCATTCAGCGGATTTTCGGTCGACGACGTTCCCCGAGCTCACGAGTTCTACCGCGACACCCTCGGGCTGTCGGTTTCGGAGGAGTACGGCATGTTGAGGCTCAGCCTCGCCAGCGGCGGCACGGTGCTCGTCTACCCCAAGGGCGAGGAGCACGTCCCGGCGACCTTCACGGTCCTCAACTTCGCCGTCGAGGACATCGAGACAACGGTCGACGCGTTGACCGAGCGAGGCGTGACCTTCGAGCGTTACAGCGGGATGCCGACAGAGACGGACGCGAAGGGCATCTTCCGCCGCGGCGGGCCGTTGATCGCGTGGTTCAAGGACCCGGCCGGCAACATCTTGTCCGTCCTGCAGCCCGACTGACCGGCACCGCGTCGGGGGCGACGCGGCCCC
>JACCZT010000105.1 GCA_013695785.1 Nocardioidaceae bacterium | reverse complement strand
CGGAGACTACCTGGGCGAAATCTCGATGATCGACGGTGCGACCCGTTCGGCGACAGTCGTTGCCGGGCCTGAAGGTGTGACGACATTTCGGTTGTCGGCGCTGGCCTTCGCGCCGGTTCTTGAAAATTCTGCGGTGGCGCGGGTCCTCCTCAAGGCACTGTGTGCCCGGATCCGTTCCCTTGAGTCCGCGACTTCGGAACTGGGTTGATCGGGCTGTCAGGCTGAGGGGGATCAGATCCACCTGCTGGGCGTCGTCGCGGTCTTCATCGCACAGATGCCTCGGCAGTTGCTCGGATCCGGGGACCAGCAGCCCCGTCCCGGATAAACTCACAGGACTACTCAGGACCTGGAGGCTTCATGCGTCACCGCGCCTTACGTACAGCCACCGCCGCCGTTTCGGTTGTCGCCCTCGCAACCTTGCCTGTCCTTCCGGCGAGTGCCGCCGAGAGCATCGACGTCCCGATCGTCACCAGCGACAACGTCGAGCTCGTCGACAGCGTGCCGAAGCCGGGGGCGATCGCGGGAGTCTTCTCGCCGTCAGCCCCTTACTTCTACGTGTCCACCCTTGAGTCCATCGACGTCTACGACGTCAAGGACCCGATGCACCCGGTGCTCACCGGCACCCTGCCGCAGGCGCTCTTTGAGAACGAGGCCATGAACTACGGCGAGCGCACCAACGCGAAGGGCAGGACCACTCGGTTCGTCTTGGTCGGCGTCGACCTGACGCAGGCATCGGACAGCGACATCGAGCACAGTAACCCGACCGGCAAGAACGAGGTCATCGTCGTCGACGTGACCGACCCGGTCAACCCGTTCATCCGGTCACGGACACCGGCCACCACGTCCACGCACACCGTGGCCTGTGTGGACGTTCGCAACTGCAAGACCGCCTACACCGCCGGCAGCGCGGTCGGCGGGGTAGGCAGGTACTCCATCGTCAACCTGACCGACCTCGACCAGCCCAAGGAGGTGGACGCCGACCCCGCAACAGCAGGAGTGCAGGGGTTCGCCTCGCCTGCGTCCGGTCCCGGTGGTGCCCTCACCGCCGGGCACAAGTGGAACTTCGACACGGCGGGCTACGGATTCCACACCGGGGGGGCCGGTACGGCGGTCTTCGACGTCTCGCGTCCCCGCGCACCTGAGCTTGTGACGACCACGGGAACTGCCGGGATGTCGTCGCCGTGGAACGACTTCATCCACCACAACTCAGCTCGTCCGAACGCGAACGCGTTCCAGCCTTTCAGCGCACCCTCGATCTCGAACGGCAACGTCCTGCTCATCACCGAGGAGGACTATGAGAACCCCGACTGCGCCACGGCTGGGTCGTTCCAGACCTGGAACATCTCGACCCTCGACGGGACTCCGTCCGCGGTGAACCCGCTCGACCGCATCAACCCCGTCACCGAGGGTGGGGGCGGCATCTCGCCTCCGGTCAACGCCTTCTGCTCGGCGCACTGGTTCGACTACCACCCGTCGGGAATCGTCGCCCTGGCGACGTACGCCGGCGGTTTGCGACTGATCGACGTCCGCGACCCGAGGAACCTCACCCAGTACGGGTACGCGACCCTGGGTGCCTCTGAGGTCTGGGACGCCTACTGGGCGCCGAAGCGCAACAAGTCGGGGAATGCGGTCGGCAGCTCGAACATCGTCTACACGGTCGACCTGATCCGCGGGCTGGACGTCTACTCCGTCGACCTGCCGGGCACGGGTTGATGGTGGTTGGTGGGGTGTTCACGATATTCGATTCCTGCAGCTTCCGGTGACATTTGTCAGCGCTAACTGCTTGGGACCCCGTGGGCTAGCGCCGGTTCGGCGCCACCTTCTTGGATGGGGACCTGCTGTTGGCTACCGCGGGAGCCGGCAAGGTGCCCGGCTCGTTGCATCAGCGGTTTGATGCACAGGCGTTCGGCGATAGTGCCGGCTTCGGCGGCTAGCTGCTCAGCGGTCTGGTCGTCGCCGGTGGCGATCAGGTATTCGGCGTAGTCCAGCAAGCCCTTCGAGAGGTGGTACGGCGATCCCAGGTCGCGGAGGGCCTTGATCGCGGAGGTGAACGCCTGGCCGGCATCGGGAGGGTTGTTGCTTGCGAGCAGCCGGGCGTGAATGCGTGCTCCTTCAGCGTGCAGCACCGACGGGATATGCCCAATGGGGTGTGCGTTCAGCCACTCGAGTAGTCGATCGACTTCCGCCTTGTCGCCGAGCGCAAGGGCTGCGTCGGCGGCCAAGGGCCAAGCCCAACGCAGGGCGTCGCCGTGAAGGTGGTTTACCGCACCGGCCTGGGCGAGGGAGTCTTTCGCATGGCTGAGCGCCTGCTCGTGAGAACCATCGAGAGCGGCGGCGGCCGCCAGCGCAGTGGCGTGCGCCGCGATGTCCTGCTTGTCTTCACTGCCCGCAAACTTCTCCACGACGGCCAAGGCGACGCCCAGCCTCGCCCGGTCGCCCGTAAACGCGAACAAGAGCGCGGC
>JACCZT010000180.1 GCA_013695785.1 Nocardioidaceae bacterium | reverse complement strand
GCCAAGAAGACGGCGACCGCCAAGGCCCCCCGTCCGGCGACGGCCAAGAAGGCGCCGACGCCAGATCCGGCCGACGCGGGACGGCCCGAGCAGCTGGTCGCGCCGACGGCCGCCGCGCCGATGGCAGCCGCGGCCACCGCCACGGAGAAGCAGGCAAAGTCCAAGCCCAAGCCTGCCCAGGAGACCGAACGCAAGGCGCGGCTGCGCCTGGTCCGCCTCGACCCGTGGTCGGTGATGAAGACCGCGTTCGCCCTGTCGATCGCGCTGGCGATCGTGATGGTCGTCGCGGTGACCATCGTCTGGGCGGTGCTCGGCGTGGCTGGGGTGTGGGACGCGATCAACTCCAGCGTGGCGACCGTGCTGAGCGAGAACGCCGACGCGTTCGACGTGAACGACTACGTCGGCTTCGGGCGGATCATCGGCCTGACGATCGTCATCTCAGCGATCGACGTCATCCTCATCACCGCGATCGCAACGATCGGAGCATTCCTGTACAACCTTGCCGCCAGCCTGCTCGGCGGCCTCGAGGTCACCCTCGCCGAGGGCAGCTGATCGAAGCCGCACCGGTGGCCACCGGCCGAGCGAATCCGGTTCGGCTCCGGCCTGACCGATGCGGTAATCTACCTTGTCGGTTGAGGGCCTATAGCTCAGCTTGGTTAGAGCGCTTCCCTGATAAGGAAGAGGTCTCAGGTTCAAGTCCTGATAGGCCCACTGTCCACACCTACCGAAGGATCGCCCATGAAGAAGCTTCTCGCCGTCGCCGCAGCGGCCGTGGTCACAGCATGGGCACGTAACAAGTCCAAGTCCGACCAGGCCGAGCGCGACCTGTGGGCCGAGGCCACCGACACCGTGTGACCCGGTCCGACCCGGGGACGTGGCGCAATTGGTAGCGCACCTGCTTTGCAAGCAGGGGGTTGAGGGTTCGAGTCCCTTCGTCTCCACCGGTTGCTAGCGCTTCAGATTCCGGCCAGGAAGAGACGACACCACGTGTCGGCGAGCCACTGCTCGTACTTCGCCGGGAGCCAGCCGCGTTCGTGCACCAGGAGGTAGTAGAACTCCGCCGAGTTCATGCTCCAGACGACGTCGGCGATCTCCTCGACGTCAAGCCCCGGTCGCAGATCGCCAGTGGCGATGAGATCCTGCGCGAGCAGGCGCATGTTCTTCGCCCGCCGCGCGGCGATGTCTTCTCGGGCGCGGGCGAGCTCTGGAGCCTGCGCGGCCGCGTCGCGTAGCACGAGGTGCAGTGGTCCCTGCCGCTCGGCGATGGCGCGCACCGCGGCGGCGTACGTCTCGAGCTTCTGTCGTGCCCGGGGCTGTGCCCGCATGCGCTGGACGTAGTCGCGTTCCTCGGCGGGGACGGCCTCGTCCGTGCCCGAGATCGCGGTCTCCAACAGGAGGCGGAAGAGCACGGACTTTGCTCCCACCGCGGCATATACGGTGTCCACCGCGACCCCGGCCTCCGCGGCGATCTCTGCGACAGTCGTTGCGGCGTAGCCGTGCTGGACGAACAATCGTCGAGCCGCCGCCAGGATGACCCGCCGGGTTCGACGGGCCCGTTCATCGCGCAGTGGAGACCGGTAGCTGCGGCTCTTGACGGGGTCGGGCACGCGTCCTATGGTACCAGTATTGATCCGAAGTATCATCGGATGAAAATGAGGGAGACATGAAGGTTCAGCAGACGCCAGGTGTCTTCGTCCGGGGTCCCGACGAAGCGCCGGCCACCTGGGCGATGGGATCGCTGTTCGAACGGCTGGCATCGGGAAAGGAGACCGGGGGAGCATTCGATCTGACTCTTGCAACCCAGCCCCCGGGCATCGCTCCACCACTGCACGTACACACCCACGAGGCGGAGGCCTTCTATGAGCTCGAGGGGACGATGGTCTGCCAGACCGGGGAGGAGTTTCACGCCCTGGCCGCCGGCTCGTTCATCTACCTTCCAGCGGGCGTACCGCACGCCTTTCGCATCACCGGCAAGAAGCCGGCGCGTTTCCTGAGCCTCGACGCCCCGGCCGGCCTGATGGACCTCTACGACGAGGTCGGAATGCCTGCGGCCGAACGCCGGCTGCCGGGCGCAGACGGCAGGTCGATCGAGGAGGAGATCCCCCGCTGGAACGAGATCGGCCCGCGGTACGGCCTCCAGGTCGTCGGCCCACCCATTCCCGCGAACGACTGAGGAGAACGCCGTGGTCAACACCTACGTCCAAGCCAAGCAAGCCGACGACCGTCCGCTTCCCGTACTGCTCGCCGCTGTCCATCCCACGGGCATCATCTTGACCGGGGTTCTCGCCGGCGCAATCTTGGCGACCTGGCTGAGCGAAGTGTCGATCGGCGGCTCCGCGGAGCTCTGGATCGCGTACCACCAGGCCATCACGGACGCCTACACCTACGCTCTGCCGCCGATCGGCGGACTCGCGCTGATCGCAGCACTCGCTGCCCTGGCCACGTCGTGGCGGAACTCGCGCGGCCGCCGGCACTTGCTCGCCGCGGTCGGGTGCCTGCTCGTCGGCTTCATCGTCACCGTGGTCGTGCACTTCCCGATCAACGCCGAGATCGCGACGTGGCAGCCCGCTGATCCGCCCGCGAACTGGCAGCAGTTCCGCGATCGGTGGCTCACCGCGCATGCCGTCCGCACCGTGCTGGCAGTCGCGGCATTCGCGCTGCTGGTGATCGCTGATCCCAGGCGGCGAGCACGTGCCGCCCGAGAAGCGGAGCCCCAGTAGGTTCGGTGCGTGCCCGCGGTCAGCGGCGTCGCTGACCTGCTGAGAACGCCGCGGCACTTCCGCCGCCGCTGCGAGCGGCGCCACCGCTCGTACCGCCACCGCTCCTGCTTCCACCACGGCGACCGCCGGAGCGGGGTGTTGCCGTACGAGTGGCGGACGTACGCGAGCCCGACCCGCCGCGGCGCTTGCGGGGCGCCTGAGGGGCACGGTGCTCGACGACCGGCGACGGCGTCACCTTGTCGGCTGCCGGCCCGGTCAGGTCGGTGATGTCCGCCGCTCCCGGGGTGACGGACGTGGTCCTCGGGGTGATCTTCGCCTGGCGCATCAGCTGGCGTACGTCGCCGCGCTGCTCGTTGGTGGCGACGGTGACGACGAGACCCTGGGCGCCGGCGCGGGCGGTACGCCCCGAGCGGTGCAGGTACGCCTTGTGCTCGGTCGGCGGGTCGACGTGCACGACGAGCGAGATGTCGTCGACGTGGATGCCGCGGGCGGCGATGTCGGTGGCGACCAGGACACGTACCTCGCCGGACCCGAACGCCGCCAGGTTGCGCTGGCGCGCCGGCTGGCTGAGGTTGCCGTGCAGGTCGACGGCGGGGATCCCCGCCGCCGTGAGCTGGCGGGCGAGGTTCTTCGCCGCGTGCTTGGTGCGCATGAAGGCAAGCGTGCGGCCGCGACCGGAGACGAGTTCGCGTACGACCGTTGGCTTGTCCGCACGGTTCACCATGAGCACGTGGTGCTCCATGTCGGGCACCTGGGAGGTCGCACTGTCGACCGAGTGGTTGACCGGGTCGGTCAGGTAGCGCTTGACGATGATGTCGACGCCGTTGTCGAGGGTGGCTGAGAACAGCAGCCGCTGCGCGTTCTTGGGGGTCTGGTCCAGGATCCGCTTGACCACAGGCAGGAAGCCGAGGTCGGCCATGTGGTCGGCCTCGTCGAGGACGGTCACCTCGACCTCGGACAGCCGGCAGTGGCGCTGGGCGATCAGGTCCTCCAGGCGGCCGGGGGTGGCGATGAGCACGTCGACGCCGTTGCGGAGCGCAGAGACCTGGGGATTCTGACCGACACCGCCGAACATCGTCATCGTCCGCAGCCCGAGGCTGGTGCCCAGCGGCTTGAAGACGTCGGCCACCTGGGCGGCGAGCTCGCGTGTCGGTACGAGGATCAGGGCACGCGGCGTCCCGGCACGGCGTGGTTTGCCAGAGGCGGCCAGCGTGGCCAGCGTCGGGAGCGCGAAGGCGACGGTCTTGCCGCTGCCGGTACGCCCGCGGCCGAGCACGTGCCGTCCGGCGAGGGAGTCGGGCAGTGTCGCAGCCTGGATCGGGAAAGGGGAGTCGATGCCCTGGATCGCCAGGGCAGAAACGAGAGCGGTCGGTACGCCGAGGGCAGCAAAGCCCGGGGACGTGGCCGACGGCATGGCGGAAGGCATGGGGTGTTGCACAGACAAGAGGAAATCCTTGGGGTGATCTCGGGTGGCCGCAGTTGCAGGTCCAATCGCGAGTCTCGTGACAGGATGTGGTGCCGGCTTCGGGCCAGGAAAGTAGGACCGAGGGCACTCAAGCAGACGACCGAGGAAGCGCTGATTGCGCTACCAGTCACCGCCAGCCTACCAGGAGTACGCCATGCCCCAGACCGTCCGTGGAGTCGTCGCTCGCGCAAAGGGCGCACCGGTCGGCGTCGAGACCGTCGTGATTCCGGACCCAGGACCGGGCGAGGTGGTCGTGGACGTCGCCGCCTGCGGTGTCTGTCACACCGATCTGCACTACCGCGAGGGCGGCATCAACGACGAGTTCCCGTTCCTGCTCGGCCACGAGGCAGCCGGCACCGTGGAGTCCGTCGGTGACGCCGTGACGGCGGTGCAGCCCGGCGACTACGTGGTGCTCAACTGGCGGGCGGTGTGCGGGCAGTGCCGGGCGTGTCTGCGCGGGCGTCCCTGGTCCTGCTTCAACACCCACAACGCCGCACAGAAGATGACCCTGGAGGACGGTACGGAGCTGTCCCCAGCGCTCGGAATCGGCGCGTTCGCTGACAAGACCTTGGTCGCGGCAGGCCAGTGCACCAAGGTCGACCCGACTGCGGCCGCGGCCGCAGTCGGCCTGCTGGGCTGCGGTGTCATGGCCGGACTCGGCGCCGCGATCAACACCGGCAACGTCGGCCGCGGCGACTCCGTCGCGGTGATCGGGTGCGGCGGCGTCGGTAGCGCCGCCATCGCCGGCGCGCGGTTGGCCGGCGCGGGCACGATCATCGCCGTCGACGTCGACCCGCAGAAGCTGCAGTGGGCGACCGGTCTCGGCGCCACCGCCACGGTGGACGCGCGCGATTCCGACCCGGTCGAGGCGATCCAGGTACTGACCGGTGGTTTCGGCGCCGATGTCGTGATCGACGCAGTCGGCCGTCCCGAGACCTGGAAGCAGGCGTTCTACGCCCGCGACCTCGCCGGAACGGTGGTCCTGGTCGGTGTGCCGACACCCGACATGCGCCTGGAGATGCCGTTCCTGGACTTCTTCAGCCGTGGCGGGTCGCTCAAGTCCAGCTGGTACGGCGACTGCCTCCCCTCGCGGGACATCCCGATGCTGGTGGACCTGTACCAGCAGGGCCGGCTCGACCTGGACGCTTTCGTCACCGAGCGGATCGGGATCGACGACGTCGAGGGCGCGTTCGACAAGATGCACGCCGGCGGCGTGCTGCGATCGGTGGTCGAGCTGTGAGCGCCACCGAGGTTGGCGCACGATCCCCCGGCGGCGTCCGCGTCGAGAAGGTGACCACGTCGGGCGTGTTCTGCCTCGACGACGGCGAGTGGGAGGTCGACAACAACGTCTGGCTGGTCGGCGACGACGAACAGGTGATCGTGGTCGACGCCGCTCATGACGCCGCCCCCATCGTCGAGGCGATCGGGGGGCGTTCGGTGGTCGCCATCGCGCTCACCCACGGCCACAATGACCACATCAACGCAGCCCGGGACCTGTCCGACGCGGTCGGGGCGCCGGTCTGGCTCTCCCCTGCGGACCGGATGCTCTGGGACGGGCAGTTCGGCTCCGCCCCGGACCGTGAGCTCGTCGACGGGACGGAGCTGTCCGTCGGTGACGTCACGCTGCAGGCACTGGCGACCCCCGGCCACTCACCGGGCGGCACCTGTCTGTACGCGGCTTCGCTCGGCGTCGTCCTCAGCGGTGACACGTTGTTCGCCGGCGGCCCGGGTGCAACCGGACGGTCGTACTCCGACTTCGGCACGATCATCGATTCGATCCGCGACCGGCTGCTGGCGCTCCCACCGGACACTGCTGTGCTGACCGGGCACGGCGACAGCACGACGATCGGTGCCGAGGCGCCGCACCTGCCGGAGTGGGTCGCGCGCGGCCACTGAGCGGCCACGCCGCGACACCATGTCAGGCCATGGTGCCGTCGACGTGGCCGTCGGCGACCAGGGCGACCGTGCCGTCGGCCAGCGGCAGCACCCGCACCGCGGAAGCGCTGCCGGGTACGGCGCGGCGGTCCTTGACCATCAGCCCACCGTCGACGCCGGTCTGCAGCACCGTGATGCGGGTCCCGGTGTCGGAGTAGCTGGGGCTGACGGGGACGTACGCCGTGCCGCTGCTGCTGTCGTAGGTGAAGGCGCGGGAGTCGTCCTCGGTCGCGCTGCGGCCCCCGCCGTTCGGGCTCAGCGCGGCGGTGGACAGCCGCTGAGGATCGGCCAGGTCGCCGAGGTCGAAGATCGAGGCTTGCGCGCCCTTCTCCATTCCGGTGCGGCTGTCGGCGTCCTGGCCGATGCCGAGGAGCCGGTCGTCACCGATGGGGTGCAGGTAGCGCGAGAAGCCGGGGATCTTGAGCTCCCCGATCACGCGGGGATCGCCGGCGTCGGAGAGGTCGACGGTGTACAGCGGGTCGGTCTGGCGGAAGGTCACCAGCACGGCGAGGTCGCCGAACCACCGGACTGCCTTGAGGTCCTCGCCGACACCCATGCCGCCGGCGACCCCGACCTCGTCGAGGTCGCTGCCCCTCTCGCGCAGCACGTGCACCGAGGACTCGGTCATGCCGCGGTCGTTGTCACCGACCCCGACCGTGGCCACGCGCAGCACGCCACCGTCCTCGCTGAACGCCCAGCGATCAGGGACCTGCCCCGCCACGCCCCCCGACGCGACGTACGCGGTCGTCGTACCGGAGGCGTCGAAGGCGTGGATGGTGGTCTCCGCGCGGGTCTCGCCGCTGCGAAAGCTCCACACCGAGTCGTGGTACTCGACGGTGCTGACGTACAGCCGATCGGCGGAGGAGTACACCAGCGAGCCGTCGCTGACCACGGCGAGGTGGCCGATCTCGGTCGGCGCCTGCGGACCGAACGTCGTCACGACCAGCGTCGCGAACCCCGACGCCGACCGCGGGTGCACGACGTCGCCGCAGTCGAGCTCGGTGGCATCGCCGTCCACACCGGTGGCCGGCAACCAGTCGGCCACCGACGTCCTACGTACCAGGTCGCGGTTGACGCGCTCGGCCTCGGCCTCGGTCAAGCCGCGGCCGGGCTCGCCGGGGTGCACGAAGTCGAAGGTGGGCGTGGCGGTCGAGACTATCCGCACCGTCCCTTCGTGGGCGCGTGCAGAGACCAGGGTGCCCTCGATCGACTGGGTGCTCACGATCTCCGGCGAGGTGGGGTCGCTGACGTCGACGGTCGTGGCCTCGACCTGCGCCTGTCCGCCTTCAGTCGGGCCGTACGGCCTGTCTGTCGACGGGACGGTGTCTGACCGCATGCCCGGGTCGATGTCGGGCTGCAACAGCTCACCGGAACGTACCGTCTCCAGGACCACGACAGCATCGTCGACGAGCAGGATCTCCGCCCCCCGCTGCAGGCCCATGTTGAGTCCGGCCACCTGTTCGGCACCGTCGGCGGTGGGCCGCTCGATGAGAAGGTCGTCGCCGTCGACGATGTAGACGACCTCGCCGTTGGTCTTGGCGATGTCGGGCTCGTCGACGCCGGCCTCCTGCACGTTGGTGCCGGTCTCCCCGTTGTCGACTGCGGCCCCGGTGTCGCTCACCTCGGCGGCCCCGGCGGTCTCTGAGCTCGCCGCCGCATCGCTTCGCTCGACGGTCACGGCGGTGCCACCGACGTCATCGATGTACCCCCAACCGCCGTCCAGGCCCCAGGGGCCGACCTTGGGCAGGGCGGCGCGTACGTACCAGTCACGAAGCTCCACACAACTGGCGAACGGCTGCAGCTCGCCGGTGGCTGCCGACGGTGACGGGCGCGGGGCGAGCACCGCTGTCGCGACGAGCGCGGCGAGGAACCCGCCGGTGAGCAACCAGTGATGGGAAAGCCTGCGCATGAGAACCTCCGGGGTCAGTTGGTGATCTGACGCGGCCACCGGTGTCCCGGTTCCACCAGATGGCGAGCGGGCCTTCGACGGTAGGCTTGGCGCCATGACCCACAGCCAGTCCCTCGCCGAGTTCGATCCCGAGGTAGCCGCCGCGATCGACGCCGAGCTCGACCGTCAGCGCACCACGCTGGAGATGATCGCGTCGGAGAACTTCGCGCCGACCGCCGTGCTTCAGGCGCAGGGCAGCGTCATGACCAACAAGTACGCCGAGGGCTACCCTGGCAAGCGCTACTACGGCGGCTGTGAGTTCGTCGACGTCACCGAGAACCTCGCAATCGACCGCCTCAAGGCGCTCTTTGGCGCCTCGTACGTCAACGTGCAGCCGCATTCGGGTGCCACGGCCAACGCCGCAGCGATGCACGCGACGATCTCCGCGGGCGACACGATCCTCGGGCTGAGCCTGGCCCATGGTGGGCACCTGACGCACGGCATGAAGATCAACTTCTCCGGTCGGCTCTACCACGTCGTGCCGTACCACGTGCGCTCGCAGGACCACCGCATCGACATGGACGAGGTACGCCGTCTGGCGCACGAGCACCATCCGGCCCTGATCATCGCAGGCTGGTCGGCGTACCCGCGTCAGCTCGACTTCGCCGAGTTCCGGGCGATCGCCGACGAGGTCGGCGCCAAGCTGATGGTCGACATGGCCCACTTCGCCGGCCTGGTGGTCGCCGGGCTGCACCCCAGCCCGATGCCGTACGCCGACGTGGTCACCACGACGACGCACAAGACGCTTGGCGGACCGCGCGGGGGCGCGATCCTGACCAACGACGAGGAGGTCGCCAAGAAGATCCGTTCGGCGGTTTTCCCCGGCCAGCAGGGCGGACCGCTCGAGCACGTGATCGCCGCCAAGGCCGTGGCGTTCAAGATGGCGGCGATGCCGGAGTTCAAGGAGCGGCAGGAGCGTACGGTCGCGGGTGCCCGCATCCTCGCCGAGCGGTTGACGGCCGACGACATGCACAAGGTTGGCGTGAGCGTGTTGACCGGTGGCACCGACGTGCACCTGGTGCTGGTGGACCTGCGGGAGTCCGAGCTGGACGGGCAGCAGGCCGAGGACCGGTTGCACGAGTGCGGGATCACGGTCAACCGCAATGCCGTGCCCGACGACCCCCGGCCGCCGATGGTGACGTCGGGTCTGCGGATCGGTACGCCGGCTCTGGCCACCCGCGGCTTCGGTGCCCAGGAGTTCGCCGAGGTGGCCGACATCATCGCCGCCGCGTTGCAGCCGGACCTGGCTGACACCGCCGCGCTGCGTGACCGGGTGGCAGCACTCGCCGACCGGTTCCCGCTCTACCCCGACGTCGTACCGTTCACGGCGCCGAACCGCTGAGGTGTCTTCGCCGCGGCGTACTCCGGGCACGCTCCGGCTAGCGCTGCAGCCCAAGCTCATCGGGTTGGCCGTGTTCGCTGCAGCCGCGGTGCTGCTCACGGCCACGATGGGCGTGTGGCAGCTGGGCGTCTACGACACGCGGCAGGCCGACGAGCGAGCTGACCGGGCCGATATGCCAACGGTGGCCTTGTCGCAGGTGCTCAGCCCGGGTGAGCCGTTCACCGCGACGGCCAACCGCCGTCCGGTGACCGCGATGGGACGGTACGCACCGACGGCGCAGCAGCTCTGGGTCTCGGGTCGTGAGCTGGACGGGCGTGCCGGCTACTGGTTGGTCGCGCCGTTCGTGGTCGATGACCAGCGCGGGACCGACGGGAATCGCGAGCGGGCGCTGCTGGTGGTGCGCGGCTGGTCGGCCGACAACGGCGAGCTCCCTGCGGCGACGGCCGGCCGGGTCTCCTTGCGGGCGATGCTGCAACCTGGCGAGTCCGCGGCCGGTGGGATCGGGGCCGACCGGACGACGGCGACGATCAGGATCCCGTTCCTGATCAACGAGCTTCCGTACGACCTGTACTCCGGCTACGGCATCGTCACGGCGCAGGAGCCGGCCGACGCCGCGGGCGTTGGCCTGGAGCCGGTCGCCCCGCCGCCGGTGGAGGCTTCGTGGACCTCTGGTCTGCGCAATCTCGCGTACGCGATCCAGTGGTGGGTGTTCGGTGCGTTCGCGGGGTTCATGTGGTGGCGGATGTCCCGCGACGTGATCGCCGCTGACCGCGCCGCGCTCATGAGCGCCGGCGACTCCCGGGACGCCGGCGCCTCCGAGCAGGAGACACCGGCGCAAGAGGTGCCAGGTGCCCTTTCCCGATGAGCAGATCGCTGGCGACGTCCACGTCCTTCCCATACCGGAGCGAGTGGGTTGATGAGTTCGCTCACCTGCAGGCGCAGCTCTTCGCGGCGCTCGGGCCGTTGGCCCTTCGGATCGAGCAGGTCGGATCGACGGCCGTTCCGGGGCCTGGCAGCGAAGGATTGCATCGACGCCCAGGTCAGTGTTCGAGACCCAGGTGATGCGGA
>JACCZT010000150.1 GCA_013695785.1 Nocardioidaceae bacterium | reverse complement strand
GCACCGGCTTCGGCAACGCCGCAACCCTTCGCCATCAGTTCGGGCGCGTGCGCGGCACGACCCCACAGGCCTACCGACGCACGTTCGGTTGCAGCGACGAGTCCGAGGCCGTCACCGCCTGAGCGCGTATCCCGCTGACCCCGCGCGCCACATCTGTACCAGGTTCTCCTGGTAGGGCGTCACTGCACCGAGGTTGCAACCCAGGTGCAGTGACGATGAGACTGGTGAAGTGACGGCGCGCGCCCCAGCGGGTGCCGGTCCGCGCGACCAGGTGCGGTCGCTGGCGGTGCGCGCGTCGGGCCGCGGCAGGTCAGAGGGTGATGATGGTGCGGTTGCGCCGGATCAGCTTGCAGGTGAGCTCGATGCCGACGTGGACGCGTTTCGCGGCTTCGGCGGCGTTCGGAGGGTCGTAGTCGTGCCAGATGAGACGTGAGAAGCCACGGCCGTCGGCGCGGAACAGGTCTTCGCAACCCTGGAGAAGTGACGCCGTACCAGGAGGACCTGGTACAGATGGGGTCAGGTGGCGGCGCACGCTAGGCTTCGTGGATGCTGCGCGTCGGCCTGACCGGGGGCATCGGCTCGGGCAAGAGCACGGTGTCAGTATTGCTGGCCGAGCGTGGCGCGGTCGTCATCGACGCCGACCAGCTCGCCCGCGAGGTCGTTGCGCCCGGTACGCCGGGACTCGCGGCGATCGTCGAGACCTTCGGCTCCGAGGTGGTGGCGACGGACGGTGCGCTGGACCGGCAGGCGCTCGGCGCCATGGTCTTCGGAGACGACACGGCCCGCCGGACTCTCGAGGAGATCATCCATCCTCGCGTCCGGGCCCGAGCCGGCGCGCTCGAGGCCCGAGCAGCACCCGGCGCGATCGTCGTGCACGACATCCCGCTGCTGGTGGAGACCGGGCAGCACGTGACCTTCGACGTGGTCGTCGTCGTCGACGTGCCGGTGCGGACCCAGATCGACCGACTCGTCTCCCAGCGGGGGATGAGCAGCGACGAGGCCGAGACGCGCATCGCCGCTCAGGCAACGCGGGAACAACGAACCGGCGCGGCCGACCTGGTGGTCGACAACGCCGGTCCGCGTACCGAGCTCGCCGAGCGTGTCGACGAGCTGTGGGCCGAGCTACGAGCCCGCGCTGGTTGAGCAGCGGTCAGGCGGTCAGGCGGCCAGGTCCGGATCGGCGATCTGGCGCAGTCGCGCCAGTGCCTCGCGCTCGAGCTGGCGTACGCGCTCGGCCGAGATGCCGTGCCGCTTGCCGATGTCGGCGAGCTTGTGCTGGCGACCGTCCAGGAGGCCGTAGCGCGCCCGGATGATGTCGGCCTCCCGCTCGCCGAGATGGTCCACGAGACCGGACAGGCGGTCGCGTGACTCGGTGTCGAGCACGGTCAGGTCTGGTCCGGGCAGGGTCTCCCTGGCGACGAGATCGCCCAGCGAGGTGTCTCCGTCCTCATCGACCGGGGTGTCCAGGCTCACGTGGTCGCGGCCCCAGGCGAGCAGGTCGACGACGCGTTCGACGCTCATGCCGAGCTCCTCGGCGATCTCGGACGGGTCGGGGTCGTACCCGAGCTGACGCTCCAGGTTGCGTCGTGCCGCGCCGACTTGGTTGAGCTCTTCGACGACGTGCACGGGCAGGCGTACGACACGCGCCTGCTGGGCGATGCCGCGGGTGATTGCCTGGCGTACCCACCAAGTGGCGTAGGTGGAGAACTTGAAGCCTTTGAGGTAGTCGAACTTCTCGACCGCGCGGATCAGGCCGGTGTTGCCCTCCTGGACCAGGTCCAGCAGGGGCATCTGTGCGCGTCCGTACTTGCGGGCGATGGAGACGACGAGTCGAAGGTTTGCGGTGATGAACTCTTGGATGGCGCGGTCGCCTTCGTCGACCATCCACTGCAGCTCTTCCTCGGACGCACTCTTGGGGGCGCCGCCCTTGCGACGCCCGACGCGGCCCTCGGCGAGCAGCTGTGCCGCGAACAGGCCGGCCTCGATGCTCTTGCTGAGTGCAACCTCGCGCTCAGCATCGAGCAGGGGGGTACGCGAGATCTCGTCGAGGTACATCCCGACGCTGTCGCGCCCCTCGGCGCGTTCTCGTGTTCCGGTGGCACTGCGCTGTCGCGTTGCGGTAGCCACATCCATCAACTCCTCTGATTCCGATCACCCGGCGCCCCAGCACCGTTGTCTTCTACAACGCTGCGCGGGCCGCGGCGATTCCGTGCCGTCACTGTGCATTCGTTGCTGCGGTACCTCGTTACTGCTGTGACGGTCGAGGAGTTCGAGAAGTTGCCGCTCTCAGCGGTTTCTTATCAAGGTGCGGGCGTCAGCGGGGTACGGCTGCGCCTGCGGGAGGCGCTGAGGCGTCTCCGAGCGCGCCGGAGGTGGCGAGGATCCAGGCGAGCTCGTAGGCGCGTTCCTTCCACCCGGCGTACCGGCCGCTGACGCCTCCGTGGCCGGCTTCCATCTCGGTCTTGAGCAGCACCTGTGCGTCACCGGCTGCGGTGGCGCGCAGTCGCGCGACCCACTTCGCCGGCTCGACGTACAGCACACGGGTGTCGTTGAGGCTGGTGATCGCCAGGACCGGCGGATACTGCTGGGTCGAGACGTTCTCGTACGGTGTGTAGGACTTCATGTAGGCGTAGACCTCGTGGTCGTGCAACGGGTCGCCCCACTCGTCCCACTCGATCACCGTCAACGGCAACGACGGATCGAGGATCGAGGTGAGCGCGTCGACGAACGGGACGTTGGCCACGATGCCGGCGAACGCCTCCGGCGCGGTGTTGGCGACCACCCCCATCAGCAACCCGCCGGCACTGCCGCCCTCGGCGACGAGGCGGTTGGCAGACGTCCACCCTTCCTGGGCCAGGTGACGTGCGCAGGCGCTGAAATCGGTGAACGTGTTGCGCTTGGTGAGGGTCTTGCCGTTCTCGTACCACGCACGACCCATCTCCCCGCCGCCGCGGACGTGCGCGACGGCGAACACCATGCCCCGGTCGAGCAGCGACAGGCGCGACACCGAGAAGCCGGGGTCGATGCTGTGCTCGTACGACCCGTAGCCGTACAGCAGCGCCGGTGCCGAGCCGTCGCGCGGCGTGTCCTTGGCGCACACGATGGAGATCGGTACGCGCGTGCCGTCGTCGGCTGTGGCCCATGCGCGGTGCTGCTCGTACGCTGCTGGGTCGAAGTCTCCGAGCACAATCTGCTGCTTGCGCTGCAGCAGCTCCCCGGTCGCCACGACATAGTCGTAGACCGTCGATGGCGTCACGAACGAGCCGTAGCCCAGGCGAAGCACCGGTTGGTCCCACTCGGGGTTGCCGCCCAGAGCGCTGGTGAACAGCTCCTCGGAGAACGCTATCTCGTGGGGGTCTCCGAGCCCGGTGTCGGTGACCGGGATGACCCGCAGCCGGGCGAGGGCGTCGCGACGCAGGCTCACGACGATCTGACCGGCGAACGCGTCGACGTCGTCGAGCCGGGTGTCGTGCCGGTGCTCGATGATCGTCTGCCAGTTGTGTGGGCCAGGGTCGTCGACCGGCGCAGTGGCGAGGGCGAAGTTCTCGGCCCCGTCGTTGTGCAGCACCAGGAACGCATCGACGCCACCGATCACCGCGTGGTCGACGGAGTACTCGATGCCGGTACGTCGCTCGGCGACGACGCGGAACTCACCCTGCGGGTCCTCGGCGGGCAGCACGCGTACCTCGGTGGTGATCTTCGAACCCGAGGCGATCATGAGATACCGGTCGCTGCGCGTGGTCCCGATGCCGGTGAAGAAGCGCTCGTCGGTCTCGTGGTGGACCACGACATCATCTGCGGCGCTCGTCCCGAGGGCGTGACGCCACACCCGGTCCGGACGCCATGCCTCGTCGACGGTCGTGTAGAAGAGGTGCGTGCCCTCCAGCGACCAGGTCGCGCCGTAGTAGACGTTGTCGATAACGTCGGGGAGCAGGTCGCCGGTGTCGAGGTCCTTGACCCGCAACGTGAATCGCTCGTCGCCACTCTTGTCGACGGCGAAGGCGAGCAGGTTGCCGTCGACGGTGATGCTGAACGCGCCGAGCGAGAAGAACTTCGCACCGGCCGCCTCGACGTTGCCGTCGAGGAGTACCTGCTCACCCGGCACCTGCGCGCCCGGGTCGAGCTCGGGCGGAGTCCAGTCGTCGGCGTCGTCGATGGGGCAGCGACAGTGCAGGGCGTACTCCTTGCCCTCGACGGTGCGCGAGTAGTACCACCAGTCGCCGCGACGCGACGGGACCGACAGGTCGGTCTCCATCGTCCGTGCCTTGATCTCACCGAAGATGGTCTCGCGCAGTGGTGCGAGGTGGGAGGTCTGGGCATCGGCGTAGGCGTTCTCGGCCGTCAGGTACGCGATGGTCTCCGGGTCCTCCTTGTCCCGCAGCCACTCGTAGTCGTCGACGAAGTCATCGCCGTGGTGGCTGCGCACCACGGGTCGGATCGCGGCAACGGGAGGATTCGGCGGTGCTTGGTCCGATGGGCTCATGGGCTCGACGGTATCGGGCGGGTCACGCAGGACCGAGCGCGGCCGCAGGGCCGCGTCGTCGCTGCTGAAGGTGCGCACCGGGCCGGGTGGGGTACGGCGGGTTTCGAACCGTACCGTCACACGTCCCAGACCCGACCCCCACACCCAGCCGGGCCCGTGCTCGGCGTGCTCGACATCCATGCCCGGCGACCAGGTACGCGCAGGTGACCGTCCAGAAGGTGCCTCGGTCGGGTCGGGCACGCGCGGTCTCGCCTCGGCCGCAAGTTCCGGCGTCGGCTCGCTATCCTGAGTGCCGACGCCTGCGTCGAGGTCCTCGAGGTCGGTGAAGAGGTCGTCCTGGACCCAGTCGGCCAGGCCGGAGACGCCCACACCGATCAGCCGGATCCCAGCCGAGGTGTCGATCTCGGCCAGCAGCCCACGAGCCGTACGCGCCAGCACCCGGCGGTCGTCGGTCGGGCCTGCCAGCGTCGAGGAACGGGTGTGCGTCTCGAAGTCGTGGTGGCGGATCTTGAGCGTCACCGTCCGGCCGGACAACCCGGCCCCGGTAAGGCGCGCGGCGACGCGTGAGCTCATCGTGCCGACGATGGCGGCAAGGACCGCAGGGTCGGTGATGTCGGTCTCGAAGGTGTCCTCGACGCTCACCGACTTCGTCTCCCGCTCTGCGACGACCTCGCGACGGTCGATGGCCCGGCACAGCTGGTGCAAGGACTGACCATGTGCCGAGCCGACGACGCGTACCAGGTCGTCGAGCTCGACCTGCTGCATGGCCTCGACCGTCAGCACACCGATGCGGCGCAGGCGTTCGGCCGTTGCCGGACCGACCCCGGGGATGGCGGTGACCTGCATGGGGGAGAGGACTTCGAGCTCGCTGCCCGGTGCCACCACGAAGAGCCCGTCGGGCTTGTCCAGCTCGCTGGCGATCTTCGCCATCAGCTTCGAGGAGGCGATGCCGACCGACGCGGTCAGCCCACCGGTCATCTCGGCGATGTCGGCGCGGACCTGCTGTGCCAGTGCCGTCACCCCTGCCACACTCAGGTCTCGCTGCTGGTCCCCGGCGGCAAGGTCGACGAACGCCTCGTCAAACGAGAGCGGTTCGACCAGCGGCGAGACCTCGCGAAGCCGGCCCATCACCAGCTTGCTGCTCTCCCGGTAGGCCTCGAACCGCCCGGACAGGAACGCCGCGTGCGGACACCGTGCCCGCGCCTCCACCGTCCGCATCGCCGAGCGCACGCCGAACACCCTCGCTTCGTACGACGCGGTCGCTACCACCCCCCGATGACCGATGCCACCTACGACGACGGGTTTGCCGCGGAGTGAGGGCTTGTCACGCTGCTCGACCGAGGCGAAGAAGGCGTCGAGGTCCAAATGCATGACCGATGCTTCGCGACGCATGTGCCCATTGTGTCGATGACCACCGGCTGTGGAGCAGAAGCGGCCCGGGGAGGATGTGCGGGGCTCGCCCCGCCGCACCTTTCCACAGGCCGCCCGGTCGTCGGCACGGTTCGTGCCGGGCGACCCACGCTGATGGACATGTCTTCCTCCTTCGCACCCGACCCGGCGAGTCCCACCGAACCGATGGTCCTGCGGGCCCGTGCCACCGATGAGCTCATCGCCGTCGTCCCGGCGCTCCTGGGCTTCCACCCCCAACACTCCCTCGTGGCGATCGCTGTCCACGGTCCCCGGCATCGGCTGGGACTTCGCCTGCGTCTCGACCTGCCTCCGGTCGAGCACGCCACCGCCGTCGCACGCGAGGTCACCGAGCATCTCCGTAGGCAACGTCCCGACGGTGTCCTCTTGGTCGCGTTCGCCGAGCACCCCACCGACGCAGATGCCGTCGTCGAGGCCACCATCGAGCAGATCGACCTCGCCGGCCTCGGGCTTCTCGACGCCGTTCGCTGTGACGGCAGGAGGTACTGGTCCTACCTCTGCCCGGACGACCACTGCTGTCCGACCGACGGGACTCCGTACGACGCGCGAAGCAACGTGCTGCTGGCAGAGGCGGTGTTCAGGGGGGTGGAGGTGCTTCCGGACCGCGAGGCGGTCGCGCGCAGGTACGACCCGATCGACGGGGAGGCGGCCGAGCGGGTGGCGGTCCTGACGCAGCGGGTCCTCCAGACCATGGCGACGAGCGGCGGCGGTGGTCCTGGCCGGGGGAGGTCGGCGGAGTTCCTGCAGCCGGGTCTGGACCGGGTGCTGGCGATCGTCGACGACGCCGCGTCGAGCCGCCGGTGGCCGTTGGGCGACGAGGACGTCGCGACGCTCTCCGTCTGGGGATCCTTGATCGTGGTCCGCGATGTCCTGTGGGCTCGGATCGGGCAAGGCAACGCAATGACCGAGGCCGTGATCTCGCTCCACGGCGTCTCGAAAGTGTTCCACCC
>JACCZT010000146.1 GCA_013695785.1 Nocardioidaceae bacterium | reverse complement strand
CCGGTGGCCGTTGGGCGACGAGGACGTCGCGACGCTCCCCGTCTGGGGATCCTTGATCGAGGTCCGCGATGTCCTGTGGGCTCGGATCGGGCAACGCAACGCATCCGCGCAGCTCGAGCTGTGGCGTCACGTTGCGCAGCGTGCGGTCCCACCGTTCGAGCCGGCCATGCTGTGTCTTGCAGGATTCGCGGCGTGGCTCAGTGGTCACGGCGCCGAGGCACGATGTGCCATCGAGCGTGCGCTGCTGGCCGATCCGGACTACTCGATGGCCGGTCTGCTGCACAAGGCGCTCGACGAGGGCTTGTCGCCGGAGGCGTGGGAGGGCATGGACGTGGAGGCGGTACTGCGCACGGTGCCCGGGCTTACGTAGGCTGTCCGCAAGGCGCGTGCCGCGCGTGCACCGACGAACCTCAGGAGTGCCGATGGGCCAAGAGGTCGACCACCACGTCTTCACCCGCGAGGACAGGACCAACTACCGTACGAAGGTCCGCGCCTGCCTGGACGTCTTCGCCAGGATGCTCAGCGCGGAAGCGTTCGAGGTCGACCGACCGATGACGGGCATCGAGATCGAGTTCAACCTGATAGACGAGAACGGCGATCCGGCCCTGAAGAACGCCGAGGCCCTTGAGGCGATCGCCGACGAGGACTTCCAGACCGAGCTCGGTCAGTTCAACATCGAGATCAACGTGCCACCTCGACGCCTGCAGGACAACGGCTTGACCTCCTTCGAGAGCTCGATCCGCGCCGACCTCAACGAAGCCTGCACCAAGGCCGCCACCGTGGGCGCACACATGCTCATGATCGGCATCCTTCCCACGCTCAGACCGGGACACATGGCGGCGAGCAGCCTGTCGAGCAACCCGCGTTACGCCTTGTTGTCCGAACAGATCCTCGCTGCTCGCGGTGAGGACATCTCCATCAGCATCGACGGCGTCGACCGGCTGCACACCACGGCCGACACGATCGTCCCCGAAGCCGCCTGCACCAGCACGCAGCTGCACCTGCAGGTCGGACCCGACGAGTTCGCTGACTACTGGAACGCCTCGCAGGCCATCGCCGGCGTGCAGCTCGCCCTCGGAGCCAACTCGCCGTTCCTGCTCGGCAAGCAGCTGTGGCACGAGACCCGGATCGCGTTGTTCGAGCAGGCCACCGACACCCGCGGCGAGGAGCTCAAGGCCCAAGGCGTGCGGCCGCGGGTGTGGTTCGGTGAGCGTTGGATCACCTCGATCTTCGACCTCTTCGAGGAGAACGTCCGCTACTTCCCGGCGCTGCTGCCCATCTTGGACGACGAGGACCCGGACGTGGTGTTCGAGGCGGGACAGACACCAAAGCTCGGGGAGCTGCGCCTGCACAACGGGACGATCTACCGCTGGAACAGGCCGATCTACGACGTCGTCGAGGGAAAACCGCACCTGCGGGTCGAGAACCGCGTGTTGGCGGCAGGCCCGACAGTTGTCGACACGATGGCCAACGCTGCCTTCTACTTCGGTCTCACGCGCGCCCTCGTCGACGCAGACCGCCCGGTCTGGACGCAGATGTCGTTCAGCGCTGCGGAGGAGAACTTCCACATGGGAGCCCAGCACGGCATCGAGGCCCAGGTGTACTGGCCGGGTCTCGGCGGGGTGCCTGCCTCGGAGCTGGTGCTAAGGCGGCTGCTGCCCCTGGCTTACCGCGGGCTTGATGCGCATGGTGTCGAGCCGGGCGAACGGGACCGGCTGCTCGGCATCATCGAGCAACGGTGTGTCACCGGACGCAACGGCGCGGTGTGGATGATCGACTCTTACCGCGCTGCCTACGACGCCGGAGCCCGGGACAGGTTCGAGGCACTGCGTCAGGTGACCCGCGACTACGAGGCACACATGCACACCAACGAACCGGTGCACACGTGGTCGTGAGGTCAGGCCCGGTGGCGTAGCCGCTGCCAGGCTCGACTCGTCCCCTGGGGCAGGAGTCGCCACCCCCACCGGGTGATGACGAGCAGCGGAGGCGGGGCGCCGCCGGTGAACGCCGCGGCATGGCCGAGAGCCACGAGCCACTCGATGTCGCTCTGGGCCGGCTCAGGCCGGCCGTGCCGCGCCCAGACGCCGACGACAGCCTCGCGGGTCTGGGCCGCCAGCAGCGCGAGTGCCACGTCGAGACTGATGCCGTGATCGTGGTGCAGGTGCTCGTCCTTGCGCAGGTCCCACCACGTTGCGTCCTCCGCGGTGCCGCACGCGGTGTTGATGTCGCTGCACCGTACGACGCTGAGGCGGGCTGACCAGGCGGCCTCAGCGCGCGTGGCGCGCAAGGCGAGAATCCGCGAGCGGGCGAATGCGTCGGCTGCTGCCGACGCGACGCCGGGGACCTCGGGGCGGACGATGCTCACGTACTCAGGATGAATCCGTGGCGGCGCCGTCGACGGGCGTCCACAGGCGAGGCGAGTGCCTCGATGTCGGGCAGGCGTCGATGAAGGCCGTAGGGTCGCGATCCGATAGCCTCAGGGCGAGACGAGCCGCCGACCCGCTGCGGCCGAATCAAGGGGAGGACTCCAGCCATGGGAACCATCGTCGTCGGCTACGTGCCAAAGCCTGAGGGGCGCGCTGCCCTGATCAGGGCCGCAGAGGAAGCGAAGCTGCGGAGTGCGCGTCTCGTCGTGGTCAACTCCCACCGCGGTGGCCGCGACTTCGACCGCGAGGACGCGTTGGAGACCGAGCAACAGCTCCAAGACGTCCGCGACCAGCTCAAGGACTACGTGATCGAGCACGAGATCCGTCAGCTCGTCCGAGGGATGGACCCGGCCGACGACCTGATCAAGGTCGCGACCGAGCTCAACGCCGAGTTCATCGTGATCGGCCTTCGCCGGCGCACCCCCGTGGGCAAGCTGATCCTCGGTAGCAACGCCCAGCGGGTGCTGCTCGATGCGCCCTGTCCTGTGCTCGCGGTCAAGTCCGCCTGATCGGACCGTACCTCGACGTTCGAGGGGGTGAGGTGCTTCGGCGCTTGGCCACCGTGGCACACTTGTCGAAGCTGCGGTTGACCTCAGGGGGGTTTGCCGCGCCCTTGTTCAATAATCGAGAGGTTCGCGCGGTAGAAACTCGCGGGCCAAAGGGGAGTCGCCACCGTGGTTTCAACGCCTGACAGAGCAGCGAGGAAGACGGTTCTCGCAGCAGCGAATTCGCGATCATCTGTGAAGGCACCAGCGGCCAAGAAGGCCGCCGGCAAGAAATCGGCCCCCAGGTCAGCGGCCAAGAAGGCTGCCGCGACCAAGGCCGCTCCGACCGCTGTCGGCGCCGTCGACACGGTCGCCGTCGATGCCAACGGGAAGAAAGTTCTTCCCGACATCGCCGACACCGAGTTCGAGAAGGACCTTGCCACCGACCCGACGCTCAAAGAGGACGAGAAGTCCGGCTTCACGCTGTCTGCGGCTGACCAGACCGACGAACCCGAGCAGCAGGTCATGGTCGCAGGCGCGACCGCCGACCCGGTCAAGGACTATCTGAAGCAGATCGGCAAGGTCTCCTTGCTCAATGCCGGGCAGGAGGTCGAGCTCGCCAAGCGCATCGAGGCCGGCCTGTTCAGCGAGGAGCGCCTGGGGTCGGGCGGCAAGATCACACCGAAGGTGAGCGAGGAGCTCGCCTGGATCGTCGAGGACGGGCGACGGGCCAAGAACCACCTGCTCGAGGCCAACCTCCGGCTGGTGGTCTCGCTCGCCAAGCGCTACACCGGTCGCGGCATGTTGTTCCTGGACCTGATCCAGGAGGGCAACCTCGGGCTGATCCGTGCGGTGGAGAAGTTCGACTACACCAAGGGCTTCAAGTTCTCGACGTACGCCACCTGGTGGATCCGCCAGGCCATCACCCGGGCCATGGCCGACCAGGCGCGCACTATCCGCATCCCGGTGCACATGGTCGAGGTCATCAACAAGCTGGCCCGCGTCCAACGCCAGATGCTGCAGGACCTTGGCCGCGAGCCAACTCCGGAGGAGCTCGCGATCGAGCTCGACATGACACCTGAGAAGGTCGTCGAGGTCCAGAAGTACGGCCGCGAGCCCATCAGCCTGCACACGCCTCTGGGCGAGGACGGCGACTCCGAGTTCGGCGACCTGATCGAGGACTCCGAGGCGATCGTCCCGGCCGACGCCGTTTCGTTCACGTTGTTGCAGGAACAGCTGCATGCTGTCCTGGACACCCTGTCCGAGCGGGAGGCAGGTGTCGTGTCGATGCGCTTCGGCCTCACCGACGGGCAGCCCAAGACGTTGGATGAGATCGGCAAGGTCTACGGCGTCACGCGTGAGCGGATCCGTCAGATCGAGTCCAAGACGATGAGCAAGCTTCGCCATCCGTCGCGCTCGCAAGTGCTCCGCGACTACCTCGACTGAGGTGGTTCACGGCTCAGGCCCGTTCGTGCAGGTCAGAGGCGGTGTTGGGTGCTTCTGATGCGACACGCTGCAGCGGCGTCAGCGGCCGTGAAGCTTTCGGACCGGCGCTGCAAATTGCTCGGCCTGTACGGGACCCCGATGACGTCGACGAGGATGCTTGTTCAGGGGCCGTAAAGGGCGCGCCAGGAAGGCAACGCAAGGAAGGCAACGCAAGGAAGGCAACGCCAGTGGCGATGTCGCTAGCGGCGGGGCGTCGAGGACGACCATGAGGCGACGCAGTAGGCCAGGCGATCTCAAAGGATGCCAGCTCGACTGTTGGTTCGTAGCTGCATTCGGCACGAGCCATGGGTGTCTCGCGCAAGTGCGTGAAGAAAGCCGAGAGTCGCCGGATCCTGCATCTCGGCAATCTGAAGGATCGCGTCCTCCAGCAATGCGTCGCCTGGTCGGGACCTGAGCGACCGCGGAACAGCCACAGGTCGCCGGTGCGGGTCAGCGCCACCGCCCGGTCGAGCCCGACGGCCCCCGTGTCTGCGCCATAGGGTCACCGTATGCGCGCATGGTGGAAATG
>JACCZT010000092.1 GCA_013695785.1 Nocardioidaceae bacterium | reverse complement strand
GCTTGCGGGCGTTCCGCTCGGCCATCTCGGTGACCGCGTCGGACCGCGCGAGCTGTTGATCGGACTCCTGGTGCTGTCGGCTCCGGCGTTCGCCGCGCTTGCCCTGGTGACGTCTTGGTGGCAGTTCGTCGTCGTCGTCTCGCTTGCCACGTCGCTCGACCGTGGCTCGGCGGCCGTCCGGTCCGGGCTCATCGCGAGCAGCGAACACGGCGCGGACCGCATCCGGGCCCGCGCCTACCTGCGCTCGATGACCAACATCGCCATGGCCGTCGGTGCGGTCTTGGCGGCACTGGCGTTGCACGTCGACACCCAGCGCGCGTATACCGTCGTCCTCCTCGCCAACGGCGCCTCCTGCCTGCTCGCGGCACTGCTCCTGTGCTCGTACCCGCACGTCCGGGCCGTGGCCGAGCGCGAGGGCGCGTCGATGACGCTCGTCTTCCGCGATCGGCCGTTTCTGGTGATGACTGCCCTGATGGCCGCGATGGCGGTCCAGTACTCGATCCTCGACATCGGCGTACCGCTGTGGCTGACCACACAGACCTCGGCGCCGCGCGTCATGGTGTCCGTGTTGTTCGTGATCAACACCACAGTCGTGGTCCTCTACCAGGTCGCTGTAAGTCGCCGGGTCGAGACCATCGCGGTGGCCGCACGGGTGATCTCCTGGTCCGGGCTGGTGTTCTTCGCCGCATGTGTACTGTTCGCTCTCGCCCAGGGACGCTCACCCCTTTGGGCGGCGGTGGTGTTCGTCGTCGCAGCGCTGGCGCACGTCCTTGGAGAGCTGCTCCAGGCTGCGGCGCAGTTCTGTCTCAGCCAGGAGCTCGCGATCGAGCGAGCGCAAGGTCAGTACCAAGGGCTCTCGAGCACCGGGTACTCACTCGCGGCCATGCTCGCGCCGTCGGTGATTGTGCTGCTGCCCATCCGTTACGGCGCCACCGGATGGGTGGTGCTCGGGCTGCTCTTCGCCGTGATCGGCCTGCTCGTACGTCCGGCCGTTGCCTGGACGGAGGCGACCAGATCGCGCTACGCCCTCATCTGACCCCACGCGTACCATAGCGAGACCCAGAACACTGAGCGCCGTGACTGTGAGGTACTGATGACGACACTTGACCAGGCCGACGAGGGAACCAGCCTGATCGACAACCGGGCGCGCAACGTGGGGGAGATGTTCTTCGACCGCGTGCGCGAAAGCCCCACGCATGAGGCCTTCCGCTACCCCGACGCCACCGCCGACGACGGCTGGCGCTCGCTGACCTGGCAGCAGACCGGCGACCGCGTCCGTGCCATCGCAGCCGGCTTGGTCGCGCTGGGCCTCGAGCGCGAGGAACGCGTGGCGATCGCCTCCGGGACCCGGGTCGAATGGATCCTCGCCGACCTCGCCGTGATGTCCGCCGGCGCTGCCACCACCACCGTCTATCCCTCCAGCCTCGGCGACGACGTGGCGTACATCCTCGCCGACTCCCAGAGCCGCGTGGTGTTCGCCGAGGACGACGACCAGGTCGCGAAGCTGCGCGACCGGCGCAGCGAGCTACCCGCGGTCTTCAAGGTTGTCCTCTTCGAGGGCACGCCCGACTCCGGTGACGACCCGTGGGTGATCGGGCTGGATCAGCTCGAGTCCATGGGGTCCGAGCACCTCGCCGCCAACCCCGATGTCGTGGACGGCCGCATCGCAGCGACCGAGTCCGACGACCTCGCCACCCTCATCTACACCTCCGGGACGACCGGCCGCCCCAAGGGGGTACGGCTCCGACACGACAGCTGGACGTACGAGGGCGCCGCTGTCGCCGCCGGTGGTTTCCTCAACCCAGATGACCTGCAGTACCTCTGGTTGCCGATGGCGCACTCCTTCGGCAAGGTGCTGCTGTCGACGCAGCTGCAGATCGGCTTCGCCACCGCCATCGACGGGCGGGTCGACAAGATAGTGGACAACCTCGCGGTCGTGCGGCCGACCTTCATGGGTGCCGCACCGCGCATCTTCGAGAAGGCCTACGGCCGGATCGTCACGATGGCACACGCCGAGGGCGGTGCCAAGGCAAAGATCTTCGACTGGGCCGTCGGCGTCGGGCTCGATGTATCCCGCCGGCGACGCGCCGGCGAGAAGGTTCCAGCGGCGCTCGCGGCCAAGCACAAGGTCGCCGACCGGCTAGTGTTCTCCAAGGTCCGCGACCGCTTCGGTGGGCGCATCCGGTTCTTCATCTCCGGTGCCGCGGCGCTGTCCGGTGAGGTCGCCGAATGGTTCCACGCCGCGGGGATCTTGATCCTCGAGGGCTACGGCCTCACCGAGACCTCGGCGGGAACGTTCGTCAACCACCCGGACAGCTTCCGCTTCGGCACAGTCGGGCACCCCATGCTGGGCAGCGAGGTCAAGATCGCCGCCGATGGGGAGGTGCTGCTCAAGGGGCCCGGCGTGATGCAGGGCTACCACAACATGGACAACGAGTCCGCCGCGGTGATCACCGATGACGGCTGGTTCGCCACCGGCGACATCGGCGAGACCGACGCCGACGGGTTCTTGAAGATCACCGACCGCAAGAAGGACCTCTTCAAGACCTCAGGAGGCAAGTACGTCGCCCCCTCGCACATCGAGGGCATGTTCAAGGGCGTGTGCCCGCTGGCGAGCCAGATGGTCGTGCACGGCAGTGAGCGCAACTTCTGCACGGCGCTGGTCACCCTCGACCCGGACGCCGTCGCCGGATGGGCAGAGCACAACGACATGGCCGGCCAGTCGTACGAGCAGGTGGTGACCTCTGATGCGATGTACGACGTCGTCTCCGGCTACGTCGATAAGCTCAACAGCCGACTCAACCGGTGGGAGACGATCAAGAAGTTCAAGATCCTCGGTCACGACCTGTCGGTCGAATCTGGGGAGATCACCCCGAGCCTGAAGGTCAAGCGCCGCGTCGTGGAGTCCAACTACCGCGACATCCTGGACGGCTTCTACTCCTAGTCCGTCCCTTGCGTCAGGTTGCGACAATGGTGCGGTGCCTTCGACGCTGCCTGCGGGCGCCCCCTTGCCCGCCGACGGCGCGCTCCCGCGCTCGTCGCTGCGCTCCCTGACCGAACGGCCCTTCGGCGCCTACGTCCACGTCCCGTTCTGCCGCGTGCGCTGCGGCTACTGCGACTTCAACACCTACACCGCCACCGAGCTCGGTCCTGGTGTGTCGCACGCCGCGTACGCCGATACCGTGATCGCCGAGATCGACCTCGCCGCTCGCGTGCTCGTCCCCGCCCCTCCTGTTGAGACCGTCTTCTTCGGCGGCGGCACGCCGACGCTGCTGCCAGCTGTCGACCTCGCGCGCATCCTGTCCAGGTTGCGGGACCGGTTCGGGCTCGTCGCGGGTGCTGAGGTGACGACCGAGGCCAACCCGGACAGCGTCGACGCGGACTCCCTCGCCCAGCTGCGCGAGGAAGGCGTCACCCGGATCTCCTTCGGCATGCAGTCGGCCGTCCCGGCGGTGCTGCGGACTCTTGACCGCACGCACGACCCCGAACGGGTGCCGCAGGCCGTGCAGTGGGCGCGCGCGGCCGGCTTCGAGCAGGTCAGCCTCGACCTCATCTACGGCACGCCGGGGGAGAGCGTCGAGCAGTGGCGTGTCTCTCTGGAGTCGGTCATCGCGCTGCGCCCGGACCACGTGAGCGCGTATGCGCTGATCGTCGAAGACGGCACTGCGCTCGCGCGCCAGGTCGCACGTGGCGAGGTCGTCGTGCCCGACGAGGACGAGACGGCCGACAAGTACGTCCTGGCCGACCGGTTGCTACGCGAGGCCGGCTTGGACTGGTACGAGCTCTCCAACTGGGCCCGCGACGACGCCGCGCGCTGCCGCCACAACGAGCTGTACTGGACCGGTGCGAACTGGTGGGGGTTCGGTCCCGGCGCACACTCGCACGTCGGCGGCACCCGCTGGTGGAACGTCAAGCACCCCGCGGCGTACGCCGGCCGGCTCGCCGCAGGCGACACGCCAGCCCACGCCCATGAGGTCCTCGGTGCTGAGACCCGGCGCGTCGAACGAGTCTTGCTGGAGTCGCGGTTGCGCGACGGCCTCGCGGCCTCGGTGCTCGACCCACCCGGACGTTCCGCGGTTGCCCAGCTGGTCGCGGACGGCTTGCTGGACCGCGCCGCGGCCGATCGCGATGCGGTTGTGCTCAGCGTCCGCGGGCGGTTGCTCGCCGACGCCGTGGTGCGTCGACTGCTGCCCTGAGCGCGCCACCATCCACGGACCAGCGTCAGGTGTCGGCGGTGACGAAGTCGATGAGCTGTTCGACGGGGCCGAGCAGCGCTGGCTCCAGATCGGCGTAGCTCGTCACCGTGGACAGAATGCGCTGCCACGCCCGGGCGATGTCGGCCTGGTCGCCGTGCGGCCACCCCAGCGACCGGCATATCCCGTGCTTCCACTCCAGCGATCGCGAGATCGCTGGCCACGCGGTCATCCCGAGCCGGTCGGGTCTGACGCCCTGCCAGATGTCGACGAAAGGGTGGCCGACGACCAGGACGTGTTCGGCATGTGGGCTGCGGCGGACGTCGTCGGCGATCCGGCTCTCCTTCGACCCGACGACGAGGTGGTCCAGGAGCACACCGATCCTGCGCCCGGCTGCCGGTCTGAGCTCCGCGATCACCTCGGGAAGGTCGTCAACCCCGCCGAGCAGCTCCACGACGACCCCCGCGACACGCAGGTCGTCGCCCCACACCTTTTCCACCAGCTCGGCGTCGTGTCTGCCCTCCACCACGATGCGGCTAGCACGCGCTACGCGCGCCCTTGCGGCGGTGACGGTTAACGAGCCCGATGCCGTACGCTCCCGACGCGGCGGTCCGCCGCGAACGGGGGCGTGCAGGATGACGGGGCGACCCTCGAGAAGGAAGCCCGTTCCGAGACCGAACGTGCGGCGGGCGCCACGGCGGTCCTCGAGCAACA
>JACCZT010000095.1 GCA_013695785.1 Nocardioidaceae bacterium | reverse complement strand
ACCACCGGTCACGCCACAAGGAGAACGGCATGTTCGAGGCAGTCGAGACACTCGTCGCCGAGCACGCCGACCTCGAGCGACAGATGGCCGACCCTGCGGTGCACGCCGACCCTGCCATCGCCAAGCGGCTCGGGCAGCGCTACGCCGAGGTCGGAGCCATCGTGCGTACGTACCGGGACTGGCAGCAGGTCGGCGGAGACCTGGCCGCGGCACGCGAGCTCGTCGACGACGCCGATACGTTCGCCGACGAGGCAGCTTCCCTCGCGCAGCGCTGGGACGAGCTCGCCGAGCGCCTGCAACGTCTGCTCGTGCCCCGCGACGCGGCCGACTCCAAGGACGCGTTGTTCGAGATCAAGGCCGGCGAGGGCGGTGAGGAGTCGGCCCTGTTCGCCGGTGACCTGCTGCGGATGTACCTGCGGTACGCCGAGCGGCGCGGCTGGCGTACCGAGCTGCTCGACGCGACGGAGTCCGGTCTCGGCGGCTACAAGTCGGTCACCCTTGCGGTCAAGGCCAAGGGCACGCCCGAGCCGGGCGAGGCGCCGTACGCGTTGCTGCGGTTCGAGGGTGGTGTCCACCGCGTGCAGCGGGTGCCGGTGACCGAGTCCCAGGGGCGCATCCACACCTCTGCCGCCGGGGTCCTGGTGATGCCCGAGGCCGAGGCGATCGACGTCACGGTCCATGACAACGACCTTCGGATCGACGTCTTCCGCTCCTCAGGGCCCGGTGGTCAGAGCGTCAACACGACGGACTCTGCGGTGCGGATCACCCACCTCCCGAGTGGGATCGTGGTCAGCTGCCAGAACGAGAAGAGCCAGCTGCAGAACAAGGAGCAGGCGCTGCGGATCCTGCGTTCGCGATTGCTCACCGCCGCGCAGGAGAGCGCTGACGCCGAGGCTTCTGACGCACGTCGCTCGCAGGTGCGTACCGTCGACCGGTCAGAGCGCATCCGCACCTACAACTTCCCCGAGAACCGCATCTCCGACCACCGGGTCGGCTACAAGGCCTACAACCTCGACGCGGTGATGAACGGCGCTCTGGACGACGTGATCGCCGCGTGTGTCGACGCCGACCTGCAGGCGCGGCTGGACGCGGTCGAAGCCGGGTGAACACCCGCCGGCTGCTGGCCGATGCCACCGCTCGCCTCGAGCTCGCCGGAGTCGCCTCCGCACGCGCCGACGCCGAGTGGTTGCTGGCCCACGTGACCGGGCGTACGCGAACCGCGCTGATGCTCCTCGACGAGGTCGAGGAGCCGGCAGCGGCTGCGTTCGATGCGCTTCTCGAGCGCCGCGCGGGGCGTGAACCGGTACAACACCTCACCGGCACGGCACCCTTCGGCGACTTGGAGCTGGTCGTGGGGACAGGGGTGTTCGTCCCGCGTCCAGAGACCGAGCAGCTCGCCGAGTGGGGCGTCGCCACCGTCTCGCGGGCGGCGCTCCCCGCGCCCGTCGTCGTCGACCTGTGCACCGGCTCCGGTGCGATCGCGGCCTGGATCGCGCACCAGGTGCCTGGAGCACGCGTGCACGCGGTCGAGCTGGACGAGGGCGCCTACGCGTACGCCGAACGCAACCTCGCCGCCTTCGATGTTGACCTGCGACTCGGCGATGCCATGCACGCGTTCCCCGAGCTCGACGCATCGGTCGACCTGGTGCTCGCCAACCCGCCGTACATCCCGCTCTCGGCGTGGGAAGGCGTCGAGCAGGAGGTTCGCGACTGGGACCCGGCGCTCGCGCTGTGGTCGGGTGAGGACGGGCTGGACACCATAAGGGTCGTGGAGCAGGTCGCGCGACGGCTGCTCAAGCCCGGCGGTGCGGTCGGATGCGAGCACGCCGACGCACAGAGGGAGGCGGCGCCGAAGGTGTTCGCTGCCACCGGCGGCTGGACGGACGTACGCGATCACCGGGACCTCGCCGACCGGCCCCGCTTCGTCGCCGCGGTGCGCCGCGGGGCATAGCCGCAAGTCGGTCGCCAACCCGTCCCGCGAGCAACACGTTTACCACGTTAGCGTGGTAAACCCTCGCCTACCGCGGGATATATACCGTGCTTAGCGATGCTTTGCCGTGCGAAGTGACAGCGAGACGGGACGGCGGATCCACGCACCGCCCGCCCGCTTCGCTTGTCACACGGCAGGCGCGTACCACTGAACAACGGGTCGTGACGCCGAAGTCGGCTCGCGTGCAGGCAGATGGCACGATGGCACCCGTGAGCTCACGGTTCTCCTGCATAGACGATGCGACCCTCGACGAAGGCCTCGCTGCGGCCAAGAGCGCGCTCGCGGCCGGCGAGCTCGTCGTCCTTCCCACCGACACCGTGTACGGTCTCGCCGCCGACGCGTTCGAGCCGGCCGCCGTGCGACGGCTGCTGGAAGCGAAGGGCCGAGACAGGGACATGCCGCCGCCAGTCCTGGTGGCCTCCCCGACGACGCTGGACGCCCTAGCAACTGACATCCCGTCCTACCTGCGCGACATGATCTCCGAGCTCTGGCCCGGACCACTGACCGTCATCTGCCATCAGCAGCCGTCATTGTCGTGGGACCTCGGGGACACCCGCGAGACCGTTGCCGTGCGCATGCCCGACAACCCGTACGCGTTGGCGCTGCTCAAGCAGACCGGACCGCTCGCGGTCAGCAGCGCCAACACCAGCGGCGAGCCCGCCGCCGAGGACATCGAGGCAGCCGAGCTGATGCTCGGCGACGCCGTAGCGGTCTACCTCGACGGTGGTCCGGCCGCCGGCGCTGTGCCGTCGACCATCGTCGACGTCACCGGGCGCACGCCGCGGATCGCCCGGGAGGGCGCAGTCCCGGCGAGCGTCCTCGCCGAGTACCACATCGCGCTGGCTCCCAAAGCTGTGCCGGAGGCCGACGAGCTGCCGGAGGCCGACGAGCTGCCGGAGGCCGAGGAGGTCCCAGAGGCCGAGGAGGTCCCGCAGGCCGAGGAGGTCCCAGAGGCCGAAGAGGTCCGGGAGGACGACGAGGTCGATGCAGGGCCGCCCGCGCCCGAGAAGGGCGTCGGCTGAGCGATGCGTGCCTACCTCGTGGTCTTCGGCGTCGCACTCGGGGTGACCTATCTGTTGGGGGTCGTGGCACGCGAGCTGGCCCTGCGGTTCGACGCGGTGGCGCCGGTACGCGATCGTGATGTCCACGCCGTCCCCATCCCGTACTTCGGTGGGGTGGCGATGCTCGGCGGGCTGCTCGGTGCCTTCGTCGTCGCCACCCGGTTGCCATTCCTCGCGCGCTCGTACGACGTCGTGCTCGCCGAGGCTCTCCCGGTGCTCCTCGGCGGTGCCGTGATCTGCATCGTCGGTGTCGTCGACGACCTCTTCGAGCTGGACGCGATGAGCAAGCTGGCCGGCCAGGTCCTCGCCGCCGCGATCGTCGTGGCGATGGGAGTCCAGATCGTCTACCTGCCGCTGTCGGGCAACACCTTTGGCATCGACCCGATCCAGTCGGTCCTGCTCACCGTCTTCATGATCGTGCTGACCGCCAACGCGGTGAACTTCGTCGACGGGCTCGCCGCCGGGGTGGTGGCGATCGGCGCCGTCGCCTTCTTCATCTTCGCGTTCTTGCTGGCGGTCAAGAACGGCGAGACCCATGCCGTCGCGGCAGCGTTCCTGACCGCAGCCCTGGCGGGCGTGTGCATCGGCATCCTGCCGCACAACTTCTTCCCGGCACGGATGTTCATCGGCGACTCCGGCTCGATGCTGATCGGGTTCGTCCTGGCCTGCTCGGCGATCAGCCTCACCGGTCAGTTCGCCGCCGGCAGCTCCACGCAGGGCATCAACGGCCAAGCGAGCCTGCTGACGGTGTACCTGCCGTTGTTCCTGCCGTTCACGATGCTGCTGGTACCGTTCGTCGACCTGCTGATGGCCGTCGTGCGCCGGACCCGTGCCGGTCGCTCCCCGTTCAGCCCCGACAAGATGCACCTGCACCACCGGCTCCTGGAGATCGGGCACTCACATCGCCGCGCCGTCCTGGTGATGTACATGCTGGCCGGGCTCGTCGCCTTCGGGAGCGTCGTGATCAGCCTCTTCGCCGGCCTGTGGTCGTACGTCGCGTTCGGCTCTCTGGCCGCGGTGACCGCGGTTGCGGTGTTCTGGCTGCCCCGCTGGCGCCGCACGCCGACGTGAGAGGCCCGGGGCGGCCGTGGATTTGAAGCCGACGAGGACATAGTGCTAATTTTCACAAGCAGACACCATTGCCAGTATCTCGGTCCGGAAACCCCGTTCTGGACTGCGGAACAGCACAGGGACGGCCGCCAATGACGACGACCGAACAAGCCTTCCGTGGCTCGGCCGCGGATGCGATGCTGCGGGCGGCGCTGCTCCCGTGCGCAGCGGTCTGCGCGGGGTGTATCGCTCTCAGCGCCTGGTTGGCGGGCACCTCCGGCCTGTGGGGTGCGGCACTGGGTGCGGTTCTCGTCTTCGCCTTCTGCACCCTCACCCTGGTCGTGCTCGGACTGACCCGGGGCATCGACCCGGCCGCTGCGCTGTTGCTCGCGCTCGCCCTCTACACCGTCAAGGTGGTCGCGCTCGGGGTCAGTCTGGTCATCATCGGTAGGACCAGCCTGCTGGAAGATCCCGCGGGCCGCACTGCCCTCGGTCTGACCGTCATCGCGGCGACCTTGACCTGGACGATTCTCGAGCTGGTTGCCTCGGTCAAGCACCGACAGCTGCTGTACGACCTGGGAGAGAGCCGATGACTGACGGCTGCTACCGTTCACTGCGCAATGAGCGACTCGTCACCTCCCTCCCGCTCGGGCGACCCCTGGGCGGCCTTCGGGCGGATTGCGGGCGGCGTCCTCGTCTACTCCTTGATCGGGTTCGGGCTCGACCGTTGGTGGGGGACCTCATTCATGGTGGCGATCGGCGTGGTAGTCGGGGCGATGCTCGGCATCTACACCGTGTACGCCTCCTTGCGCCCACCGACCGGCCCAAGGACGAGGTGATCTGAGTGAGCGCCCCAGGAGTGAGCGTGCGGGCAGCCGAGGGCGGTTTCACGCCACCGGGACCGGCCGACTTCGTACTGCCGCCGATCATCGCCGAGGTCACCAAGCCGATGGTGCTGGTCGTGCTGTCGGCCGTCCTGATCTTCGCGGTCACCTACGCCGCCTCACGCAGGGCCGCGATCGTGCCCGGCAAGCTGCAGTACGCCGGCGAGTACGTCTACAGCTTCGTGCGCAACGGCATCGCCCGGGACTCGATCGGCTCGGACCGCTTCCTGCCGTTCGTGCCGTACCTGTTCTCCTTGTTCCTCTTCGTCCTGATCAACAACTTCTACGGGCTGGTGCCGCTGCTGCAGTTCCCGTCCTTCTCCCGCGCCGGCTTCGTCTACGGTCTCGCCGCCCTGACCTGGGTGGTCTACAACGCCGTCGGCATCCGCAAGCACGGCTTCATCCGATACTTCAAGCTCCAGACGCTCCCGGCGGGTGTGAGTGGCGCGATCCTGCTGTTGATCGTGCCGCTAGAGTTCATGTCCAACATCTTGGTACGCCCGGTCACGCTCGCCCTGCGACTGTTCGCCAACATGTTCGCCGGACACCTGCTGCTCATCTTGTTCACGCTCGGCGGGGAGTACCTGTTGCTCGAGTCGGGCAACCTCGCGTACGCGCCGGTCGGCGTCGTCGCCCTGATCCTCGCGGTGGCCATCAGCTTCCTGGAGGCGCTGATCATGTTCCTGCAGGCCTACGTCTTCACCCTACTCACCGCGATGTACATCGGCGGCGCCCTCGCCGACGAGCACTGACGCACGATCGAAAGACCCGCATCAAACGCAGAACGCGTTACGACGAAAGGAACTGCCGTGGAAGGCAACCTCAACATGATCGGCTACGGTCTGGCCGCGATCGGCCCCGGCGTCGGTATCGGTCTGATTTTCGCCGCGTACATCAACGGCGTCGCACGTCAGCCCGAGGCGCAGGCCCGCCTACAGGCGATCGCCATCTTGGGCTTCGCCCTCGCCGAGGCGCTCGCCATCATCGGTATCGCCCTGGCGTTCGTGCTCTAGCCGCCCACCCCACCTGACCGACGACTGACAGGTCACGCCCATGAACACGACTCCGCTCGCGGCCGAGGAGATCAACCCCCTCGTCCCGCACGTCGCCGAGATCATCCTCGGTCTCGTCGTCTTCTTGATCCTGCTCTACCTGATCAAGAAGTTCGTCGCACCCAACTTCGAGAAGGCGTTCACCGAGCGCACGGCCGCCATCGAAGGTGGCATGAAGGAAGCGGCCGACGCGCAGGCCGAGGCCAAGGCGGCGCTCGAGAAGTACCAGGCGCAGCTCGCCGAGGCGCGGCACGAGGCCGCGTCCATCCGTGAGGAAGCGCGGGAGCAGGGTGCCCAGATCGTCGCTGAGATGCGTGAGCAGGCCCAGGCCGAGGCCAGCCGGATCACCTCGACGGCACACACACAGATCGAGGCCGAGAAGACAGCGGCGGTTCAACAGCTGCGCGCTGAGATGGGCGCGGTCGCGACCGATCTGGCTGGTCGGATCGTCGGTGAGTCACTGGAGGACGACGCGCGCCAGCGCCGTACCGTCGACAGGTTCATCGAGGACCTGGAGTCAGCCCAGACGAGCGGATCGGCAAGCTGATGCGTGGGGCGTCTGCCAAGTCGTTGACACAGCTGGAGTCCGCCGTCGAGGCGGCCGTGTCCCGCGGCACCGACGCCGGCCGCCTCGGCACCGAGCTTTTCGCGGTCGTCGCGGCGCTCGACTCCGCCCCGACCCTGCGCCGTGTCCTGACCGATCCGTCGTCCGACGACGCCGCCAAGGATGGCCTGGCGCGCCGGATCTTCAGCGACAAGGTCGCCGCAAAGACCCTAGACGTCGTTGCTACCGCCGTCATCGGACGCTGGAGCTCCGCGCGCGACCTGCCCGATGCTCTGGAGCGGAGCGGCGTCACCGCCCTGGTCGCCGGAGCGGCGAAGGACTCAGCGCTCGACGACGTCGAGGACGAGCTCTTCCGCTTCGGCCGGGTCGTCATGGGAGACGCCGAGCTGCGGTCGGTGCTCAGCGACCGGTCAGTACCGGTCCCGGCCAAGCAGGTGCTCATCGAGCGGCTCGTCGGCGACAAGGTGCGTCCGGCGACCCTCGCGCTCGTGCTCCAGGCCGTCGTCGGACGGGGTCAGTCCTTCGAGCAGACGATGACGACGTTCGGTGAGCTCGCGGCACAGCGCCGTGAACGGCTGGTCGCGACCGTTCGGGTCGCATCGCCGCTCGAGGACGACCAGAAGGAACGGCTGGCCGCGGCACTGGCCGCGCAGTACGGTCGAGAGGTACACGTCAACGCGCTCGTGGACCCCGCAGTGATCGGCGGCGTATCGGTCCAGATCGGCGATGAGATCATCGACGGCACCATGGCGGGGCGCCTCGCGGACACCCGGCGTCGGATCGCAGGTGGCAGTCGATGACGGCGGCACTCACAGCAGCGCATGCTGCACCACCCCAGACTCTTGCAACGTACGACCGACAAGAAGGCAGGCACTGATATGGCGGAGCTCACGATCCGTCCGGACGAGATTCGCGACGCGCTCCAGCAGTTCGTCACCGACTACGAGCCCGAGGCGAGCAGGGGCGAGGAGGTCGGCATCGTCACCGAAGCCGGCGACGGCATCGCCCGCGTCGAGGGATTGCCCTCGGCGATGGCCAACGAGCTGTTGGAGTTCGACGACGGCACCCTCGGCCTCGCCCTCAACCTCGACGTGCGTGAGATCGGCGTCGTCATCTTGGGTGACTTCTCCGGCATCGAGGAGGGCATGCAGGTCCGCCGCACCGGTGAGGTCCTGTCCGTTGCCGTCGGCGATGGCTACCTCGGGCGCGTCGTCGACCCGCTGGGCAACCCGATCGACGGCCTCGGTGACGTCGAGACCGACGGCAGGCGCGCACTGGAGCTGCAGGCTCCCGGCGTGATGCACCGCAAGTCGGTGCACGAGCCGCTGATGACCGGGATCAAGGCGATCGACTCGATGACCCCGATCGGCCGCGGCCAGCGCGAGCTCATCATCGGCGACCGCCAGACCGGCAAGAGCGCCATCGCACTCGACACGATCATCAACCAGAAGGCCGCCTGGGAGTCTGGTGACCCCGAGCAACAGGTCCGCTGCATCTACGTGGGCATCGGCCAGAAGGGTTCGACCATCGCCGGCGTGCGCGGCGCCCTTGAGGAGGCCGGTGCGCTGGAGTACACCACGATCGTGGCCGCTCCTGCCTCGGACTCAGCGGGGTTCAAGTACCTCGCGCCGTACACCGGGTCGGCCATCGGCCAGCACTGGATGTACGCTGGCAAGCACGTGCTCATCGTCTTCGACGACCTGTCCAAGCAGGCCGAGGCCTACCGCGCGGTGTCGTTGTTGCTGCGGCGCCCGCCGGGCCGAGAGGCGTACCCCGGCGACGTCTTCTACCTGCACAGCCGTCTGCTCGAGCGTTGCGCCAAGCTCTCCGACGACCTCGGCGCCGGCTCGATGACCGGGCTGCCGATCATCGAGACCAAGGCCAACGACGTCTCGGCGTACATCCCGACCAACGTCATCTCGATCACCGACGGCCAGATCTTCTTGCAGTCCGACCTCTTCAACGCCAACCAGCGCCCTGCGGTCGACGTCGGCATCTCGGTCTCGCGCGTCGGCGGCGCGGCGATGCTCAAGTCGATGAAGAAGGTCACCGGATCGCTGAAGGTCGACCTCGCGCAGTACCGCGCGATGGAGGCGTTCGCGATGTTCGCCTCGGACCTCGATGCCGCCTCCAAGCAGCAACTGGCCCGCGGTGAGCGGTTGATGGAGCTGTTCAAACAGGGCCAGTACGCGCCGTACTCTGCCGAGGACCAGGTCGCATCCCTGTGGCTGGGTACGACCGGCAAGCTCGACCCGGTGCCGGTGGAGGACGTCTCCCGCTTCGAGGCCGAGTTCCTGGACTACCTGAAACGTTCCGAGGGCGGCATCCTCGACGCGATCCGCGAGTCGGGCACGTTCGAGGACGAGTCCGACCAAGCCCTCAGCAAGGCCTACGACACCTTCACTGAGCAGTTCGAGACCGGTGAGGGCAAGTCGATCAAGGCCGGCAAGGAAGAGCACGAGGCCCTGGAGGACGAGGACGTCGACCAGGAGCAGATCGTCAAGCAGAAGCGAGGCTGAACGATGGTAGCGTCGCTGCGCGAGTACCGCGCGAAGATCAAGTCGACACAGGCGACCAAGAAGATCACGCGTGCCATGGAGCTCATCGCTGCGTCCCGCATCATCAAGGCGCAGCAGCAGGCAGCGGCCGCAGCGCCGTACGCTCGCGAGCTCACGCGCGCGGTGTCCGCCGTCGCGACGTTCGCCAACGTCGATCACCCGCTGACCACCGAGTCAGAAGACCCCAGCCGCGCCGCGGTCCTGGTCATCACCAGCGACCGCGGTCTGGCGGGGGCGTACTCCTCCTCGGTGCTCAAGGAGTCCGAGCGGCTCCGCGAGAAGCTGCGCGGCGAGGGCAAGGAGGTCGACCTCTACGTCGCCGGCCGCAAGGCGGTCAACTACTTCAGCTTCCGTCAGCAGCCCGTCGTCGAGGCGTGGACCGGCTTTTCGGACCGTCCGAAGTACTCCGACGCCCGCGAGATCGGCAACACGCTCGTCGCTGCGTTCAACGTGGACCCTGACGCCGACACCCCGTCCGGATCGTCGGACGACGACGACGCGGTCGACCCCGCCCGCGCGGTCGACGAGCTGCACATCGTCTTCACCCGGTTCAAGTCGATGCTGACCCAGACGCCCGAGGTGATCCGGCTGCTTCCGTTGGAGGTCGTCGAAGGCGAGGAGCCGCCCGCGGAGGACGAGCTGCTGCCGCTCTATGAGTTCGAGCCGTCAGCGACCGAGGTGCTCGACGCACTGCTGCCGCGCTACGTCAACAGCCGCATCTACTTCTGCCTCCTCCAGGCCAGTGCTTCAGAGCTCGCGGCCCGCCAACGCGCCATGAAGTCCGCGACCGACAACGCCGACGACCTCATCCAGAAGTACACCCGCGTCGCCAACCAGGCGCGCCAAGCCGGTATCACCCAGGAAATCAGCGAGATCGTCGGTGGGGCCAACGCCCTGGCCGACGCCAATGCAGCGAGTGAGTGAGTGAGAGAGATGACTGCCGCCCTAAATGAAGTCACAGCCAACGAGTCCAACTCAGCCGGTGTGGGCCGAGTCGCCCGCGTCATCGGCCCCGTGCTGGACGTTGAGTTCCCCACAGACGCGATGCCGGAGATCAACAACGCGCTCACAGTGGACGTCGAGCTCAACGGTGAGACGTCGACGCTGACCCTCGAGGTCGCCCAGCACATCGGTGACGGAATGGTCCGCGCGATCTCGATGCGTCCCACCGACGGCGTCGTACGCGGCACGCCGGTCGCCGACACCGGCAACCCCATCACCGTCCCCGTCGGCGATGCGACGCTCGGCCACGTCTTCAACGCGACCGGCGAGATCCTCGATCTTCAGGAGGGGGAGACGTTCGAGCCCGAGGAGCGGTGGGGTATCCACCGCAAGTCGCCCGCGTTCGACGCGCTCGAGGCCAAGACCGAGATGTTCGAGACCGGTATCAAGGTCATCGACCTGCTCACGCCGTACGTCACCGGTGGCAAGATCGGTCTGTTCGGCGGCGCAGGCGTGGGCAAGACCGTCCTCATCCAGGAGATGATCGCCCGCGTCGCGCGCAACCATGGTGGCGTCTCGGTGTTCGCCGGGGTCGGCGAGCGTACGCGTGAGGGCAACGACCTCATCGTGGAGATGGAGGAGGCCGGCGTCCTCGGACAGACCGCGCTGGTGTTCGGGCAGATGGACGAGCCCCCGGGCGCCCGCCTCCGTGTCGCACTGTCGGCGCTCTCGATGGCCGAGTACTTCCGCGACGTCAAGAACCAGGACGTGCTGCTGTTCATCGACAACATCTTCCGGTTCACCCAGGCCGGTTCGGAGGTATCGACCCTGCTCGGACGGATGCCGTCCGCGGTCGGCTACCAGCCCACGCTCGCCGACGAGATGGGTGTCCTGCAGGAGCGGATCACCTCGACGCGAGGACACTCGATCACCTCGATGCAGGCGATCTACGTACCCGCTGACGACTACACCGACCCGGCCCCGGCGACGACCTTCGCGCACCTCGACGCGACCACCGAGCTGGACCGTGAGATCGCGTCGATGGGTATCTACCCCGCGGTGGACCCGTTGACCTCGACCTCGCGAATCCTCGATCCGCGCTACATCTCCGACGACCACTACAACACCGCGACCCGGGTCAAGCAGATCCTGCAGCGCAACAAGGAGCTGCAGGACATCATCGCGATCCTCGGTGTGGACGAGCTGTCCGAGGAGGACAAGGTTCTGGTCAACCGCGCCCGCCGTCTGCAGCGCTTCCTGAGCCAGAACACCTACGTCGCCAAGCAGTTCACCGGCATCGAGGGCTCTACGGTGTCGCTGGATGAGACGATCGACGGATTCACCAAGATCTGCGACGGCGACTACGACCACGTCGCCGAGCAGGCCTTCTTCATGTGCGGTGGCCTGGAGGACGTCGACAAGAAGTGGGAAGAGATCCAGAAGGGCCTGGAGTGAGTCATGGCTGAGGAGACCACCCTGCACGTGGAGCTGGTGGCGGCCGACCGGGTCGTGTGGTCCGGCGAGGCCACGTCGGTGATCGCGCGCACCGTGGAGGGCGACGTCGGCATCTTGCGAGATCACGCCCCGATGCTGTCGTTGCTCGCCGACGGCGTGGTCGAGGTCCAGACCGAAGACGGGGAGACCTGGGTCGCGGCGGTCGATGACGGTTTCCTGTCCGTTGCGCTCAACCGTGTGTCTATCCTGTCCGAGGACGCCGAGATGTCGCACGACATCGATCTCGAGCGCGCCAAGCAGGAGCTCGAACAGGCCAAGCAGGCCGGATCGGACGACGAGGAAGCCCAGGAAGCCGTCCGTCGTGCACAGGCCCGCATCCGCGCCGTGGAGCGTTCGGCCTGACCCTTGGGCTGACGTCGCGAGGAGGTGGGGGAACATGCCGTTGTGGCTGTGGTTCCTGGACTCCCTCGGGCTGGTCGTCGCCGCTCTTGCGCTGTTCCTGCTCGGGCTCGTCGTGCGGCGCCGGCTGATCGCCCGGGCGGGTAGCACCTTCGACCTGAGCATCAGCTTCCGCCACGGGCCGTCGCCGCGCGGGTGGACCCTCGGTGTGGGCCGCTACACCGACAACCAGCTCGAGTGGTTCCGGGTCTTCTCGTTGAGCTGGCGTCCGCGTCACCGCTTCGACCGCGGCCAGGTCGAGGTGCTGCGCCGCCGCGAGCCGCACGGGACCGAAGCGTTCTCGCTGCACGCCGGGACGACCATCATCGAGTCGAGGACGGACGCGGGGCCGGTGCAGTTCGCGTTGAGCCCCGATGCGCTGACCGGTCTGCTCGCCTGGCTGGAGTCCGCGCCACCTGGCCGCAACGCCGACCGCGTCATCTGACCCGCTCGTACGTGGATGATGGCGCGCCCGTACGTGGCTGATGGCGGCGGGGGGTGCACAATGTGGTGGTGCTCCACATCGGCGACTCGTTGCTCGACTTCGCGCTTCTGCCCGCGGTCCTGGTCGCGGCCATCGGCGGGCTCGCCCTCATCCTGCGGTGGTCGTCCTCGCCGGCGAAGCGTGCCAGCATCGCCCAGCCGTACGGCCTGCTTGTTCCGCTGGCGACCTACCCACACGAGCGTGAGGCCGAGGCGGTCGCCCACACGCTGCGCGTCGAAGGTATCAGGGCCACGACGGCCGTCCGCGGCGCAGAGTTCGTCGTCTTCATCTGGCCGGCGCAGCGGCCACTAGCCGAACAGGTGCTCGCCCAGCTGCACGGCGACGTGTCCTGAGCGACCAGCGCCTAGTCTGTGCCCATGGTCAACCTGACGCGTATCTACACCCGAACCGGTGACGACGGCACCACGAGTCTGGGTGACATGAGCCGGGTGTCCAAGCTGGACCTTCGACTGGAGTCCTACGCCGACGTGGACGAGGCCAACAGTCTGGTCGGGGTGGCGATCGCCACCGGTGGCCTCGACGACGACGTCGTACGTGTACTGCGGCACGTCCAGAACGACCTCTTCGACGTCGGGGCGGACCTGTCATGCCCAGTCGTGGAGGACCCGAAGTATCCGCCCTTGCGGGTCGAGTCCGACTACGTCGATCGCCTCGAGCGGTGGTGTGACCACTACCTGGAGTCACTGGAGAAGCTTCGTTCGTTCATCCTGCCCGGCGGCACCCCGGCGGCTGCGGCCCTGCACGTCGCGAGGACGGTGGCGCGGCGGGCCGAACGGTCAGCGTGGGCAGCGCTCGAGGCGCACGGCGCCGCGATGAATCCCTTGACGGCGACATATCTGAACCGGCTCAGCGATCTGCTGTTCATCCTGGCGAGGTACGCCAACCGCGCCGATGGCGACATCCTCTGGACACCCGGCGGCGAGCGCACCTCCTGACGCGTCACCATCCACGTACGGGCGCGCCATCAACCACGTATGAGCGTGAGGCCTCTCACGCAAGGTGTTACCAGCGAGTCAGTTGGCCGTAACCTTGGCGCCATGGCGGACAAACCCTGGGTGATGCGGACGTACGCTGGCCACAGCTCAGCCGCGGAGTCCAACGCGTTGTACCGGCGCAACCTCGCCAAGGGCCAGACCGGGCTCTCGGTGGCCTTCGATCTGCCGACGCAGACCGGGTACGACCCGGACTCGCCGCTGAGCCGGGGTGAGGTCGGCAAGGTCGGCGTCCCGGTGCCGCACCTAGGCGAGATGCGCCGCCTGTTCGAGGGCATACCGCTCGGCGAGATGAACACGTCGATGACCATCAACGCGACGGCAATGTGGTTGCTGGCGCTCTACCAGGTGGTGGCCGAGGAGCACGGCGCCGACCCGGCCACGCTCGCCGGGACCACTCAGAACGACATCATCAAGGAGTACCTCTCCCGGGGCACCTACGTGTTCCCGCCCGAGCACTCCCTGCGTCTGACCACCGACATGATCGCCTACACCGTCAGGGCCACGCCCAAGTGGAATCCCCTCAACATCTGCAGCTACCACCTGCAGGAGGCCGGCGCGACGCCCGTGCAGGAGCTGGCCTACGCACTGTGCTCGGCGATCGCGGTGCTCGACGCCGTACGGGACTCCGGGCAGGTGCCGACAGAGGAGTTCGAGAACGTCGTCGGGCGGATCTCGTTCTTCGTCAACGCAGGTGTGCGGTTCATCGAGGAGACGTGCAAGATGCGCGCCTTCTCCCAGCTGTGGGACCAGATCACCCGCGAACGCTACGGCGTGCAGGACCCCACGATGCGGCGGTTGCGCTACGGCGTCCAGGTCAACTCCCTGGGGCTGACCGAGGCGCAACCGGAGAACAACATCCAGCGCATCGTTTTGGAGATGCTCGGCGTGACGCTGAGCAAGAACGCCCGAGCGCGAGCCGTGCAGCTCCCGGCGTGGAACGAGGCGCTCGGCCTGCCGCGTCCCTGGGACCAGCAGTGGTCGCTTCGTCTGCAGCAGGTGCTGGCGTACGAGTCGGACCTGCTGGAGTACGACGACATCTTCGACGGCTCGCACGTGATCGAGGCGAAGGTCGCCGAGCTCGTGCGCGAGGCGACCCGCGAGATCGACCGCGTGCAGGCGATGGGTGGGGCGATCGTTGCGGTCGAGTCCGGCTACATGAAACAGGCGCTCGTGGCGTCACACGCCGAGCGCCGCGCCAAGGTCGAGTCCGGCGAGCACAAGGTGATCGGCGTCAACTCCTACGTCGAGACCGAGCCGTCCCCGTTGACCGCCGACCTCGAGACCGCCATCCAGACGCCCGACCCCCAGGCAGAGACCAACGCCGTCGAGGGTCTCAACGCCTGGCGTGCCCAGCGCGACGAGCCGCGGGCGCAGGCAGCGATCGATAGGCTGCGGGACGAGGCCAAGACCGACACCAACCTGATGGATGCCACGCTGGAGGCGGCACGTGCGGGCGTGACCACCGGGGAGTGGGCGGGCACCCTGCGCGAGGTCTTCGGCGAGTACCGCGCCCCGACCGGCGTCTCCGGCGACGTGGGCTTGGGTGAAGCCGGGGCAGCCCTCACCGTCGTACGCCGCAAGGTGACCGAGACGGGCGAAGCACTCGGTGGGCGGTTGCGCCTGCTCGTCGGCAAGCCGGGGCTCGACGGGCACTCCAACGGTGCCGAGCAGGTGGCGGTCAGGGCGCGGGACGCCGGCTTCGAGGTCATCTACCAGGGCATCCGTCTGACGCCGGAGCAGATCGTCGCCGCGGCGGTGGCCGAGGACGTCCATTGCGTGGGTCTGTCCATCCTGTCCGGATCACACATGGTGCTGGTGCCAGAGGTCGTCGAGGGCCTGCGTCAGGCCGGGATGGGTGACGTGCCCGTGATCGTGGGGGGCATCGTCCCGGAGTCCGACATGCGCAGGCTGACCGGGCAGGGCGTGGCGGCGGTCTTCACCCCGAAGGACTTCGGCCTGACCGAGATCATCGGCGAGATCGTGGACGTCATCCGCCACGCGAACGGCCTCCCGGTCGCAGGCGCCTGACCCTCCGATGCGGGTCCTGGTGGTCGGCGCCGGCGTCATCGGGCTGACATGTGCGGTCCGGCTGGCCGAGGCAGAGCACGAGGTGCACGTCTTGGCCCGCGACCTGCCGCTGGAGACCACCTCCGCGGTCGCCGCCGCGTGGTGGTACCCCTACCGTGCGGCGCCCCAGGACCGGGTCAACCGGTGGTCCCAGATATCGTACGAGATGTTCGCGGGGCTCGCGGACGTGCTCGACTGCGTCCAGATGCGCACCTCGCACGAGGTGACTCGTGCACCGGCTCCCCGGCCATGGTGGGCGGACACGGTTCCGAGTCTTGAGGCCGAAACCAGGGTGCCGCCGGGGTACGCGGCCGGCTGGGTCTTCCAGAGCCCGGTGATCGAGATGGGCCGCTACCTGCCGTACCTCGTCCGACGCCTGGCGGCCGCAGGCGGCTCCGTCACCCGAATGGCGCTGTCGGCGTTGCCCGCGGGTGCCGACCTCGTGGTCAACGCGGCCGGGTTGGCCAATCGGGCGCTCGTCGGCGACGGGGACCTCCATCCTGTTCGCGGCCAGGTGGTGCTGATGGGTCAGTGCGGGCTGGAGGACGTCTGGCTCGATGCCGAGGCACCCGGCGGGCCGGTCTACGTGGTCCCGCGTACCGACGACATCGTCCTCGGCGGCACCGACCAGCATGACGACTGGCGACGAGATCCCGACCCCGCGACCGCGCGGACGATCATCGAGCGAGCGGTGACGCTCGTGCCGGAGCTCCGTGGCGCGCGGGTGTTCGGACACCGGGTGGGTCTTCGTCCGGCCCGGCCGACGGTACGCCTGGAGCTGCAACGACGCGATGCCATGAGCCCGGTGATCCACTGCTACGGCCACGGTGGGGCTGGCGTCACGGTGTCCTGGGGGTGTGCCGAGGAGGTCGCCGCGCTCGCCGGCTCGCTCACCTGACCGCCGCGAGCGCGGTGCTCAGTGGCCTGAGACCCTACGCCCGCTGATCACGTGTGGCACGAGTCGTACGAACGCCGGCCGCTCGCCAGCGGCCCACGGGTTCGGCCGACGGCGGGTGGACAGTTCCGCCACGGTCTCGGGATCGGTGACCCTCTCGGTGCGCCCGACCAGCAACACGCTCCACCCCAGCTGGTAGAGGTCGTCGTGATAGTCGACCTCGAACGCCACGTCGTCAGCGCCCGCGAGCAGCGCCGCGGCGACCCCATGCGGCGTCGTGCGAAACAGCACCGACCCGTCGCGGAAGACGAAGTTCACCGGCAGGATCTGTTGCCCGTTCGCGCTCGCGAACCCGACCCTGCCGACCGTCGTCGTGGTCAGCATCTCGGCGCACTCCTGCGCCGACAGCGTCTCGAAGACACCGCTGTCTTCCTGGTCAGCGCCTGTGTCGTCCATGGTCGTCCTCGTCCTCTCCCGCACGGCCAGCCGACGCCGGCCCGGCGTGCCCATCATGCACCGGCCCTTGTCGCCGGCTGAGCGCAGGAGCCCTGCGTCGTTCTCAGAAGAGCCGCAGGGACGGGTCTTCCAGTCCGCGCAGCTCGTCGTAGTCGACCACGGCGCACTCGATGCCGCGGTGCGCGGCGAGCGTTCGCGCCTGGGGCCTGATCTCCTGCGCGGCGAAGATCCCGCGTACGGGCGCCAACAGGGGGTCGCGGTTCATCAGCTCCAGGTAGCGGGCCAGCTGCTCCACGCCGTCGATGTCGCCGCGGCGTTTGATCTCCACCGCCACCGAGCCGCCGGCCGCATCGCGACACAGCAGGTCGACCGGGCCGACAGCCGTCATGAACTCGCGGCGGACCAGGGTCACCCCGTTGCCGAGCGTCGCCGGGTGGTCCGCGAGCAGCTCCTGCAAGTGCTTCTCGACGCCGTCCTTCTGCAACCCCGGGTCGTGACCCAGCTCGTGCGCGGAGTCGTGCACGACGTCTTCGATGAGGATGCGCAGGGTGTCGTCGGTCTTGTGCGCTGTGACGGTCCACTCGGTGGTGCCGTCGGCATTTGTGGCCTCGCGTACCGAACACGGCGGGCTCATCCAGTTCAGCGGCTTGTACGCGCGGTCGTCGGAGTGGATCGAGACCGACCCGTCGGACTTGAGCAGGATCAAGCGGTTGGCCATCGGCAGATGGGCGGTGAGCCGGCCTGCGTAGTCCACCTGGCACCGGGCAACGACGAGACGCACGCTGCACAGACTAACGAGCGCCCATGCCCGCAGCAGCGGCGGTCAGCGCTTCTTGAGGACCAGGTCGCCCAGCACCAGGGTCCTGGCGTTGCGCAGCATGCCGGTCATCGTCTCGCCGTCGCCACCCGCGAGGCCGAAGGCCCGGCCGTCGACGGAGAAGGTGCCGGTTCTGAGCTTCTTGACGCCGTTGAAGTCCTCGACGAAGGCGCCGCTGGGTTTGAGGTGCAGGACCCACTGCAGGTCGTCGTTGTGCCACGTGCCGGCGACGCTGGCAACGGTGTAGGCCTTGTCCTGCGGCGGCTCGGTGCCGGTTGTCTTCTTCGGCGGTTCGGTGCTGGCACTCTGCGACGTCTCGGTCTCACTCGGCCGCTGTTGCGTCGCAGGCGCCGGGTCGTCGGAGGGATCTGCGTCTCGCTGTCCGCATCCCGCCAACGCCAGGGCGACGCCGATGCTACCCACGGCGATCAGGCGAGCCCCGGATCGGTGTCGCACCGGGTTCGCCATGCGACCAGCATAGGGCGGCCGACCCCGTGACGAGCGTCACGGCGTGTCGGACCGGCATCGTGGCAGACTCCGCTGTCATGGCACGTGACTTCTCCACCGTTGGCGTCATCGGGCTTGGAACGATGGGGGCCGGCATCGCCGAGGTGTTCGCACGCAACGGCATCGCCGTGGTGGCGATCGAGAAGTCCGAGGCGCTCCTGGAGCACGGGCGCGAGACGATCACCCACTCCACCGACCGCGCGGTGAGCCACGGCAAGCTGGACGAAGACGGGCGGCGGGACCTGCTGGCCCGCATCACCTACGCCACCGACCTGCGGGCTCTGGAGGATGTCTCCTTGGTGGTGGAGGCGGTCGTCGAGCACCTGGACGTCAAGCGGGCTCTCTTCGCCGAGCTCGACACCATCGTGGCTCCCGACGCCGTGCTCGCGACGAACACCTCGTCGCTGTCGGTGACCGAGCTCTCGGCGGCGGCAGGGCACGCCGACCGCGTCATCGGTCTGCACTTCTTCAACCCCGCTCCGGTCCAGGAGTTCGCCGAGGTGATCCGTACCGTCGTCACCGACAAGCAGGTCATCGACGACGTGGTCGAGCTGGCCCGGCGGCTGGGCAAGAACCCCGTGGTCGCCGGTGACCGCGCCGGCTTCATCGCCAACGCCTTGCTGTTCGGCTACCTCAACCACGCCGCGTCCATGTTCGAGAGCCAGTACGCCTCGCGCGAGGACATCGACGCGTCGATGAGGTTCGGCTGCGGCTACCCGATGGGTCCGTTGGCGTTGCTGGACCTGATCGGGCTCGACACGGCCTACGAGATCCTGGAGACGATGTACCGCCAGAGCCGGGACCGCCTGCACGCTCCCGCGCCGGTCCTCAAGCAGATGGTCTCGGCGGGGCTGCTTGGTCGTAAGACCGGGCGGGGGCTGTACACCTACGACGCACCGGGCTCGCCAGCTGTAGTGGACGACGCGACGACCCCTTCGACCGACGCCGCAGCACAGCTGGTCAGGCCCGTCGCGACGGTGGGTGTGGTCGGGACCGGGACGATGGCGACCGGCATCGTCGAGGTGTTCGCCATGGCGGGGTACGACGTCGTGTTCGTCGGCCGGGGGGAGGACCGGACGGGTGCCGTGGTCTCGCGGATCACCAAGTCTCTCGACCGGTCGGTCGCCAAGGGACGGCTGGACGAGACCGCCAAGGAGGCGGTGCTCGGCCGGTTGCGGCCCTCGACGAGCCGGCAGGACCTCGCTGGCGTCGACATCGTCGTCGAGGCGGTCGCCGAAGACCTGGCGGTCAAGCGCGAGCTCTTCGCCGACCTCGACACCATCTGCAAGCCCGGGGCGATCCTGGCGACCACGACGTCGTCGCTGCCGGTGATCGAGTGCGCGTCAGCCACCAGCCGGCCGGGCGACGTCGTTGGCATGCACTTCTTCAACCCGGCACCGGTGATGAAGCTGGTCGAGGTCGTCTCGACGGTGGCGACGTCCGCCGCTGTGGCCGAGACGGTACGTGCGCTCTGCTCGGCTGTCGGCAAGCACGCCGTCTCCTGCGGCGACCGTGCCGGCTTCATCGTCAACGCGCTGTTGTTCCCCTACCTCAACGATGCCGTACGCATGCTGCAGGACCACTACGCCTCCGCCGACGACATCGACGTCGCGATGAAACAGGGTTGCCGACTGCCGATGGGCCCCTTCGAGCTTCTCGACGTCGTCGGCAACGACGTCTCGCTCGCCATCCAGCGGACACTCTTCGCGGAGTTCCGCGAGCCCGGCTGGGCGCCGGCGCCGCTTCTGGAGCATCTTGTGACGGCCGGCTACCTCGGCCGCAAGACCGGCCGCGGCTTCCGTACGTACGACCACGCGTGAGTGCCCTGTAGCGTCGGAACCATGTCCAAGCGGCGGGTCAGGCCTCGCGGTACGCGCGGGAGCCAGCGTCCGCCCGGTGGCGGTTCCGAACGCGTCGAGACCCACGCCGACGGAGACTGGGTGGTGCGGCCGGTCAGCGGTTCGTCGTCGGCCAAGACCTATCGCTGTCCTGGCTGCCAGCAGCTGATCGCGCCAGTGACACCCCACGTGGTGGCCTGGCCGGTGCAGAAGGCGCTGCTCAGCGACGCCGCTGTCGATGAGCGCCGCCACTGGCACACCCCCTGCTGGCGTCGTCGTAGGTGAGCCGTGGCCGCGGTACGTCGTACCGTCATCGTTCGCTGCACTTCACCGGGCTAAGCGTCACTGCACCAGGGTTGCGACCATGGTAAAGCGTCGCGGTACCAGGAGAACCTGGTGGAGAAGTGACACGTGTGACTGGCGGTGGTGGCGCGAGGGGAACTGGCGGCGGATAGGGTGAGCCGGTGACGAACGGGCAACAGATCCGGGGAAACTCGATCCTGCCGGCGCGCCGCGAGCCAGTGCAGCTGCACACCGTCGACGGCCTGTGTCTCGTCGGCGAGCTGGCGCTCCCGGAGCGGACCGACGCCGTCGCCACCATGATCTGTCTGCACCCGCTTCCCACCCACGGCGGCATGATGGACAGCCACATCTTCCGCAAGGCCGCCTATCGCCTGCCGGCGCTCGCCGACCTGGCGGTGCTGCGGTTCAACACCCGAGGTACGTCGAGCGCCCAAGGCACCAGCGAAGGGGCGTTCGACGAAGCCGATGGTGAGCGGTACGACGTGGCCGCGGCCATCGAGCTCGCCGACTTCAACGATCTTCCCCAGATCTGGGTCGTCGGTTGGTCCTTCGGCACCGACCTAGCGCTCAAGCACGCACTCGACCCGTCTGTGCAGGGCGTGATCCTGCTGTCGCCGCCGCTCCGGTACGCCCAGGACGCAGACCTCGACGCCTGGGCCGACAGCGGTACGCCGCTTGTCGCGATCGTGCCCGAGCATGACGACTACCTGCAACCGCCGGAGGCGCGGGAGAGGTTCGCGCGGGTCCCGCACGCCGAGATCGTCGCGGTCGACGGTGCGAAGCACCTGTGGGTCGGCGACAGCGAGCGCGTCCTGGACGAGATCGTCGCCCGGCTCAACCCCGCCGTCGACGTCCCGCTTCCGAAAAGATGGACCGGCGCGATGGCGACGGCGGACCCGTCGGCGTACGACCAGGGTGCCTGACCCCGGTCAGCTCGGGTTGGTTTTCCGGCTCGGTTGGCTCTCCGGGTCGTCAGCGGTGATGTCACCAGCAGTGCTCGCCCCGCCGAGCTTGGCACGGGTGACGGGCCTGGGCTCGGCCGGTGCGGCCGGGCCGGCTGCCTTGAGCGGCTCCAGCACGACGGTCTGCTCGCTGTCGGCGGCCGGACTGGTCGTGGCGGAGTCGGACTCTGCGGCGGTGACCGGCTCTGCGGCGGTGACCGGCGGCGTCGCGGCTGGGCGATCGGGCTCGTCGGCTCCGGGGCCCGGGGGCGCCGGGCGAGCCGGTGTCGCTGACTGCTCAGATCCGTCGCTGCCGTCGCCCTCGGGGTCGATCGGGACATCGGCGAAGGAGACGACGACCTCCCGCAGCTGGGCGAGCTGGGCCACGATTCCATCACGGCGTCGCTTCAGGTGGTCGAGCTCGGTACGTGCTCTCGCGACCCGCCGCTGGGCTTCGGCTTCGGACTTCGCGACGGTCTGGTCGGCCATGGTGCGCGCGCTGGCGACGACCTGCTCAGCTTCGCGCTTGGCCCTGGCCACGACCTCGTCAGACTCTGCGCGGCTGTCTTCGCGATGCTTGGTCGCGCCAGCGATAGCCTCGCGGGCACGGGACTCGGCGGCGTTGGCGCGGGACTCGGCGTCTCCGAGAAGCTTGGCCGTCTGGTCGGCGGCGGCCGAGTGCGACTCGGCGGCCTCCTTGGCAAGCCGCTCCTTCTCAAGGGCGAGGACACGCCGGGCTTCGGTGACCTCACGGTCGGCGGAGGCGCGCAACTTTTCCGACTCCCGCGCAGCGGTGGTACGGACGGTGCTCACCTCCTGGGCAGCCGCGAGGCGCAACTGCTCGGCCTCCCGCTTTGCATTGGCGAGGAGATCCTCGGTCTCCGCGTGGGCAAGCGCTCGTTCGCGCTCGGCCTCGGCGGTCAGGCGGTTGCGCTGGTCCTCGACCTCCTTGAGCGCAGCGGCGCGGACGTCCGACGCCTCCTTGGCCGCACCTGCACGCATCGCTGCCGCGTCGGACTCGGCAAGCTTGCGCAGCTCGTCGGCGTGTTGGTCCGCGCGCGAGACGACCTCGTCGGCCTGGGCCTCGGCCAGGCTCAACAGCTCGGCGGCGCGCGTACCTAGCCCGGCGTAGCTGGGATTGTCGTGCTCGTCAAGCTCCTTGGACAGGCGGGCTATCTCGCGCTGGGCGCCCTGCAGCTGTGCGCGCGCTCCGTCGGTCTCGCTGCGATTCTGCTCCAGCTGCGCCTCGCGGCTGCGCATGAACGTGTCGACGGCGTCCCTGTCGTAGCCGCCGCGTCGAACGACCGGGAAGCCCGACGGCTGAGACTGCTGCGGTGCGGGCTGCTGGGCGGGAGACTGTTCGGTGGAGTCGAAGATGGACAGTCCCTGGTTGTCAGACATCGGTGTCCTTCTTTGGTGCGAGCGTGGTTCGTTCTCGGGGCGAGAAGGCTGATCGGCCCCTCAGGGGCCAGATATGCCTCGTTGATCAGACTAGCCCGTCGGTGCGGTCGGGTCACACTCCGCGGAACCGGTTGATCGCGGACAGGTGCCGTTCACGCTTCTCCGGGTCGCGAACACCGAGGCCCTCGGTCGGCGCGAGGCACAGCACACCGACCTTGCCCTGGTGGGCGTTCTGGTGGACGTCGAGCGCCGCCTGGCCGGCCTGGTCGAGCGGATAGACCTTGGAGACGGTCGGGTGGACCTGGCCCCGGGCGATGAGACGGTTGGCCTCCCAGGCCTCTCGGTAGTTGGCGAAATGAGAGCTCACGATGCGCTTGAGGCTCATCCACAGGTAGCGGTTGTCGTACTCGTGCATGTACCCCGAGGTCGATGCGCAGGTGACGATGGTGCCTCCACGGCGAGCCACGAACACGCTTGCCCCGAAGGTCTCGCGTCCGGGGTGCTCGAAGACGATGTCGGGGTCCTCGCCGCCGGTGAGCTCGCGGATCTTGGCGCCGAAGCGCCGCCACTCCTTCGGGTCCTGCGTCTGCGGGTCCTTCCAGAACGCGTACGCCTCCGCGGACCGGTCGATGACCAACTCGGCGCCCATCGAGCGGACCAGCTCGGCCTTGCGCGGCGACGACACGACACAGACCGGCGTCGCGCCACCGTTGAGTGCGAGCTGAGTGGCGTACGACCCGAGCCCGCCCGATGCCCCCCAGATCAGGACGGTGTCGCCTTGCTTGACGTCGGCGCCGTTGCGCGAGACCAGCTGGCGGTAGGCGGTCGAGTTGACCAGGCCGGGGCTCGCGGCCTCCTCCCACGTCAGGTGGTCGGGTTTGGGCATCAGCTGGTTGGCCTTGACGATCGCGAGCTGGGCCAGGCCGCCGAAGTTCGTCTCGAAACCCCAGATCCGCTGCTCGGGGTCCAGCATCGTGTCGTTGTGTCCGTCCGGGCTCTCCAGCTCGACCGACAGACAGTGCGCGACGACGTCCGCGCCCGGCTTCCAGGCGTTGACGCCGGCACCGGTGCGCAGCACCACACCGGCGAGGTCCGAGCCGACGACGTGGTACGGCAGGTCGTGCCGCTTGGTGAGGGCGGACAAGCGACCGTACCGCTCGAGGAAGGCGAAGGTCGGCAGGGGTTCGAAGATCGACGTCCAGACAGTGTTGTAGTTGATCGCGCTGGCCATCACCGCCACGAGGGCCTCACCGGGAGCCAGCTCAGGCACGGGTACGTCGTCGAGGTGGAGGCTCCTGCGGGGGTCCTTGTCGCGGGTCGCGACACCCTCGAACATGTCGACGTCGTCCTTGTGCACGGTCACGCCGCGATACGCGTCCGGGATCTCCAGAGCGGCGTAGTCCTCGCCATGGGCATTGCCGCTGGTGATCGCCTCGAGAATCTGCTGCACATGTCCTCCTGGATGGGGTTCCCTCGCAGATTACTGCCGGTAACCGCCAACGACCGGCGACTGTGACCTTCCTTGCAGCAGATGCAGGCCAAGGCTCGTGCAAACTGCCGACAGTCCCTATCGTCGGACCATGACGACGATCGATCTGAACAGCGACGTGGGGGAGTCGTTCGGGCGGTGGGTGCTCGGGGACGACGCGACCATCCTGACGAGCGTGACCAGCGCCAACGTCGCCTGCGGCTTCCACGCGGGCGATGCGACCACGATCCGCGAGACCTGTGCGCATGCGGTCGCGAACGGCGTCGTGATCGGAGCCCACCCCGGATACCGCGACCTCGCGGGCTTCGGCCGACGCTTCATCGATATGGATCCAGGCGAGCTCGCCGACGACGTGGTCTACCAGATCGGCGCGCTGGAGGCGCTCGCCAAGGCCTGCGGCGGCTCAATCCGCTACGTCAAGCCCCATGGTGCGCTCTACAACGCCACCGTTCACCACCAGGCGCAGGCCGATGCGGTCGTGGCAGCGGTCCGCTCGTACGACGCATCCCTCCCTGTGCTCGGTCTGCCGGGATCTGAGCTGCTGCGGGCCGTGGACGTCGCGGGGATGCGGGCGGTTCCCGAAGCGTTCGCGGACAGGGGTTACACGCCCAAGGCGACCTTGGTCCCCCGCTCGCGGGAGGGGGCGTTGATCGCGGACCCGCAGGTCGTGGCCGAACGGGTGCTCCAGATGGTCGTCGACGGATCGGTGCAGGCCGTGGATGGCAGCCGGGTCGCCATCTCCGCGGAGTCGGTGTGCGTGCACGGTGACTCACCCGGTGCCGTGGAGATGGCGCTCCAGGTGCGCGCGATCCTCGCCGATGCCGGGGTCACCGTGGTGGCATTCGCGTGAGCGAGGACACCGGACCCCGGCTGCTTGCCTACGGTGACCGGGCGGTGCTCGTCGAGCTGTCAGACGCCGCAGCCGCCGTCGGCTGGGTCGACGCGCTGCGCGCGGCGACGATCAAGGGCATCGCCGACCTGGTGCCTGCCGCGCGGACCGTGCTCGTCGTCGGCGACGGTACGGTCGGTATCGGGGCACTGCGCCGCTGCCTGAGCGAGATCGAGGTCGCACCAGAGCGAACCCTTTTCACGACCGACGACGCGGAGGTGGTCGAAATAGGGGTGCGCTACGACGGTCCGGACCTCGACGACGTCGCCGAGCTGACCGGCATGACCCGGCAGCAGGTCGTCGACACGCACACTGGCGCGACGTGGCGCGTTGCCTTCGGCGGGTTCGCGCCGGGCTTTGCCTACCTCGTCGGTGGGGATGACCGCCTGAGGGTGCCCCGCCGCGAGACGGCCCGCACCAAGGTTCCCGCGGGCGCGGTCGGGCTCGCCGGCGAGTTCAGCGGTATCTACCCGCGCGAGTCCCCCGGCGGCTGGCAGCTGATCGGGTCGACCGACAAGGTGATGTGGGACCTCGAGCGCGACCCGCCGGCGCTGCTCCGACCCGGTGGTGCCGTGCGCTTCGTCGACGCGGGAGCCAGCGCGTGACCGTTCCCGTGGCGCTCGAGGTCGTACAAGCCGGACCGCTCGCCCTGGTCGAGGACCTGGGCCGCCCGGGGCAGGCCGGCATCGGCGTCGGGCGGTCCGGCGCGGCCGACCGGGGAGCGTTCGCGCTCGGCAACCGACTCGTGGGCAACCGCGAGACAGCAGCGGCTGTGGAGATCACGCTTGGTGGGTTCGAGGCGGTCGCACGCGGTGGAGACCTCTGGTTCGCACTCACCGGCGCACCCGCCCCCGTGACGATGGGGGGACGCCAGGGGGCGCCGCGCACCCTCGAACGGCTCCGTGACGGCCAGAGTCTCTGCCTGGGCACCCCGGCGTACGGGCTGCGCTCCTACCTCGCGGTACGTGGCGGGCTCGACGCCGCGGCCGTGCTCGGATCACGAAGTACGGACGTGCTGTCCGGCCTCGGGCCCGCGCCCCTGTCGGTAGGTGACACGATCGACATCGGCACAGATGCTGCGGACTTCCCACCGATCGACCATGCACCTGCACCGGGCCGAGGTGACGCGACGGTCGTCCTGCGTGTGGTGCGCGGCCCGAGGGACGACTGGGTCGAGGACGCTGACGCCTTGGTCAGGACCAGCTGGACGATCTCGGACCGCAGCAACCGGATCGGGATGCGCCTCGACGGCGGGTCGCTTCCGCCCGCTACCGCGCGTGCGGACCAACAGCTGCCCAGCGAGGGGGCATACCGCGGTGCCGTCCAGGTGCCACCCGGCGGAGAGCCGGTCGTCTTCCTCGCCGACCACCCCGTGACCGGCGGCTACCCAGTCGTCGCCGTTGTCGTCGATGCGGACGTCGACGTGGCCGCACAGGCCAGACCAGGGGAAGAGGTCGGGTTTCGATGGGTTCGGCCGTGAGAGCCGCGGGCGACCGGTGGGCTCAGATGGCGGGCTCGACCAGCTCGACGAGGATGCCGCCGGCGTCCTTGGGGTGGATGAAGTTGACCAGGCTGTTGGCCGTTCCGCGGCGAGGGGCGTCGTACAGCAGGCGCACGCCGCGATCGCGCAGGACGGCAGAGACTTCCACGATGTCACTGACCCGGTAGGCGAGCTGCTGGATTCCTTGGCCCTTGTGCTCCAGGAAGGTGGCGATGGTGGACTCCGGCGTCAGCGGCGCGAGGAGCTGGATGCGGTGGTCGGAGTCGCCGACGGCGAGCATTGCTTCGCGTACACCCTGTTCCTCGTTGACCTCCTCGTGGACGCAACGAAGCCCGAAGGTGGTCGCGTAGAACTCGATGGCCTCGTCGAGATCGGGTACGGCGATCCCGACGTGGTCGATACCTAGCAACAGGTGGGTGGGGACCATGAGGAGCACCCTAGGCGTTCAACTCCCTCACTCAGGCGCAGCCCAGAGGTTTGGTCGTGCGGGCTAAGCGTGCTGACGGAGAACTTTGGTGCGGTCCCGCTCAGCACGGAGGTGTAACGATTTCGGTTGCCTGGCCCGGATCATCGACTCCGTCGCCGACGACCGTGCCCGGGGCGCGCATCCGCCATGCGTCGGTCACGAGCTCCCCGAGGCGGTCGACGTCCACCTCCGTCAGCCGCAGCATCACCAACGGCCAGCCGTCGTAGCCGGGCGTCGTGAAGAAGACATCCGGCTCGCCCAGCAGGAGAGCCTGCTTCTCGGCCTCGTCACCGACGAAAAGCACCGCGATGTCGGTCCGGATCAGCCGCCGTTCGCCCGGTCTGCGCTCGGGGTAGGACCAGACGAACCCCTTGCCGGCAACCCGGAAGTCGAACCCGTCGCTCTCGTTCTCCGCCACCTGAGGCAGGGCCAACGCCAGGCGGCGTACGTCGTCGGCATCAGCCATCGAGGTCCACCATGGATCGCGCTGCCCGCATACGTACAGGCTAGGTGCCGCCACGGACACCACGGGTCAAGTAGGTATGGTGCCAGTGCCTACCATTTTTCAGCCCATGTCCGAGGAGGACGCCATGCCCGAGACCGTCATCGTCGCCGGAGCGCGTACCCCGATCGGCCGTCTCCTCGGAGGGCTGAAGAGTCTGTCCGGCTCGGACCTCGGCGGTGCCGCGATCAAGGCCGCACTGTCGCGCGCCGGGATCTCGGGCAACCAGGTCGAGTACGTCATCATGGGCCAGGTGCTCGGGGCGGGGGCGGGCCAGGTCCCCGCACGCCAGGCAGCGGCCAAGGGCGGGATCCCGCTCGACGTCCCCTCGATCACCGTCAACAAGGTGTGCCTCTCGGGCATCAACGCGATAGCGCTGGCCGACCAGCTGATCCGTGCGGGGGAGTACGACATCGTCGTCGCCGGCGGCCAGGAGTCGATGAGCCAGGCACCCCACCTGCTGCCCGCCTCGCGCGAGGGCACGAAGTACGGCAACGCCACGCTCGTCGACCACATGGCTTACGACGGGCTCTGGGACGCCCAGACAGCCCAGCCGATGGGCAGCCTGACCGAGCAGTGCAACGCCAACGGGCTGGCGCTGTCACGCGAGGAGCAGGACGCGTTCAGCGCGCGTTCGCACCAGCTGGCGGCCCTGGCGCAGAAGAACGGCGCCTTCGTCGACGAGATCGTTCCGGTCGAGATCGCCGGCCGTCGCGGTGAGGTCTCGGTGGTCAGCGACGACGAGGGCGTACGCGGCGACACCACGGCGAAGACCCTGGCCAGACTGCGCCCGGCTTTCGACACGGACGGGACCATCACAGCGGGATCGGCCAGCCAGATATCGGACGGTGGGTGCGCCGTCGTCGTGATGAGCAAGGCCAAGGCCGAGGAGCTGGGCCTGCCGTGGATCGCCGAGATCGGCGCTGCGGCGGTCGTCGCTGGACCGGACTCGACGCTGCAGATGCAGCCGGCCATGGCCATCGCCAAGGCTTGCGCCAAGGAGGGCATCGAGCCACATGATCTCGACCTGGTCGAGATCAACGAGGCCTTCGCGGCCGTGGGTATCGCCAGCACCCGCGAGCTCGGGCTGGACGAGGACAAGGTCAATGTCAACGGGGGCGCTATCGCGCTCGGCCACCCCATCGGCGCGAGCGGCGCACGGTTGGTGCTGCACCTTGCGCTCGAGCTCGGTCGTCGTGGTGGCGGTGTCGGCGCCGCGGCCCTCTGCGGCGGCGGCGGCCAGGGTGACGCCCTCATCGTGCGCGTTCCGCGGCGCTGAGCATCCGGGTCCCTGTCGTGGTGCCTTCGCCGCCCCTCGGACGCGGCGCCGTCGCCGTGCCCGAGCTGGTCGAGCGTGCCCGCGACGGCGATCCGCGCGCCATCGCTCGGCTGATCTCCCTGGTCGAGGACGCATCGCCTTTGGTACGCGAGGTCAGCGCCGCCCTCGCGCCGCTGACGGGGCACGCGCACATCGTCGGCATCACCGGCCCGCCGGGCGTCGGGAAGTCGACGACGACGTCGGCGCTGGTGACGGAGCTGCGTCGTACCGGCAAACGCGTCGGGGTGCTCGCCGTAGACCCGTCGTCACCGTTCTCCGGCGGTGCGTTGCTCGGTGACCGGGTCCGCATGCAGGACCACGCGACGGACGACGGTGTCTACATCCGCTCGATGGCGACCCGTGGACATCTCGGTGGGCTGGCGTGGGCGACACCACAGGCCCTGCGGGTGCTCGATGCGGGTGGTTGCGACGTCGTCGTCATCGAGACGGTCGGCGTCGGCCAGTCCGAGGTGGACATCGCGGGCCTCGCCGACACCACCGTCATACTGCTTGCGCCGGGGATGGGAGACGGGGTGCAGGCTGCCAAGGCCGGCATCTTGGAGATCGGCGACATCTACGTGGTCAACAAGGCCGACCGGGACGGGGCGTCGCAGGTGACCCGAGACCTGCGGTCCATGCTTTCCTTGGGCACACGGGAGGAAGGGTCGTGGCGACAACCGATCATCAAGGCAGTCGCGTCCCGGTCCGAGGGGATCGACGAGATCGTGCGTCAGGTCGATGCGCACCGTGAGTGGATGGACGGTTCGGGCGAGCTCGCGCGCCGCCGTACCCACCGGATCCGCGACGAGATCGAGACGATCGCCGTGACCGCGTTGCGGGAGAAGTTCGCCGACGTGTCCGGCGACGCGCGCCTCGATCTGTTGGCGGCGGCCGTCCTGGCCGGGGAGACCGACCCGTTCGCTGCGGCGGACACCCTCATCGACGCGGTCTGACCGGCTCGACAGCGCGCCAGGTCATCCCGCCTACGGCGGCGCGCCTGACCTCTGGAACTACTGCACTTGGTGATAATCAGGGTGGCCGAGGCAGCGAGAGAAGTGGTGGACGTGATCAAGAAGATCTTCTGGGTGTTGGTGGTCGCCTTCATCGTCTACTACCTGCTCAAGTCGCCGGCAGGAGCAGCCGATGCGGTCAAGGGCGCCGGCGAAGCGGTGATCGAGGCCTTCGGCCAGATCGGCCGCTTCTTCAACCGTCTCGTCTCCTAGCCATGTTCGGCGTCCTGCGCCAGTGGATGCGGTTGATCCCGCAGCAGGAGATCGACTCTCACCTGCTCGTCACCGAGGGCGAGCACGTGATCGATGTCGTGCGTCACCACCCGATCGTGTACCTGCGACCGGTGCTCGAGGTGGTGCTCGCGGTCCTGCTGTGGGTCGTCGCCGTCGTCGGGCCGATCGACCTCGGCTGGTTCTTCATCCTGGCCGGCGTGGCGCTCATCGGACACGCCGCGTGGCGGTCGCTGAGCGAGCACATGGATGTGTTCGTGGTGACCAACATGCGGGTCTTCCGCGCTAGAGGCGTCTTCTCGGTACGGATCGCCACGATGCCGATCTCGCGCATTCTCGACATCACCGTCGAAAAACCGCTGGTGGGGCGGCTCCTGGGGTACGGGCACTTCGTCTTCGAGTCCGCGGCCCAGGCGCAGGGGCTGCGCGACATCCGTTACATCGGGGACCCGGACGGCCGTGACCTGACGATCCAGCGGGTCGTGCAGCAGTCCGGGCTCCGCGGCCCCCGGCAGCCGATCGGTCGTGCTGACGGTCGCGGTGGCCGTGCCTAGGCCCCTTCCCTTCGACCCGATCGAGGAGGCGGCGCGACAGTGGGCGCAACGCTGGGACGCTACGCCGCACATGCGGGCGGTGACCTCGGTGATGCGGGTCCAGCAGCTGGTGATCGCGCTGCTCGACGACCTGCTCAAGCCACACGGACTCACCTTCGCGAGGTACGAGGCGCTGGTCCTGCTGACCTTCAGCCGTACCGGCGCCCTGCCGCTGGGCAAGATGGGTGAACGTCTGCAGGTGCATCCGACGTCGATCACCTCGATCGCCGCGCGGCTGGAGGGCAGCGGTTTCATCGAGCGTCGCCGTCACCCCGCTGATGGAAGGGCGGTGCTCGCGCAGATCACCGAGACCGGCCGCGCTGTGGTCGAGACCGCGACCGCGGACGTGACTGCTGCGCGGTTCGGGTTCGACGCGCTCGACGTCGCGGAGCTGGACCAGCTTTTCGACCTGCTCGAACCGGTACGCCGCGGCGCGGGCGACTTCTGACAGCCGCCTCCGCAACATCCGTTACAGCTGCACCAGGTTCTCCTGGTACGGCGTCACTGCACCTAGGGCGCAGCCTCGGTGCAGCGACGCCGCGCTCGGTGAAGTGCCGCGCGATGGGTGGTCGCCAGTGAGACATCTGAACACAGGACCGCCCCCCCACCGAGGGTCGAGGGGCAGTCCTGTGCTGATGCCTCAGTTTGCCGGGTTGTACTTGAAGTTGAGCTTGAAGCACTCCAGCTTGCCTCCGGCGAGCTCGTCGGTGTCGGCCGCGATGAGCTTCCAGGCGCCCTTCGTCTTGGTTCCGTCGAGCTTGCTAAGACCCGTGGTCGGTTGGTTCAGTTGTCGGGACTCGGGCTGGTAGGGGCCGGAGAACGTCGTGTTCACGCCTTCGAAGTCCCTGACGTTGACGTCGGCCTCGTCGTTGAAGGTCGTCGTCGAGCCACAACCGTCAACGTTCTGGCTGCCGTAGCCGTCCCCGATGCCGCCGTTGCCGGAGGTCAGGTGGACGAGGCGCCCGGTCGGGGACTCCAGGAAGAAGGAAAGGTCCGCGATCACGTTGTGCTCGGCAGCGAAACTGACGTTGACGTCCTTGATCTTGCCGGCCTTCTTGACGACGAGCTTTTGTGAGACCGCATCTTGGTCGGGGATGGCCTTGACAATGGTGCCCGTGCTGCCGGTGAACTCCTCGGCTCCGGCAGCATTGGCGGGAGCGGCGGTGGCCACGGCGACGGTAGCGGCCAGGGCCGGTACGACCAGCGCAGGAGCCAGTCGAGCGATTCGGGTGTGCATGATGTCCTTTCGAGCGCGACTCATCGCGCGTTGCTGATGTGGTGGGGTGCTTTGAGCTGGTCGCCCCTCGCCTGCAGGCGATCGAGGTGCGCTTCTCTTGGCTAGATTGAGGAGGAGCCTATGGGACGTCCGGTGAATTGTCTAGACCTATTGTAGATGTTTCCCCGTGTGTCCGAGGTCACGTCGAGCCGAGCGGGTTGGCGGGGATAGTAGGACGCCCTAGTATCGACCCATGAGCGACTCCACATCCGGTCGAGCCCGGTGGCAGCAGCGATTTGACGACGCCCTTGCGCGAGGGCGGGTGCGTGAGCAGGACTTCACGACCCTGTCCGGGACCGAGGTGGCCCCGGCGTACGGACCACCCGACGCGGCGGCGGAGCGGGCGTATCCCGGCTTCGAGCGGATCGGCTGGCCCGGCGAGTTCCCGTTCACCCGCGGACTGCACGCCACCGGCTATCGCGGCCGGACCTGGACGATCCGCCAGTTCGCCGGTTTCGGCAATGCCCGCCAGACCAACGAGCGTTACAAGATGATCCTGCAAGCCGGTGGTGGCGGGCTGTCGGTCGCGTTCGACATGCCCACGCTGATGGGCCGGGACTCCGACGACGACCTGGCCCTCGGCGAGGTCGGCCACTGCGGCGTCGCGATCGACTCCGCCGCCGACCTGGATGAGCTCTTCGACGGGATCCGGCTCGATGAGGTCACCACCTCGATGACGATCTCCGGGCCCGCCGTTCCGGTGTTCTGCATGTACCTCGTCGCCGCCGAGCGCCAGGGCGCCGACCTGGGTGCGCTCAACGGCACGTTGCAGACCGACATCTTCAAGGAGTACATCGCACAGAAGGAGTGGTTGTTCGCGCCAGAACCGCACCTGCGGCTGATCGGTGACCTGATGGAGTACTGCTCGGCCGAGGTCCCCGCCTACAAGCCGCTGTCGGTCTCGGGCTACCACATCCGCGAGGCCGGCTCGACCGCTGCGCAGGAGCTGGCCTACACCCTCGCCGACGGTTTCGCGTACGTCGAGCTCGGTCTTGCGCGTGGTCTCGAGCTCGACGCCTTCGCTCCGGGGTTGTCGTTCTTCTTCGACGCGCACCTGGACTTCTTCGAGGAGATCGCCAAGTTCCGTGCCGCCCGCCGGATCTGGGCGCGCTGGATGCGTGACGTCTACGGCGCCACGAGCGAGAAGTCGCAGTGGCTGCGATTCCACACCCAGACCGCGGGTGTCTCGCTGACCGCCCAGCAGCCGTACAACAACGTCGTTCGCACCGCCGTGCAGGCTCTGTCCGCGGTCCTCGGCGGCACCAACTCGCTGCACACCAACGCACTCGATGAGACCCTCGCGCTGCCGTCAGAACGTGCCGCGGAGATCGCGCTGCGCACCCAGCAGGTGCTGATGGAGGAGACCGGTGTCTGCAACGTCGCCGACCCGCTCGGCGGATCGTGGTACCTCGAGCAGCTCACCGATGGGATCGAGGCCGAGGCCGAGGCGATCTTCGCCCAGATCCTGAGGTTCGGCGGCGGCGAGGAGGCCGCCCACGCGATCGGCCCGATGACGTCGGGCATCCTGCGCGGCATCGAGGAGGGCTGGTTCATGTCCGAGATCGCCGACGCGGCGTTCGCGTACCAGACCGCCCTGGAGAAGGGTGACAAGCGCGTCGTCGGCGTCAACTGCCACACGCCCAGCGTCACCGACGACCTGGAGATCATGCGCGTCTCGCACCAGGTCGAGGCCGACCAGGTCGCCGTGCTCGGTGACCGGCGCGAGCGACGGGACCAGGGAGCCGTCGACACTGCCCTCGCCGAGATGGTCGCGGTCTCGCGTACCGAGGCCAACCTGATCGAACCGATGCTGGCCGCGGCCCGTGCCGAGGCCACCCTCGGGGAGATCTGTGACGCGCTTCGCCTGGAGTGGGGCGAATACCGCGAGCCCGCCAGTTTCTGAGTGCGACACAATGGTCGTATGAGTGGATTCTCGCGTCCCGGTGCCATCGACCTGTCCGCCTTCAAGACGCCGGCCGCGCAGCCAGCGGGAGCAGGTGCGGGATCATCGGCGGGAGGCGTCTACGCGGTCGACGTGACCGAGCAGACATTCCAGAGCGAGGTGCTCGAGGCCTCGACCCGTCACGTGGTGGTGATGTCACTGTGGACGCCGCGCTCGCCCGAGACCGCGACGTTCAACGCAACGCTCACACAGGTCACGGACTCCTACGGCGGCAAGATCCTGCTCGCTCGCGTCGACGTCGACGCCAATCCCCAGATCGCCCAGGCGGTCCAGGCGCAGGGCGTCCCCTTCGTCATCGGGCTGGTCAGCGGGCAACCGGTCCCGCTCTTCCAGGGCATCGTGGGCGAGGAGGAGGTACGCCGATTCTTCGACGAGCTCGTCAACGTCGCCATCGCCCACGGGCTCGACGGAACGGCCGAGCCGCGCGGCACCACCGCGCCGGAGGCCCCGGTCGAGACCGCGGACGATCCACGGTTCGAGGCCGCCGACGACGCTTTCGCCGCGGGCGACCTCGACGGCGCCGTCGCTGCCTACGAGGCGCTGCTGGCATCCAATCCCGCCGACACAGAAGCCGCGGAGCGCCTTGCCGGGGTCCGGCTGATGGCCCGTACGGCCGGTGCCGACCTCGATGCTGCCCGGGAGGCCGCCGCGACGGCGCCGGACGACGTGGACGCGCAGCTGCTGGTCGCCGACCTCGACGTCGCCGGGGGCCACGTGGACGACGCGTTCTCGCGCCTTGTCGACCTGGTGCGGCGCACCTCCGGCGACGAGCGCGAGCGGGTCCGCGAACGGCTCCTCGAGCTGTTCGTCGTCGTCGGCTCGGACGACCCGCGGGTTGCGCCGACGCGACGCGCGCTCGCGAGTGCGCTGTACTGAGCCGTGCGGCTCTACCTCTCCTCCTTCCGCCTCGGGGACCACCCCGAGTACTTCGTCTCACTGCTCCGGACAACAGCTCCCGGCGTCGTGGTCGCCAACGCTGTTGACGGCGCTCCAGAGGAGGCACGCGCGTCGATGGTCGCCGCCGAGATCATGGCGCTCGCCGACCTCGGCCTGGAGGCGCGCGAGCTCGACCTCCGGGATCACGTCGGGCGCCCCGATGCCGTGCGCGCGGCTCTCGCCGAGGTGGGGTTCGTATGGGTACGGGGCGGCAACACCTTCGTGCTGCGCGAGGCGATGCGGCGCGCGCGCCTGGAAGGGGTGCTTCGCGAGGCATTGGCGAAGGACGCGCTCGTCTACGCCGGTTACAGCGCGGGCGCGTGCGTGCTCGCGCCGAGCCTGCGCGGCCTCGAACGCTGCGACCCGGTAGCCGAGGTCGAGCAGCTATCTGCGACACCGGCCACCTTCGACGGCCTCGGTGTGCTGAATTATGCGATCGTGCCGCATCTGGCGACACCTTCGCACCCCGAGTGCGCCGTGCTGACCGGCGTCGCGGAGCGTTACGACGCCGAGGGCATCGCCTACCTCGGTCTGCGCGACGGCCAGGCGCTCGTCGTCGACGGCGAGCACCGCTGCGTGGTGTGAGGCACTAGCTCCTCGCTCATGGCCGCAGCGCGTTGCGCAGGGCGTCGGCGCCTCCGAGCACCGGGAGGTCGAGCGACGCCTCGGAGAGGGTGAGCCGGAGGTGCGTCCCCGGCGGCGGGCGGAGGGTGAACTCCTGTCGCTGGCGGCGACGACCAGCGCGAGTCGGTGTCCGCTGGGCAGTCGGTGCTGGAGCACCTGGTCCAGGTCCACCTCGATCGCGTACCGCGTTCGTGGCTCCAAGGCCGTGCCCTCGTGGAGGGAGTCGATGTTCTGCGGGTCGGCCCAGCCTTCGCTGAGCACAGTGGTACCGCCCTTCGGCCCCAGGTCGACGAGCGCGACCGAGAGGTTGCTCGCCGGAGCGTCGAACGACACTTCCAGCCGCACCGATGCGAAGCCCGAGAGCGTGAGCCGCCGTAGCAGCGGCGGCGTCCGGTACAGCAGTCGATGGGCCGATCGGGACTTGTCGGCAAGCTCCTCGACCGAGAAGCTGGCGTCATCGGTGACCCGCTCTCGACCGGACGTCGCCCGGGCCAGGCGCAATGCGCCGGGCGTCCGGCTCCACCGCCCGCGCGTCGCCGGTCAGCCAGCGCACCACCGCGGCGATCGCCTTCGTCTCCTCAGGGCCCCCCGGTGGGGCATCCGCTGGAGGAACCGGCGCCGATGGACTCGGCGTAGACGTAGGCGTATCCGTGGGGTCGCAGGAGCCGTTCGTAGGGCGATTGGATCCCCGGCCCAGCCGCCGCCTGCGGCACGTGCAGCGGCACGTCGACATCGTGGTTGCGGACCTCCTCGTTGCCACCGGACAGGTACGGCGACGCCTCGAGGACCGCCGCCACCTTGCCGCTGCGGTCGGCCGGCAGCCGGTACTGGATGTGGACACGGTCCGGTCGGCCGTTGTCGTCGCTGTCGAGGCCGCGAACGATCACCCACGCGTCGTGGGTCTGGGCCGCCTTCGTCCCATCGGCGTGCGCCACGCAGGCGTCACACCCGTGGCCGAAAC
>JACCZT010000063.1 GCA_013695785.1 Nocardioidaceae bacterium | reverse complement strand
TTCGCCGTGCTGCGGCGGTCACCTCCCTGCGAAGATGTCGCTGTGACCAATCTGCTGTCCGACATCGTGGTGATCGACCTGACCCGCGCACTCGCCGGCCCCCATGCCGCGATGATGCTCGGCGACCTCGGAGCGCGGGTGATCAAGGTCGAGACGCCCGACGGAGGTGACGACACCCGCGGCTGGGGGCCGCCGTTCGTCGGTCCCGAGGACGACCCGGAGTCGACCTACTTCCTGTCCTGTAACCGCAACAAGGAGTCGGTGACCGCCGATCTGAAGTCCGAGGACGGAGTCGGGCTTCTCACCCGGCTCGTCACGCGCGCCGACGTGCTGCTCGAGAACTTCCGGCCCGGCGTCTTGGATCGGCTCGGATTCACCGTCGACCGGCTGCACGAGATCAACCCGCGCCTGGTGATCTGCTCGATCACCGGCTTCGGACACGACGGGCCCGAGGGGGGCCGCGCCGGGTACGACCAGATCGCCCAGGGCGAGGCGGGGATGATGAGCCTCACCGGCCCGGGCCCGGACGAGCCGACCAAGGTCGGCGTCCCGATCGGCGACCTGCTCGCCGGCATGAACGCCGCCTACGGTGCCGTCGCGGCGCTGCTCGAACGCGCCAGCACCGGACGCGGACGCGTCGTTCGTACCAGCCTGCTCGCCGGCATCGTCGGCGTGCACGCGTTCCAGGGCACCCGGTGGACGGTCGCCGGCAAGGTGCCGCGCGCGATCGGCAACCACCATCCTTCGATCGCGCCGTACGGGCTGTTCCGCACCGCCGACTCCCCGGTCCAGATCGCGGTGGGTAGCGAGGGTCTGTGGCGCCGGTTCGCCCCACTGATCGGCGTGGACGAGGCCGATGAACGCTTCAGCACCAACCAAGCCCGAGTCGGAGCCCGTGAGGCGCTGATCGAGGCGATCGAAGCCGCGTTCGCCGACGACGGCGCCGAGGTGTGGCTCGCCCGCCTCGCCGAAGCGGGGGTGCCCGCCGGCAAGGTTCGTACCCTCGACGACGTCTACGGGTGGGAGCAGACCCGCTCGCAGGGACTGTTGGTCGACGTCGAGCACAGCAGCCTCGGCACGCTCACCCTTCCCGGCCCGGCGCTGCGTTTCGACGACAACACCTACGCCGGTGCGCGCGAGCAGCACCTCGCCCCGCCCCGGCTGGGCGAGCACAACGCAAGCGTGACCGCCTGGCTCGACGAGCTCGACACCACAGAAGCGGCAGGCGCGCCCGACGATGCGGGTGCCTGGTGACCGCCGAAGCAACCCGGCTCACCGCCACCGCCTTGCTCGACCTCGTGCTGGACGACGGCTCGTACCTCTCCTGGGATCGTCCGTTCGTCAGGGCAGAGCTGTCCGAGGAGTACGGCGCCCAGCTCGCTGGTGCTGAGGCAAAGACCGGGCACGACGAGGCCGTCATCACCGGCGAGGGCAGCATCCACGGGCACCGGGTCGCCGTCCTGGCCTCGGAGTTCGGCTTCCTTGCCGGCTCGATCGGCGTGGACGCAGCCGAGCGCCTCGTGCTGGCCATCGAGCGCGCGACGGCCGAGGGACTCCCGCTGCTGGCCGCGCCCGTGAGCGGCGGCACCCGGATGCAGGAGGGCACTGTCGCATTCGTCCAGATGGTGAAGATCACCTCCGCCATCTGTCAGCACAAGGCGGCCGGGCACCCGTACCTCGTCTACCTGCGCAATCCCACAACCGGTGGCGTGATGGCGTCGTGGGGGTCGCTGGGTCACGTCACGGTCGCTGAGCCGGGGGCGCTGCTGGGGTTCCTCGGCCCGCGGGTCTACGAGGCGATCTACGGCCGGCCGTTCCCCGAGGGCGTGCAGACCGCGGAGAACCTCTACACACACGGGCTCATCGATGCCGTGCTACCGCCGGAGGCATTGGCCGAGATCGTGCACCGCGCGCTGCAGGTCATGATGGCGCCGCGCAAGCCGCCGGCCGACGAGCAGCACCCGGGCGACGAACCAGTCGGTGTCAGCGACGCTTGGGACTTGGTGACGCGCGCCCGCAATCCCCGACGGCCAGGCGTGCGGCGGCTGCTGCGGTACGCCGCGACCGACGTCATCCCGCTCAACGGCTCCGGACAAGGCGAGACCGATCCTGGACTGCTGCTCGCGCTGGCGCGGTTCGGCGGGGCGCCGTGCGTCCTGCTCGGACAAGACCGGCGAGGTCAGACGCTCCTCAGCCCGCTAGGCCCTGGTGCGCTGCGCGAGGCGCGACGCGGCATGCATCTGGCCGACGAGCTCAACCTCCCCCTGGTGACGGTGATCGACACCCCGGGCGCGGCGCTCTCGGTCGAGGCTGAGGAGGGCGGGCTGGCCGGTGAGATCGCCCGCTGTCTCGCCGACATGGTGATGCTGCAGGCTCCGACGCTGACGGTCATGATGGGCCAGGGCACCGGTGGCGGCGCCCTTGCTCTGCTGCCGGCCGACCGGGTGGTGGCCGCGCAGCACGGGTGGTTGTCGCCGTTGCCGCCGGAGGGTGCGAGCGCCATTCGCTTTCGCACTCCTGACCGCGCCGCGGAGATGGCTCGGGCGCAGGGCGTGGATGCTCACACCCTGCGCGCCAACGGGATCGTCGACCGGATCGTCGCGGAGCAGCCGGACGCCGCCGAGGAGCCGGAGACCTTCTGCGCCCGGCTCGGTGACGTCATCCGGTACGAGCTCACCGCGCTGCTGCGCCAGGATGCCGGCGAGCGACTCGCGGCGCGGCGTGCCCGGTTCCGCGGCTAGACGGTCTCAGTAGAGCATCGCCGTGGCGGGGTCGCTCAGGAGCCGACCGACGTCGGCGAGGAAGCGCGAACCTTGCGCGCCGTCGACCACGCGGTGGTCGAAGGACAACGCAAGCGTCGTCACCCAGCGCGGCACGACCTGCTCGCCATCGGGGCCGTCGACCACCCATGGGCGCCGGGAGACCGACCCCAGCGCGAGGATCCCGGTCTCGCCGGGATTGAGGATCGGTGTGCCCGCATCGACGCCGAACACGCCGACGTTGGTGATCGTGAACGTGCCGCCTGCCATCTGCGCGGGCTGGGTACGCCCGTCGCGGGCGATCCCGACCAGCTCGCCGAGGGCCGCCGCGAGGTCGTGCAGACCCATCGCGTCGGCGCCGACGATGTTGGGCACCACCAGTCCGCGCGGTGTTGCGGCGGCGATACCGAGGTTGACTCCATGCTTGAGCACGATCTCCTGCGCGGACTCGTCCCAGGTGGCGTTGAGCTCGGGGGTTCGCCGTACGGCCAGGCAGACCGCCTTTGCGACGACGAGCAACGGCGAGACGCGTACGTCCGCGAACTCCCGGTCGGCCTTGAGGCGTTCGACGAGCTCGACCATGCGCGTGACGTCGAGAGTCAGCCACTCGGTCACGTGCGGAGCGGTGAACGCCGAGCGGACCATCGCCTCTGCGGTCATCTTGCGGACACCCTTGACCGGGATCCGGGTCTCACCGCCAGGACGCACCGGCGCCGCGGACGTCCCAGGAGACGTACCAGCACGGGGCGAGGGCGCGCCGGCGAGCGCCTCGACGTCCGACCGCGTGATGACGCCGCCCAGCCCACTGGGCGTGACGGCAAGCAGGTCGACGCCGAGGTCCTTGGCGAGCTTGCGTACCGGTGGCTTGGCCAACACGCGTCCGGCAGGGCCCTCCGGCGACGGTGTCAACGGCCCACCGTCGGGTGCGGCCGCGCCCTTGCGTGGGCGCCGCTTGGCCTCGGTCGTCCGCGGACCATAGCCCACGAGCACCGACGTACGCCCACCTGGCGCAGCTCCCCCGATCAAGCCGGCCTCGACAACACCGTCACCGGCCACGTCATCGGGTGCCGAGGGCTGCGCCGCGAGGGCGGCAGCTGCCTCGTCGACGCCCGCCTCAGCAGCAGGTTGCGGTGACGGCACGTCGGCGCCCTCGGGCGCGACGGCGATGATCGGCGTGCCGACCAGGACGGTCTCCCCCTCGGCGACGAGCAGGTCGGCGACCGTGCCGGCGTACGGGCAGGGCAGCTCGACGAGCGACTTGGCGGTCTCGATCTCCACGACGATGTCGTTGACCCGCACGGTGTCGCCGGGCTTGACGCGCCAGCCGACGATCTCGGCCTCGGTCAGACCCTCGCCAACATCGGGCAGCTTGAATTCCTTGAGCGTCATCATCGTCTCCTCAGTACGCCAGCGAACGGTCGACAGCGTCGAGCACACGGTCGAGGTCGGGCAGGTACTCTTCCTCGATCCGGCTCGGCGGGTACGGCGTGTCGAACCCGCCGACCCTCAGCACCGGCGCCTCGAGGGCGTAGAAGCACTGCTCGGTGATGCGCGCGGCGACCTCGGCGCCGATTCCGAGGTTGACGACGGCCTCGTGCACGACCACGACGCGGCCGGTCCTGCGCACCGAGGCGTACACCGGTTCGAGGTCGAGCGGAGAGAGGGTGCGCAGGTCGATCACCTCGATGCTCGTGCCGCCCTCGGCCGCGGCGATCGCCGACTCCAGGCACGTCTTGACCATCGGCCCGTACGCCAGCACCGTCACGTCGGTGCCGTCGCGCACGACCTTGGACGACAGCAGGGGCGCAGGGGCCGCCTCGCGATCGAGGTTGGCCTTCTCCCAGTAGCGACGCTTGGGCTCGAGGAAGACCACCGGGTCGTCGCAGGCGATGGCCTGCTGGATCATCCAGTACGCATCGGCGGCGTTGGAGCACGCCACCACCTTCAGACCCGCGGTGTGCGCGAACTGCGCCTCTGGGCTCTCGGAGTGGTGCTCCACGGCACCGATGCCACCGCCGAACGGGATCCGGATCACGATGGGCATCGGCAACCGGCCGCCGCTGCGGAAGTGCAGCTTGGCGACCTGGCTGACGATCTGGTCGTACGCGGGGTAGACGAAGCCGTCGAACTGGATCTCGCACACCGGGCGGTAGTCGCGCATCGCGAGTCCTACCGCAGTACCGACGATGCCCGACTCTGACAGCGGCGTGTCGATCACCCGGTCCTCGCCGAAGTCCTTCTGCAGGCCATCGGTGACCCGGAAGACCCCGCCGAGCTTGCCGACGTCCTCGCCCATCACGACCACCTTGGCGTCGCCCTCCATCGAGGCGCGCAGACCGTCGTTCAGGGCCTTGGCGAGCGTGATCGTGCTCATGCGTGCGCTCCTGTCTGGGTCTCGAACGTGTCGAGGTAGGCGGCGTATCCCGCTTGCTGGGCGGCGAGCTCCTCGGTCTGCTCGGCGTACACCTTGTCGAAGATGCCCAGCACGTGCGGATCGGCCATCGCCACGCATCCCTCGCGGATCCGGTGCGCGAGGACGTCGGACTCGGCCTCGATGTCGGCGAAGAAGTCTTCGGCCAGCCCCGCGTGACGGGTCAGGTAGGCATGTACGCGCGCGAGCGGGTCCTTGAGCTTCCAGCGCTCAAGATCGCCCGAGAGGCGGTAGCGAGTCGGGTCGTCGGAGGTGGTGTGCGCGCCCATCCGGTAGGTGAACGCCTCGATCAGCGTCGGTCCGCTGCCCTCGCGGGCGCGCTGCGTCGCGGCCTTGGTCACCGCGTGGCACGCCAGCACGTCGTTGCCATCGACGCGCAGGCCGGGAAAGCCGAATCCGGACGCGCGCTGGTACAGCGGGATCCGGGTCTGTCGGTCGATCGGCTCGGAGATGGCCCACTGGTTGTTCTGGCAGAAGAAGACCACTGGGGCGTTGAAGACGCTTGCCCAGATGAAGGCCTCGTTGACATCACCCTGGCTCGTCGCTCCGTCGCCGAAGTATGCGACCACGGCGGTGTCACGGTCATCGTCACCGGTGCCGACGGCGCCGTCGCGCTGGACCCCCATGGCGTACCCCGTGGCGTGCAACGTCTGGGCGCCGATGACGATCGTGTAGAGGCCGAAGTTGGTCTCCAGGGGGTTCCAGCTGCCCTGGTCGACGCCGCGAAACAGGCTCAGCAGCGCGACGGGGTCGATCCCCTTGCACCAGGCGACGCCGTGCTCGCGGTAGGTGGGGAAGGCGAAGTCCTGCGGACGAAGCGCGCGGGCCGAGCCGATCTGGGCCGCTTCCTGGCCGAGCAGCGAAGCCCAGATGCCCAGCTCGCCCTGGCGTTGCAGAGCGGTGGCCTCGGTGTCGATCCGGCGGGTGAGGACCAGGTCGCGGTACATCGACGCGATCATCTCGTCATCGCCGTCGAAGGCGAAGCTTGGGTGCTCGACGCGCTCGCCTTCAGGCGTCAGGAGCTGAACGAACTCGGGCTCTTCAGGCACGGATGAACTCCTCGGGTACGGCGGCCGCCGGGGTCGCCGTGGCCGGCGGAGTCAGGGCTGCGACGCCGGCGGGGGTGGTGCAGGCGGCGCAGAAGCGGCGCTGTGACGGGGGCCACAGGCCAGGGGCCAGGCTATCGCCTCGATCCCGCGTTGGCCAAACCGCGTGCCACCACGCGCTCGACCGCTAGAGGAGGAGATCGAAGTCGTGGTCGCCTTCGCTCGCCGGGCGAGAACGGGGGATTTCGATCTCGTCGGCGGAGACCGACCACGCGATCGAGATCGGGCACACGGGCTCGTGCCACTCCCTCAGCACCAGGCCGGTGGACGGATCCATGACGAGCTCTGCCCACCACCAGCTGCAGAACGAACACTCATGGATCTGCAGATCCGACGGGTCGTAATCGATCGGGACCAGTACGGTCCCCTCCGGAGGAATAGCCACCGCAAAGCCCTCACGTCGACACCGGCGCGCTCGTTGCTGAACACTCGCGGAGAGTTTACGTCGTAAACGGGGCGTCCACAAGACCTGTGGAGATCCTCTCGACACGATACCGTCGCGGCATGAGCCTTGAACTGCCGTCGATGCCTCGGAGTCGTACGCCATGAACAGTTCTGAGGAGGCCGATCCCGACCTCGCCTCGATCGGGGTGCGCGCCTCCGCTGAGCGCATGCCGCTCGACACCGAACGCATCGTCGCCGCGGCAATCGAGTTCATCGACGAGTTCGACCTGCGCGACCTCACCATGCGGCGGCTCGGTAGCGCACTCGGGGTCGAGGCCATGGCGTTGTACCGGTACGTGCCCAGTCGCGACGACCTTCTCGACCTCGTCGTGGCATCGATCATCGACGAGATGAACCACGACCCCGAGGTCCTGGCCGCACCTCAGAACGGATGGCAGGACTTCCTGCAGCGACTCGCCCATGGCGTCCGCAAGATCGCGCTGGCGCACCCCATGGCGTTTCCCCTGGTGGCGTCGCGTCCCCCCGAAGCGCCGTGGCTACGGCCGCCCCTGCGCAGTCTCACCTGGGTCGAGTCCTTCCTGCGCGCGATGACGAGCGAGGGTTTCACCAACAAGGGAGCCGTCGCCGCGTACCGGGCGTTCACCAGCTTTCTGCTCGGCCACCTGCTCCTGGAGGTGGCCGCGCGTGGTGCGCAGATCGCTCCGATCCACGACGAGGAGGTCACGCGCCAGGGCGAGTCCCTCGCCAAGTACCCGCAGATAGTCCAGGTCCAGGTCGAGCTCGCCGAGGACCACTCCCTCGCCGAGTTCGAAGACTCGCTGGAGAACCTGTTGACCAGGATCGCGATGCTACGAGGCTGATGGTGAGATCGCGTAGACGGCGACCTCGCTGGCCTTGACCGCGAAGTAGACCTCCACACCCGGCGCCAGGTCGAGCTCGGCGACGACCGGCGCGGTGACGTCGGCCGAAAAGTTCGCTGCGCGCAGGCGTACCTGGTCACCACGCGGTTCGAGCTCGGTGAGCGCCACCTGCAAGATGTTGCGCGGGCTGCCCTCGGGGCGTCGCCTGAAGACCGAGACCGCTGACGGGCTGAACACGGCCACCGCGGCATCGCCGGCGCGCGCATCGCCGCCTACGCCGTAGACCGTCAAGCCGTCCGGTGCGCGGACCCCGCTGCCGTCCGCGGTCCCGGTCACCATGTTGAGACCGGCGACCCGTGCTGCATAGGCACTGCGCGGACGCGTCAGAACCTCGCGGGTGGTGCCATCCTCGACGACCCGACCACCATCGATCACCACCACCCGATCAGCCAGGATGAGCGCGTCCAGGACGTCGTGGGTGACGATGATCGCCGATCTGTGCGCGAGTA
>JACCZT010000043.1 GCA_013695785.1 Nocardioidaceae bacterium | reverse complement strand
GCGTTGGGCAGGGGCAGGGTTGCGGCCGGACGCTCTCCAGTGCTGGTCGAGGACTCCGCGTAGGTGTGTACGTCGGCGCTGCTCACCTAATCAGCTCCGGCAGGCCGATCTTGAAGGCCCGGACCGTCTGCGCGCGGCCCTTGACCGTCGCCGGGGGCAGCTCCTGCGCCGCTACGGGGACTCGCAGCGCGGCCATCGTCGGTCCGCTCAAGACGGTCTCGCCGGCCGCGGCCCACTGTTGCAGCCGCTGGGTGAGGTTCACGGTGTCACCCACCAGGGAGTACTCGACCCTGTCCGCCGATCCCAGCAGTGCGGCCGCGACCTCACCGGTCGACAGTCCGATCCCCAAACCGAACGGTTCGAGCTGCTGCGCGGCGAAGACGGCGTTGACCTCCTCCTGGGCGAGGTGCATCCCGGCGGCGGCCATGACAGCACGGTCGGCATGATCGGTGCTCGGCTCGGGTGCACCGAAGACCGCCATCACCGCGTCACCGACGAACTGCATGACCGTCCCGCCCTCGGCGTGGATCGCCCCGTTCATGCTGGCACGGTGCGCACCCAGCTGTCCGGCGAGGGCGCTGGGGTCGGTGCGCTCGGCGATCGCGGAGTAGCCCCGGATGTCCGACATCAGGACCGTGACGTTGAGACGCTCGGTCTCGCCGACGGCGTGTCCGCCGGCGCGCAGCCGCGCGGCAATGCCGTCGGGCAGCAGCCGGGACAGTGACTCGCCCTGCTCCTCACGATTGATGATCGCCTGCTGCAGGGTCTTCAGGCGGTCCAGGCACTGCTGGTCGCCTGCGCTCAAGCCCTCGGCGAGCCGTACGAAGAGCCGCTCGACCGCGGTCGCCACGTCGGCCGGTGTTGTCTTGGCAGCGACCGCTATCGCCTTGATCGGCGTGCCCTCGGCGACCTGCTGCAGCAGCTGCTCCTCGGCGGCGGTCAGGTCGCTGCGGCGGACAGGCTGGGTGAGTGCTGCCACGATCTTGGGGTCGAGCATCGAGCCACCGGCGGCGACCTCGCGTACAGCCCGGGCCAGCTGGTCTCCTTCGGCCACCCGGTCCTTGAGCAGGTACGCATAGCCGGCGGCGCCCTCGGAGAGCAGAGCCACCGCGTAGTCGGGGTCGTCGTACTGACTCAGGATGACGACGCCTGTGCCTGGGTGGCGCTTGCGTACCTCCTTTGCGGCATCGATGCCCTCGCGAGCGAAGCTGGGAGGCATCCGGATGTCGGTGACGACGACCTGGGGCGCGGTTGCCTCGGCGCCGGCCACCAGACCGTCGTAGTCCGCGGCCGTGCCAAGGACCTCGAAGTCGTCCTCCATCTCCAGCAGCACCCTCACGCCCTCGCGGACGATGAGGTTGTCGTCGGCGAGGAACAACCCGATCCGAGGGGAGTCGATCATCGGGTCTCCTGTTTCTGCGGGTTCGCGGCGCGCGTGCCATCAGTGTCGGACGGGACAACCACAGCGTGTGGGAGTTCGAGGAAATCGACCAGGGCGCAGGCACGCCGACATACGGTGGTGCCTACCCCACCTGCGTCGGCAGGACTCCATCAGTGCCCATGCCCTGCCGACGGTGCAACCGTAGGACTGTCCGTGCAAACCGCGTCCAAGGAGCTCACGATGCGTCGATCGTCCTCAGTCACGTCGGTCTCGTGGATCCCGTCGGAGGCCATTCCCGGCCCGATGAAGATCCCGTTCTCACTGGGAGTAGGGCACTACGACCCACCGCCGCCTGCCGAGCTCGGCGACCTGGTCGCCTGGCGCGATGCCGACCGATTCCGCTTCGCCAACCGCCTCGCGGCGTGGATCGAGGTCGACGACGCGGGCACGATCACCGCTCATGGTCACGACGGTGGTGGGCTGATCGGCTCCACGACGCTGCGACTGGGTCCCTCGTCGGCAACGTTCACCGCATTCTCCTACCCCGACCTGCAGAACGAGCCGGAGGTCGGGGACGGCTGGGTCCGGTTCCGGCAGACAGTCGGCGGGCGGACCGGCGCTCCCATGCCCAGAACGGTGCGCCGCCCACCGTACGTCCAACTCAGTGCCCCGACCGTGTGGACGACACTTGAGCTCACCCTGCACGCCGATGGCCGCGCCGACGCACAGATGACGGGCGCCAGCCCGTTCCCCCGGCACTGGGTGTACGACGACAGCTGCGCACTCGTGGCCAAGAGCGGGCTCACCGACTTCGGTGGGTGGTCCAAGCAGTGCTTCGGCGACCACAGCCCGTGGGGTGACGTGGACAGCCCGGCCCTGGTCACCGTGGCCGAGACGGCGCTGGAGCGGACGCTCTCGTCAACGATCATGCGTGGTAATGCGAAGCCCAAGGTGCGCAAGCTGGCCGAGGGCGAGGACCTGGTCCGACAGGGCGAGCCCGGACACGAGCTGTTCCTGCTGCTGGACGGGGTGTTGGAGGTGCTGGTCGACGGCGAGCCGGTCGCCGAGCTCGGTCCGGGTGCCGTCGGCGGCGAACGCGCCCTGCTGGAGGGCGGGAGCCGTACGTCCACGCTGCGCGCCCGGACCCGGGTCCGGGTCGCGGTGGCAACGGCGGAGCAGGTGGACACCTCCGCGCTCCGCGAGCTGGCAGAAGGCCACCGACGCGAGGAGAGGGACGGCCAGCAGCCGACCGCATGAGGGTCCATCTCTGTGGGGTACGCGGCTCCACGCCGGCGCCCGGCCCCGACTTCGTGCGTTACGGCGGCAACACCTCGTGCGTGGCGATCGCCCGGGAGGGCGAGGACCCCACGTTGCTGCTCGACGCCGGTACCGGCTTGGCGCGGGTCACCAAGCTGCTGGACGGCCGGCCGTTCAGGGGCACGATCCTGCTCGGCCATCTGCACTGGGACCACACCCACGGCCTCCCGTTCTTCCGCTCCGGTGACCAAGAAGGTGCCGTGGTCCGGCTGCTGCTCCCCGGCCAGGACGGGCCGGCCGAGGAGCTGCTGGCCAGGGCGATGTCGCCGCCGCACTTCCCGATCAGGCCGGACGAGCTGCGCGGGGACTGGTCGTTCGGGCAGGTGCAGGAGGGTGACCACGAGATCGAAGGCTTCTCGGTCCATGCCCGCGAGATCCCGCACAAGGGTGGCCGCACCTTCGGCTACCGGGTCGACGACGGCCGGCACACGGTCGCGTACCTCTCCGACCACAGTCCGGAGTCACTCGGGGACGGGCCCCGCGGGTTCGGGCCGTACCACGAGGCCGCCCTCGCCTTGGTCAAGGACGCGGACGTGCTGATCCACGACGCGCAGTACACCGCCGAGGAGTTTCCCCGACGCCGGACGTTCGGCCACTCGACCATCGACTACGCGCTCGGCCTGGCCGCCGCCGCGGGCGTCGGTCGCCTGGTGCTGTTCCACCACGACCCACGCCGCACGGACGACGAGCTCGACGCGATAGCGCGGTCGTCGGCGTCGACGTCGCTCGACGTCACCGTCGCCCGCGAGGAGGAAACGGTACGCCTGGCGGCAGGTGCGAGCGAGGTGGGACCGAGCTACTAGGGACGGCAGCCGATCCAGCTCCGTGGCCTGGTCAGGTGCACATGCGCAGGAAGTTCGCCATCAGCTCGTGCCCCCGCGGGGTCAGTATCGACTCCGGGTGGAACTGAACCCCCTCCACGGCGAGGTCGCGGTGACGAACACCCATGATGACGCCGTCGACCGTTCGTGCGGTGACGATCAGCTGCTGCGGCAGACTGGCCGGCTCCACCACCAGGGAGTGGTAGCGCCCGACCGTGAGCGGCCCGGCCATTGCGGCGAAGACTCCTTGCCCGTCGTGCTGCACCAGCGACGACTTCCCGTGCAGGATCGTCTCGACGCGGCCGACCCGCGCTCCGAAGGTCTCCGCTATGCACTGGTGTCCCAGGCACACACCAAGGATGGGAACCGTGCCCGCGAGCCGGGCGACCAGCTCACTGCTCATGCCGGCGTCGCCAGGCACGCCCGGGCCTGGGGAGATGACGATTCCGTCCCAAGCGCCGGTGCGTGCCAGACGGACGACCTCTTCCACGCTGTCGCCATCGTTACGCAGCACGGTCGGGCACGCTGCGAGCTCGCCGATGTACTGGCTGAGGTTGTAGACGAACGAGTCGTAGTTGTCGATCACCAGGATCCGCTGGCCTCGTCTCGGCGCAGCCGACATGGGCGCCGAGACGGCGCCGGCGGCGCCCTCGGTCCTGAGCAGCGCCTCCTGCAGCCACGCCGTGGTGGGTCCCGGGGCCGCCCAGGAGCCCACACCATCACACTCCACGACGGGCCGGACCCCGCCGAGGGAGTTGGTGACGAACACCTCGTGGGCACCGCCCAGGTCCGCCAGAGCACATGGGGTCTCGTGCACCGCGATGCCGGCCGCTTCCAGCAGGTCGATGACCGCCTGCCGGGTGACCCCCGGCAGGATGCGGCCGTCGGTCGCCGGCGTGTGCACCGAGCCATCCATGACGAGGAAGACGTTGCCCCGGCCGGTCTCGAGCACCGCTCCGTCAGTGTCGACGAGCAGCGCATCGCAGTCGGACGTCCATGTGCCCGGTCGTGGCTCGACCACCTGCAGCATCCGACGGTCGTTCCACTTGTGTCGGCCAAGACCGCCAGGGACGACCACCGGGACCACGTGCCAGGCCTGCGTCGGCCGCGCGGACAACGGCTGGGCGACGACCTTCGCGGCACTCAGGCCGGCACTCGTTGGTACGACGCTGACACGCATCCGATGTATGCCCTGAAGGCCAACGGCCGCGGTTCGAACCAGTTGCCGCGTCCCCTCGGGAAGAGGACGATCGTACAGAGAAGTCGTGCTGTTGCTGAGCCGCGCGAGGTGTTGGTCGAGCATGAGGACCTCGCCGGCGCTGACCAGCATCGTCTCGAAGACGCCCATGGCGGGGTCGGGTCGGGGCATCTTGCTGCCGGCAGGTCGAGGCAGCCGGTGGCCGGGCTCGTTCCCCACACGGTGACGGCGGGCGTCGTCACGCGGCGGCGGTGAAGCCAACTGTCCACCGATGGCCTGGAGCAGCGGGGCCGCCTTGACGAAGGTCTCGCTCAGCTCCTCATCGGGGTCGGAGTCAGCGACAATTCCTCCGCCGACCCCGAGCCACACGTGGCCCTCGGCGAACTCAAAAGTACGGATGGCGACGTTGAGCTCCAGCCCGGCGACGGGGCTGACGTAGCCGATCGCCCCGGTGTACGCTTCGCGCCCCGTCCGTTCCAGCTCGGCGATGATCTCCATGGCACGCACCTTCGGTGCCCCGGTGACCGAGCCGGGCGGGAAGGTCGCACGCAGCAGGTCCGCGTCATCGGCATCCTGACGTAGCTGCCCCACGACTCCGGATACCAGATGGAGCACGCCGGCATGCTCCTGAGCTGTCGCGAGGTGCTCGACCCGCACCGTACCCGGCACGCACACCCGGCCGAGGTCGTTGCGCATCAGGTCGACGATCATCACGTTCTCCGCGCGGTTCTTCGGGGAGGCGGCGAGGTCGTCGGGGGCGCTGGTCAGCGGGGCAGTCCCCTTGATCGGCGAGGTCAGGACACGGGCTCCCTGACGCCTGAGGAACAGCTCGGGCGAGAAGCTCGCCACCGAGCCGTGCGCGGTGCGGACGAACGCAGCGAATCGTGGGTGCAGCTCGGAGACTCCGGCGCAGAAGAGGTCGAGCGGATCGCCGTTGAAGGTGGCCTCGAGCCGTCTGCAGATGTTGGCCTGATAGATGTCGCCCGCGGCGATGCGCGCCTTGGCGCGACCGACGGCCTCGCGGTGCCCGTCGTCGGACGGTGTCGTCGTGAACGGCCCGCACTCAAATACCTGCCCGTCAGCGGGCTGAGACAGTGCGTCCAGCACCTGCTGGTGATGCTCCTCTAGGCGAGCCTCATTTCCCGAGCTGGCCAGGCCCTCGAAGAACCAGGTTCGGGTGGTGGCATCCAGGCGCAGCACGTGGTCGTAGTAGGCGAGCTGAAAATCTGGTTGCTGATGCGGTCGGGGTGGCGACGGCGGGAGAGACTCGATCCGAGACCCCAGCTGGTAGCCCCAGTATCCGATCCAGCCGCCTCCGAACCCGGTCTCGCTCTCCTTCGACTCGCCTGTCGCTCTCACCGCGTCGAACGGGTCGGCGTCAGATGGAAGCACATGGCGAGGATCGAAGCCGATGACCGCGTCGCCGGACCGCCAGTCACCGATGAGCCCCACCAGGTACGCCCGGTCCCGGAACACCCGAAGCATGTCCACCGCCGACAGGTGGGTCGGGAGTCGCCGCTGAAGAAACAAGATGGGCTTCCGTCGGTGTCGCTGGCGCCGCGTCGCGTCATTCAACGCAACGGACAGCGTCTGCTCATGGGTCAGGTGACAGCATAGTCAGCGCAGCACGTCGTTGCGGATGGCCGGGCGACACCGCCAGAAGTCAGAGTCCCTGACAGGTCTCGGTGTCGCCGATCTCCTCGATCTCGGCGCAGTAGTCCGGTACGTCGGCCTTCTTCACCAGCGTTCCTTGCAGCACCTCGTCCTCGCTGGGAGCATCACCGGATGCGATGGCGTCCGCGATCTTGATGACTTCCTTGCCCAGTGCGTACGGCGACTCCGCGTGCGTGGAGTACATGTCACCTGCCGCAACAGCCGCGAGCGCATCAGCGATTCCGTCGTTACCGACCACTTGCACCTTGCCGGTGAGACCGCGGCTCTCCAACGCCGCCACGACACCCAACGCCATCTCGTCGTTCGCCGCGTACACGCCGTCGATGTCCGGGTTGGCCTGCAGGATGTTCGTCATCACGTCGAGTGCTTGGCCACGGTCGAACTCCGCTGCCTGGGTAGCCACCACGTCGATTCCCGGGTAGCTGCCCATCTCTTCCTGGAAGCCTTCGCTGCGGTCCTGGGCGACGTTGGTGCCCATGATGCCCTGGATCTCCACGACCGTGCCCTTCTCGCCGATGGCCTCGGCCAGTGACTTCGCTCCCTCGCGGCCTGCCGCGATGGCGTCGTAGCCGATGAAGTTGGCCAGGTCGCCTGACGCCGGACGGCGGTCGAAGGCCATGACGGGCACCGACGCCTGGTTGGCCTGCTTGACCATGGCCGCGCCACCCTCACTGCTGACCGGGTCGATGATGAGCACATCAGGGTCCTGTGTGACAGCGTCGATCGTCAGGTCGAGTGCCGTCTGGTCGCTGTTGTTGGCGTTCTCGACGCTGAGCTCGATGCCAAGGTCGTCCGCGCCGTCCTTGGCGCCATCGGCCACCGAGACGAAGAAGGGATTGTTCAAGGTGCTCATCACCAAGGTGGCGCTCTGGCCGGACGACGCTTCGTCCTCACCGCGCCCGCAGCCTGTGAAGGCGAGCAACGTGGTGGCGGCGAGCGCGATGGTTGTTGCGGTCCTGGACAGTCGCATGACGACTCCGATCTAGTTGGTTGACGACGGCACGGTGCCGCGTGAGTGGGGACGTGGGATGTGGGCGGCAGCTCGGCTCAGGGCTCCGGAGTTCCGGTCGATGAAGACGGCGAAGAGAATGACGAGTCCCTTGACGACGTCTTGCAGGAACGGCGAGACGTTCAGCAGGTTGAGCCCGTTGTCGATGGTGCCGAGCAGTACGGCCCCGATGGCGGTCCCGATGAGCGCGCCGCGCCCGCCGGCCAAGCTGGTGCCACCGATGATCACCGCGGCGATGGCGGCAAGCTCCATGCCAGCACCGGCTGTCGGCTGAGCCGTGCCAAGTCGCGCGGTGAGGATGAATCCACCGACAGCGGACAACACACCGCTGATGACGAAAGCGAGGATCTTTACCCTGTCGACCGGGATGCCAGACAGCCTGGCAGCCTCGGCGTTGTCGCCGACGGCGTAGACGTAGCGGCCGAACTGGCTGCGGGCGAGCAGGAAGCCGAAGACGAGGAACCCGGCGACCATGATCCAGATCGGTGCAGGGACGCCCAACGGTTTCGCCTGACCGATCGCCAGGAACGAGTCGTTGTTGACCGCGACCGGGTTGCCCTCGGTGATGCGCAGGGTCAGACCCGCGAGCACCGACATCATCGCCAGCGTCGCGATGAACGACGGCATCCGGGTCTTGGTGACGAGGAGCCCGTTGATCAACCCGGCCAGAGCCCCGACGAGCAGGCCGACGAGCAGGGCGGTCAGGAAGCCGTGATCCTTGAGCACGATGGCAACAGCGACCCCCGCGAGGCCCATGATGGCCCCGACCGAGAGGTCGATCTCGGCCAGGATGATCACGAAGGTCTGGCCGGCCGCGAGCAGGGCCGTCGTCGCGGCCGCCAGCACCACGTTGAGGAGGTTGCCGGTGGTGAGGAAGTCCGGAGTCGCGATGAAGAGGACGATTGCGACCAGGAGCAGCATCCAGATGGCGCGGAGCTCACGGCCTAGCAGGCCTACGGTTCGGGTCACGATTCACTCTCCAGGGCGTGCTCGAGGACGGACTGTTCGCTCAGCGCTTCTCCGGTGAGCTCGGCGACCGCTCGACCGTGTCGTACGACGATCACGCGGTCGCACATGGCGACGAGCTCTGGGAGGTCTGAGGAGACCAGCAGGACGGCGGCGCCCTCTCGGGTCTGCTCGTCGATGATCTTGTAGATGTCTGCCTTCGCCGCCACGTCAACGCCCCGCGTGGGCTCGTCCATCAGCAACACCGTCGGGTCTCGCAGCACCCAGCGACCGAGGAGGACCTTCTGTTGGTTGCCGCCGGAGAGCTGCCCCGCCTCGGCATCCACCGACGAGGTACGGATCCCGAGCTGTTCCACGATCTTGGCGGCGGCCGCGCGTTGGCTGCCGCGGGCGACCCACCCGGCCGACGTGAACTCTGGGAGGGACGCCAACGTGATGTTGTCGCCCACCGACTGCCCGAGAGCGAGTCCTTCGGCCTGGCGATCTGGCGTGACGTAGGCGATACCTGCGTCGATGGCGTCGCGCGGTGACCTGATGTCGAGAGTCTTGCCGTCCAGCTGCACCGATCCTCCAGTGCGGCGGCGCAGACCGAACACTGCCCGGGGGACCTCGCCCTTACCGGAGCCCGCGACGCCACCGATCCCGACGACCTCGCCGGCGTGAACAGTGATGCTGAGGCTCTCGAACGCCCCGGCGACTGACACATCGGTCAGCTCGAGCCGAGGTCGGTCGGTGGGCTGTGTGTGCCGCGGATAGAGGTCCTCGACGGTGCGCCCCGCCATCGCCGTCACAACGTCGGCCTCAGTCAAGACGTCAGGAGACTCGTCCATCGCCACCTTGCCGTCGCGGAGCACGACGACATGGTCGGCCAGGTCGAAGGCTTCCTTGAGTCGGTGCGTGATGTAGACGATGGCGACCCCCTCGTCGCGAAGGCGCCGCACCTGTTCGAACAAGAATCCCGACTCGGTCTCGTCGAGCGCCGCCGTGGGCTCGTCGAGGATCAGCAGCTTCACGTCCTCGCTGATGGCCTTGGCGATCTCGAGCTGCTGTTGCTCCGCGACCGAGAGGGAGGCCACCTCGCGAGCCGTGTCCACGTCGAGACCAACCGAGAGCAGGAGCTCCTTCGCGGCTTCACGCATGGCCCCGCGCCGCACGAACAGTCGGCCGAACCTGCCTCCGAGGTCGAGCACGAAAAGGTTCTGGGCCACGTCGAGGTGCGGGAACAGATTCTGGCGGAACTCCTGGTAGATGACCCGAATCCCGGCCGCCATCGCATCTTGTGGCTTGTTGAACCTGACCTCGTCGCCGTCGATGATCAACACTCCGGCATTGGGTTGGTGGGCACCGGAGATGACCCGGGTCAGTGTCGACTTGCCGGCCCCGTTCTCTCCCACCAGGGCGAGGATCTGGCCAGACTCGACGCTCAGGTCGATTCCTCGGAGGACCTCGTTCTCTCCGAATCGCTTGTGGAGTCGTCCAGCTGCAGTCTCATCGCGAGCCCTCAGTACACGACGCCGGCTTGGAGGATGACGTTCGCGTACGGCGTGAACTCACCGGAGCGTACGGCTGCCCGCGCGCCCGTCGTGCGGACCTTGAACTCCTCGTGCGGCACGACGGCGACCTCGATGGCGGCCGCCTCCAGGCGCCGTCGGATCTCGGCCAGCATCTCCGGGCTGTGCTCCGCAATCTCCTCCGGCACGATCGCTCCTTCGACGCGCAGCTCGGCGAGCACGGTGTCGAGCACGTCGAGGAAGGCCGGGATGCCCTGCTTGAGCGCCAGGTCGACCCGTTCCACATGTTTGGGGATCGGCAACCCAGCGTCGGTGACCACAACAAGGTCCGTGTGGCCAACCTCTGAGATGACCCGGGCGAGCTGAGCGTTGAGAGTCCCGTTGTTACTGCGCATCGGCGGTCTCCTGTTGTCCGTGCTTCTCGATCAGTGCGGTGATCTCCGCGGCTCGAGGAAGACTGGGGCTTGCGCCTGGGACGGTGACGGCAAGTGCCCCGGCGGCCATGGCCCGCTGCAGGGCTGTCTCCCAGGGAGTACCAGCGGCCAGGCCTGCACCCAGCGTGCCGGCGAAGGCGTCCCCCGCCGCGGTGGTGTCGACGGCTTCGGCCGGGTACGGCAGGTGCTCGGTGCAACCGTGCTCGTCGGCGCTGATGGCTCCCTGCCCGCCCATCGTGACCACGGCTCGGCCGACGCCGCGTTCGATGAACCACCCCGCGGCCGCGCGTGCGCTGGCAGGGTCCGTCACCTCGATACCGGTCAAGGCCGACGCCTCCGACTCATTGGGCGTGACGATGTCTGCGTACGCCCACACGTCCTCGTCCAGGACGGCGGCCGGCGCGGGGTCCAGCACGACGGTGATGCCCAGCCGGTGCGCGGTCCGGGCCGCGTGGACCGCGGCGGGAAGGGGTATCTCGAGCTGGAGGAGCAGCACGCCGGTGCCATCTCGGGCCTGTTCGATGGCCGCCTCCACGGTCTCCTCTGTGAGATGGCCGTTGGCCAGCGGGACCATGACGATGTCGTTCTCGCCGGCAGCGTCGACCCGGATGTGTGCGACGCCGGTGGGGCCTGGGATGACCGCCACGTGTGCTGTCTCGATGCCTTCGCGCCGGAGGCCGTCGAGCACGACGTCCTGGAAGAGGTCATCGCCGACACATCCCACCATCGAGGTGGCAGCGCCTGCCCGGGCTGCGGAGATCGCCTGGTTAGCCCCCTTGCCTCCCAGCACGAGGGTGAAGTCGTTTCCCAAGATGGTCTCCCCGGGACTCGGCATCCTGGACCCGAATGCCGTGAGGTCCGCGGTGATGCTGCCGACGACAAGCACGCCACTGGCGTTCATGAGGCCCTCCCTGCAGGCGCCGCGGTGGACGCCCGACGTACCAGCTCGACCGGCATCACCAGTGACTGTCGGGGACGCCTGGGGTCACTGAGACGCTCGAGCATGAGACGCCCGGCGGCCTCCCCTTGCGCGATGGTGGGCCGGTCGATGACCGTGAACGGCGGGTCCAGGAGCGGTCCGAGGTCGAGGTCGTCGAAGCCGATGATCGAGATCTCTTGTGGGATACCGAGCCCCGTCTCGCGGATGGCCTTCAGCGCACCGATGCTCATCAGGTTGTTGGCGACGAACACAGCCGACGGCCGATCGTCAGTGTCGAGCAGGCGGCGCATCGCGGTGTTGCCGCCGGACTCCTTGAAGTCGGCGATCTCGACGTGTGCGGCGTCGACCTCGACTTGGCGCTCGGCCAGTGCCGCGAGGAATCCTTCATGCCGTTCGCGTCCGGGGGTGCATGACAAGGGACCGCTGATCATGGCGATGGAGCGGTGGCCGAGATCGACGAGGTGGTTGGCCGCTGCTGCTGCGCCAGCGGCGTTGTCGACCTCGACGGCGTCGAAGTCGCTGCTGTCTCTGAGCTTTCGGTCCACGAAGACCACCGGGATGCCGGACGCCGCCAGGTGCTTCGGGACCGTGTCGGTCTCGGTGGCGGGCGACAAGATGACGCCGTCGACCCGCCGTCGGAGCTCCCCGACGAGCTCGGCCTCATGGCTGACGCTCTCACCACTGTTCGCGATCGCGACCTGGAGACCCGCCGGAGCGATGACGTTCTCGATGCCCCACGTCACCGCGGCGAAGAACGGGTTTGCGATGTCGGGGACGACCACACCGACTGCCATGTGGCGTCCGGTACGCAACCCGCGGGCCGTCGCGCTGGGGCGGTAGTCCAGCTGTCGGAGTGCTCCGGCCACGGCTTCCGCGCTCCTGACACGACCGCCGGCCAAGAAGCGCGAAACCGTTGCGGTAGACACACCGGCAAGTTGTGCGACCTGCTGGATATTGGCCACAACCTCTCCCTGTAATCGATTACAGGAGGGTGCCAGTGATCAGCGACACTGTCAAGGGCGTCGCGCGATCCGGCCGGCTACGCGCCGTCGTACGACCCGGGCGGCGGAAGCTCCTGCAAGGTCCAGGTGTTGCCGTCGGGATCGGTGAACGAGGTGAACGAGCCCCACGCGAGCTTCGCTACCTCAGGGGCGTCGACACCGCGCCGCAGAAGCTCCTGACGTGCCGCCTCGACGTCGGGAACGACGACTTGGATGCTGTTCTGCGTGCCCGGCGTCATGTCGGTGATGCCCTCCCCGAACGCGATCGAGCACGCCGAGGTGGGCGGCGTGACCTGAACGAACCTGGTGTTCTCATCCACCCGGGCTTGCATGTCCAACGTGAACCCGACCTTGTCGACGTAGAACTCGATGGCCCTGTCGACATCGCTCACCGGTACGAAGATGAGCTCGATCTTGCATTCCATGGCTGACTCCGATCTGTTGTCGCAGGGCCCGGTGCCCCAGCAACATCATGGTCAGCCTGGCCGAGGCCACCGACAGTTTCGTCGGCCGAAATCCGCTTGACCTCAACCCCACTTGAGCCCGGACGATGGGTGCATGCTGCAAAGGCTCGGCTTTCCTGCCATCGGACGTCACCGCCGATTCGTCACCGCGATGGCGGTGGACGCGGTGGGCACCGGAGTCTTCATGCCCATCTCGATCCTCTACTTCCTCGCATCGACTCCGCTGTCTCTGGTCCAGATCGGCCTCGCGCTGTCGATCGCCTCAGCGCTGCAGCTGCCGTTCGCGCCGATCCTCGGCGGCCTCGTCGACTCCGTCGGCGCGAAGCGGATCCTGCTGGCGGCCAACCTGATCCAGGCCGTCGGGTTTGTCGCGTACGTCTTCGCCGACTCCTTCGGCTCGGTGCTCGCCGCGTCGGCGGTCGTGCAGCTCGGCCAGACCGCGTTCTGGGGGTCGTTCAGCCCGGTGGTGGCCTCGATCTCCCAGCCCGGGGAGCGTGAGCGGTGGTTCGGCTTCCTCGGCGCGCTGCGCAACGCGAGCTTCGCGATCGGCGGCCTGGTCGCGGCGCTGGCGCTGACCGTTGACACCGCCGCGGCCTACACCGCAATCGTCGCGGTGAACGCCGCCTCGTACCTCCTCGCCTTCGGCCTGCTGCTGTCGGTGCGCAGTCCTGCCCCCGTCGACGCCCCGGCACCGCACGTCGGCTCGCCGTCCGGTTGGGGCCAGGTGCTGCGCGACCGGGCGTACCTGCTGCTCGTCGCGACCAACTACTGCTACGCGATCTCGGCGATGGCGCTCAACATCGCGATGCCGGTATACATCACCGAGGTCCTGGGGCACCCCGGTTGGGTCGCCGGCGTCCTGTTCACGATCAACACGGTGCTGATCGGGTTGGGACAGGGTCTCGTCGTCAACGCGATGGAGGGCTCGGTGCGGACCAACATCGTGGCCCTGGGCTCGCTGCTGACGGCTGGGTCGTACGTCGTCCTGCTCAGCGCTGACTGGGCGACGGTGGCGGTCGGCGTGGTGCTCGTGCTCGCGGGTGCCGTCGTCTACACCGGCGGTGAGCTCGTCGCCGGGCCGGTGCTGACCGCCCTGTCGACCGACGCCGCACCCGCGCACCTGCGCGGCCGCTACGTCTCCCTCTACCAGCTGTCCTGGACGATCGCACTGACGACGGCGCCGGTGTCGCTCACCTGGCTGCTCCAGAAGGGGCCCACCGCCCTGTGGGGAGCCCTCGCGGCGGTCGCGCTGGCCGGTGTGGTCCTGTCGGCGTTGTTGCGGCGGGCCATGCCGCTGGCCGCGGCGAAGGTCACCAACACACCCGCCGAGGCGGTCCCCCAGGCGCCCTAGCCGCCGGGCTCGTTACCGACCTCGGCCCTGCAGGGCGTGGGCCACGTTGACGCCCACGATCCCGAGCCAGGCGGTGATGAGCCCGGGCAGATCGACGATGGCGGCGGAGATGGCAGTGATCGGGATGCCGGCGCCGACGGAGACGATGGCGAGCACCGTCTGCCGCTTGCCCACGTCGGCGCGGGTGTTCGCCGTTGCCTGGACAGCGCGCTGCGTCTCGCCGACCTTCGCCTCGACCGCTGCCTCGATCCGCTCGGCGAAGGATTCCACCAGTGCCCGGTCGTACGACGGACCCAGCTCGCGTCTCGTCTGCAGCAGAGCCTCGATCTCGTCGGGGTCGAAATTGTCGGGCATGTCAGCACGGTAGTGCACCCCGCCTGGAGGCGGTTTCGGCGCAGGCGCAAGTCGATTCCTTCGCGATCCTGGCGACCCAATCCGGCGACTTTCACCCCGGCCCCGGTGCTGCGGCCGTGAAGTGCAGGAGCACGGCGTCCAGGTCGGAGGCGACCACCTCGTGGTGGTCAGCGTGCAGGTCCTTCTCGATGAGGTAGTCGTCGTCGCCGGGGTAGAAGCGCGCCGTTCCGGGGTCGTCGCCGGCGAACCGCCGTACGGCGTCCATCGACGTCCACAGCGACAGGGTGACGACCTCGGTCAGGGCGCCCTGGTCGCGCCGTAGGACCACAACCCCGAGATTTCCCTCGGTGTCGCGGTAGTCCCGGACACCGGTGTCCGCCTGGTGTTCCAGATACCGGTCGACCTTGTCGGTGGCCACCGCACCGCGCCATCGCCGCAGGATCATGATTCGACCTTCCCATTCGGGGAGGTATCGGTGTCCTGGTCGGTGTACAAGCAGAAGGGGTGGCCGGCGGGGTCCAGGAGCACCCGTACATCGTCTTGCGGCTGATGCTCGGCCTGCTCCGCACCGAGCTCAAGGGCGTGAGCCACCGCCACCTCCAGGTCGGCGACCTCGAAGTCGAGATGCATCATTGTCTGCTGCGCACCCTCGGCCACCGGCCAGAGCGGGCGCACGTACCCAGGTGAGGTCTGGAAGGCGAGGTAGGCGACGCCGTCGGGCGGTCCGATGGCGGCCCACTGGGGTGACTCCTTGGCCATCTCCCACCCGAGCAGGTCCGAGTAGAAGTGCGCCAGCGCCGGCGCATCGGGGGCGTCGAGGACCACACCCCACCAGTCGGACCGGGACCACCGGTCGGTCGAGTCGTCGAAGGTTTCGCGTCCGCGCACTCAGCCAGCCTGGCAGATCGCCGACCCGACGTCATGGTCTTGGCGGTACGGGTTCTCGCGGGGTGAGCGGAGCCGCGCGACGTCGGCTCCATCGGGGGAGCCACCATGGGAGTGTCGCGGCGGTGTCGGCCACGTCCGGCCCGGTGGCCGAGGTCGGTGCCGCGGCGGCCTGCGCGAGGCGCTCGTGCAGTCGGGCACGGACCTCCTCAGGCGACAGCTGCGTACGTTGGCGCTGCTCACGGGCGATGATGACACCGGCGGCGGCGACGCCGGCGATGCCGGCGAGACCGAGAGCCTTCCAGAGCTTCATGGACAGGAGACCTTCCGTGAGTGATGCGGTACTGAGCCTAGACGCGGCCGACGACGTGACCCGCACCGGTGACCTGTGGCTGTTCCGCGGCATGTCCCCCGCGGACCAGACGATTCGTGCCGTAACCAACGCCCCGGTCAACCATGTCGGGATGGCGGTCGTCCTGGAGGACCTGCCGCCGCTGATGTGGCACGCCGAGCTCGGCCGCGGGCTTCTCGACGTGTGGACCGGCACCCACCACCGCGGCGTGCAGCTGCATGACCTGCTGTCCGCGGTCGAGCAATGGACCAACCGGTACGACCAGCGGGTCTGGCTTCGACAGCTCGACTCCCCCGTCACCCGTGAGATGGAGGACGCCCTGCTGCGTACGATCGCGCGGATGGACGGCACCCCGTTCCCGGCGACCGCGGCCCTGGCCGGCCGCTGGTTTCGCGGCCGGCTGCGTCGACCGGCTCCGGTGGAGTCGACGTACTGTGCGGAGGTGGTCGCCGGCACCTACCAGGCGATGGGGCTCCTGGCCGGCGACCGTCCGACGAACTACTACGATCCCGGCAAGTTCTGGTCCGGCGACGACCTGGAGCTCCTCGGCACCGCCCGCCTGGGCGCGGAGATCCGGGTGGACGTGCCAGCCCCGATACGACAGTCGCGATAGGTGACGTCCCGACGTGCGGAAACCTAGCGGCGCGTAGGCCGCAATCTGTGTGTCACGGCGGTCCTGGCGTGGTCCAGCGGCGACTGGTTCAATGAGTGGATGGATGCGGTCGCGCTTGTCGCAGGAGCGACCAGGGGCGCCGGCCGGGCGATCGCCGTGGAACTGGCCAGGACAGGTTTCCACGTGTACGCAACCGGTCGCAGCAGTCGGTTGTCGGGTCGCTCGGAGATCGACCGTCCGGAGACCATCGAGGAGACCGGCGACATGATCGAGGCTGCCGGTGGTGCCGGCATCGCGCTCGTGGTGGACCACGAAAGCTCCGACGAGGTCGCGGCGCTGGTCGAGCGGATCGGCAACGAGCACGGCCGGCTCGACGTACTGGTCAACGACATCTTCGGAGGGGACCGGTACGCCGACTGGGAGCACCCGCTGTGGGAGCACGACCTCGCTGGCGGACTGCGAATGCTGCGCATGGGGGTGGACACCCATCTGATCACGAGCCACCACGCCCTGCCCTTGCTGATACGTACGGCGCAGGCACACGCGACCGCGGGGCTGGTCGTGGAGATGACCGACGGGACCTCGGAGTACAACGCGAACTTCCGCGAGGGCGTTGGCTTCTACTACGACCTCGTCAAAGCCAACGTCGAGCGGATCGTGAAGGGTCTGACCTTCGAGCTGAAGGAGCATCCGGTCACAGCTATCGGGGTCACACCGGGATGGCTGCGCTCGGAGAAGATGTTGGAGGGCTTCGGGGTGAGCGAGGACAACTGGCGCGACGCTCTGGACAAGGTGCCCGGCTTCGCGATCTCGGAGTCCCCGACCTACGTCGGGCGCGGGGTCGCTGCGTTGGCCGCCAGCGGGAAGCCCCAGCCCTGGTCGGGGCAAGTCGTCACCTCGCGCCAGCTCGCACAGACCTACGACGTGGCTGACACGGACGGTTCCCGGCCGGACTGCTGGGGTTACATCCACCGCTACGGAATCGAAGAACAGAGTGGCAACAACGTGGACGCCTACCGGTGACACCGAGCAGATTGACCCGACTCCCCGCTCCTGAGCGATCTCCCAGATAGGCCCGCCGGGGTATCTGACACTTCGCCGTGGCCCGCCAGACAGCAGAGCCCTGGAAGTATGGTCTCCATGGCTCTGGCTCGGACGGTCCTGATCAATCTGGCGACCAGTGCTCGCCTGGAGCAAGTCGTTCGTACCGTTCCGCGGGGTGAGCAGCTCGCCTGGCGAGCGGCGTCCCGCTACGTCGCGGGCTCGACCGCCGAAGACGCCTTCCGGGTGAGCCGCGAGCTGCACTCACGAGGCGTAGCGAGCAGCATCGACCTGTTCGGAGAATCGATTCAGGACCCATCGGTCGCTGGATCGATCGGTGCGGACTACGTCCAGCTGGCGGACCAGCTCGCCGCCCAACCTGAGGACGTCTGGTTGTCGATCGACCTCAGTCACCTCGGTTTGGACGTCGACGGGCGGCGCTGCGCCGAACGCCTCGCAGAGGTTGCCGTACGCCTACCGGCCGGGCGACGTATACAGGTCGGGGCAGAAGACGTCGCCCGTGCCGAACCAGTACTTGAGTGCGTCTTGGCCGCCGCCGAGAAGGGGCTGGCAGACCGGCTCGGCGCCACCGTGCAAGCCAATCTCCATCGGGCAGCCGGCGATATGGAACGCTTGATAGCAGCTGGTATCCATATCAGGCTGGTGAAGGGTGCCTACGTCGAGCCGCGGCAGCACGCGCTGTCGCACGGAGAACCCACCGACGTTGCCTATGTTCACCTTGCGCACAGGCTTGCTCAGGGCCAGGCCAACTTCTCGCTCGCCACCCACGACGTCGTGTTACGGGAGGCGTTGCTCACCGCACTCGGTCCTAGGCCCGTTGAACAGCTCCTCGGTGTTCGACCCGCAGAACTCGACGATCTCGCTGCGAGAGGTATTCCCGTTCGCGTCTACGTACCGTACGGGACGAACTGGTTCCGATACTGGATGCGCCGCGTTGCGGAGTCTCAAGGCTCATGACGTCCGCCTACCAGCGAGAGCGTTGAGTACCCTTCTCGGAGTCCCGCCTCTGAAACTGTGGGCGCCTCCGGTCCGTCATCGGCTCGGGTCCGCGATACTTCTGCCATGGTGTACGACGAGACGCTCGCGGACCGGATCCGCAAGGCCGTTCACGGTGAACCTGGACTGACCGAGAAGCGCATGTTCGGCGGCCTGGCGTTTCTTGTCGATGGCAACCTTGCCGTCAGTGCCAGCAGCAAGGGTGGGCTGATGCTGCGCACCGACCCCGATCAGGCCGAGTCCCTCGTGAACGAGCCGTCTGTGCGGCGCGTCGAGATGCGCGGTCGGGAGATGGCCGGGTGGCTCCGGATCGACGCAGCCGCGCTCGGGACCGACGACGCGCTGCGCCGCTGGGTGAGCCACGGCGTCGCCACGGCTCGATCACTTCCGCCCAAGTAGAGCCGAAGCGGGTGCTAGTCGAGGTCGGTGCTCAGCAGCGCGTGCAGGTGCTCGTCATGGTAGGCACCGTCGGCGTACCGATATGACTGTCGGAGCGTTCCTTCCTGTACGAACCCCGCGGCCCGAGCAACACCGCAGGAGCCGGGATTCTCGACGGCGTGGTACAGGTAGACGCGGTGCAGCCCTAGCTCGTCGAACGCGACCGCGAGGCCGCGACCACCGACCGACCCGCGTGTCCCCGACCCCTGGCCCACGGTGCGGTCCAGTAACCGACCTCCGCGTCCGCCTGGTCCGGATCGATCTTGTGCAGCGACACCGAGCCGACAAGACGGTCCGAGGTGTCCGCGACAGCCCACGATGCGTGGTCTCCCCCGTTCCAGTCGTTGCGTCCGGCCATGAACTCGGCGGCAGACTCCGGACCGACCGGCCCGGGGTTCCAGCGCGCGATGTCCTCATCAGCGACGGCGGCCAGCAGGTCAGGTACGTCCGTCGGCTGAAACTCCCTGAGCAGCAACCCTGGCGCCTCGACGCGGACGAGTTCGTCTCTTCGAGCAAGCGCCACCGGCACAGCGTATGCGCATGCGCACCGGGGGGTTGGGTAGCGTGCGTGCGGTGAGCAGTCTCCTCGTCCGCAACGTGCGTCTTGTCCCGGTCGCACCCGAAGACGACGTCCCGGACCACCCGGTCGACGTGCTCGTCGAGCGCGGGACGGTGACGGCCGTGCAGGTCGACGTGGTACGCCCGCCGGCCGTCGAGGAGATCGAAGCCCGCGGCCGGTGGCTGGCACCGGGGTTGTGGGACCAGCACGTGCATCTGGGGCAGGTGACGCTGTCGTCGCAACGGCTCGATCTCGCCGCTGCCCGGTCGCCAGAGCATGCCATCGCGATAGTCGCCGAGCGGCTCGCGGAGCACCCCGGGCACCCGGTGGTCGGCTGGGGCCACCGCTCCGGCGGCTGGGAGCGCGACGTGACGGTCTCCGAGCTGGACGCGATCTCCGGTGACAGCCCGGTCGTCCTGATCAGCGGTGACGCGCACCATGCGTGGGTCAACACCACCGCGTTGGTACGTCTGGAGCTGCCGGTGCGCGACGTCGTCGTACGTGAGGCCGAGTGGTTCGCGACCTACCCGCGGTTGGCCGCGATCGTCGGCACCGACGCCACCTCGCCGGAGGCCTATCGCCGCACCCTGGACGCCGCCGCGGCCCTCGGCGTGGTGGGTCTGGTCGACTTCGAGGTCGGCGACGGCCCGTCGGGGTGGGCGGAGCGCTGGGCACAGGGCTGCGACCGGCTCCGCGTCCGGGCGGCGGTGTACCCCGCCGCCGCCGAGGAGGTCATCGCCGGCGGTTTGCGCACCGGCGCCGCGCTGCCCGGATGCGACGACCGGGCGACGATGGGCTCCCTGAAGATCCTCTCCGACGGCTCGCTCAACACGCGTACGGCCTGGTGCTGCGCACCGTACGCCGACGCGCACCGCCAGGAGCACCCGTCTGGGCAGCCCAACCTCCCTGCCGGCGAGCTCCGTGCCCTCCTGCGCCGCGCCCACGCCGCCGGCCTGGAGGTCGCGACGCACGCGATCGGTGACGCGGCAGTCGCGGCGGCGCTCGCGGCGTACGCCGAGACGGGCGCACGCGGCTCGGTCGAGCACGCCCAGATGGTCCAGCGCGACGATGTACGCCAGATGACCGCGCTCGGTATCCGCGCCAGCGTGCAGCCCGCGCACCTGCTCGACGACCGCGACCTCACCGAGAAGCTCTGGGGAGAGCGTTCGGCACGGTGCTTCGCGTTCCGGTGGATGCTCGAGGACGGCGTCACGCTGGTGCTCGGCTCGGACGCCCCGGTCTCGCCGCTGGACCCTTGGCTGGCGATGGCGGCAGCGGTGCACCGTAGCGCCGACGAGCGGGACGCGTGGCACCCGGAGCAGTCGCTGACCGCACAGGAGGCGCTGGCCGCGTCCGTGGACGGGCAGCCGACGGTCCGGCCGGGTTCACGCGGCGACCTGGTCCTTCTCGATGCGGACCCACTTGCCGAAGGGGACGACTCCGCGACCGGTGAAGCGCTGCGTGCCATGCCTCCGGCGGCTCTGACGGTCGTCGCGGGGGATGTCGTCCACTCCACTGTCTGAGCGAAGCACCCGCCCACCGGAAACGAGAGGACCGATCATCGTGCTCGGCCGCAAGAGCTATACCCATGATGAGCTCGAGCACGCCAGGGCTGCCGTGAACGAGCAGATCGTGGCGTACCGAGATCGCCGACACTGTCGACGTCATCGGATCCGGCGGTTACGTCCGCTATGGAGACCTTCGAGCCGCTCTACTTCAACAACATGGTCCTGGTCCTCGACCGCTGCTTCGAGATCGAGCGCAAGTTCGGCCAGCTCCCGGCTACGCCGCCTGTGGGTCGGGCTGGTGGATGCCGAACGTGTTTCCCTCGGTGTCGAGGTAGTAGCCCTGCCACGCCATCCCGGGCAACGCCATCTTCGGCAGAGCGACCTGTCCGCCGGCGTCCAGGATGCGGCGCTCGGTCTCGTCGTACGCGCCGATGCCCATCGTGCAGACGAACCCGTTCGTTCCCTGTCCCATGGCCGGTGCCGGTCGCGTCAGCAGGCCGCCGTTGATGCCTGGCTCGTCCTCCGGCCCGGTCACGATCCCCCAGTAGGTCGAACCGGTGTACTCGCTGTAGTCCTCGAAGGACCAGTCGAACACGGCGGCGTAGAACGTCTTCGCCCGTTCTACGTCGTCAGCCTGGATCTCAAAGTGCACCACGCGGGACATGCGGACCTCCTGGGTTGATTTGCAGGACAGCCAGTCTCGCACCCAGCGTGCGTCAGCCCTCGGAGCGCGAGCCGGTCTCCTGGGTTGTAGCGCCCTCGGCCTGCGAGGCGGGCCGTCGGCTGAGCAGCAGTCCGCCGACGATCAGCGCGGCACCGAAGGC
>JACCZT010000084.1 GCA_013695785.1 Nocardioidaceae bacterium | reverse complement strand
GGCGTCCGGCAGATCCCGATCGAGGCCTTCTACACCGGCGTCAAGCGGCATGCGCTGGAGCCGGACGAGCTGATCAAGGCGATCCGGACCACACCGGCGACCGGCCCCCAACAGTTCTGCAAGATCGGCACCCGCAATGCGATGGTGATCTCGGTCGCGTCGTTCAGCTTCGCTCTGCACACCGACACCCGCACCGTCGGCACCGGAATCGGCTCGGCCGCACCCACGCCGCTGCGGGCGGTCGATGCGGGACGGTTCCTGGCCGACGCGCTCGAGGACTTGGACCTGTGGGACTCGTGCGGCGAGCTGCCGACCGAGGTCGCCACCGAGTTCGGGGAGCAGGTCAAAGCGGCGGCCGCCCCCATCGACGACGTCCGCGGAACGGCGACATACCGCCTGCACGCCTTGTCGGTGATGGCCCGCCGCGCCGCCACCTGGGCGTGGGACGACTATCGGAGGGCGGCCTGACATGCGTGTCACCGCGACGGTCAACGGCGAGACGCATCAGATCGACGACGTGTGGGAGGGCGAGAGCCTGATGTACGCCCTGCGCGAGCGGATGGGACTGCCCGGGTCGAAGAACGCGTGCGAGCAGGGCGAGTGCGGATCGTGCACCGTCTACCTCGACGGTGTGCCGGTGTGCTCGTGCCTGGTAGCGGCGGGCCAGGCCCACGAGCGCGACATCGTCACCGTCGAGGGACTCAGCGACACCGGTGAGCTTCATCCGGTGCAACAGGCGTACCTCGAACAGGGTGCGGTGCAGTGCGGATTCTGCACCCCGGGGCTGCTCGTCGCCACCCACGACCTGCTCAGCCGCAATCCGCACCCGTCCGACCCACAGATCCGCGAGGCGCTCGCCGGCAACCTGTGCCGGTGCACGGGGTACGAAAAGATCCTTGACGCCGTCCGGGCTGCTGCGGACCGGATGGACGGGGGCCCGGCGTGAGTTCACGCGTGGTGGTGGACGGGGCGTACATCGCGACCGTGGACGCATCCGGCACCGAGCACCGCGATGGGCACGTCGTCATCGCAGACAACCGCATCGTCGGCGTGGGTCCTGGACGCGTCGGCCAGGACGAGCGCGAGCGAGCGGACCGGGTCATCGACGCCGCCGGCTGCCTCCTCACACCCGGCTTCGTCAACACCCACCACCACCTCTACCAATGGGTCACGCGAGGCCACGCCGTCGACGACACGCTGTTCGGCTGGCTCACCGAGCTCTACCCCGTCTGGGCCGGTATCGACGAGCGGGCGGTCAACGTCGCCGCGTCAGGTGCTCTGGCCTGGCTCGCCCGGACCGGCTGCACGACAAGCACCGACCACCACTACGTGTTCCCGCGTGAGGGCGGCGACGTGTTCGCCGCCGAGGTCGCCGCAGCCCGCTCGGTGGGCCTGCGGTTCCACCCGACCCGCGGCTCGATGGATCTTGGCCGCAGCCAGGGAGGGCTCCCACCTGATGAGGTCGTCGAGGACCGTGACGCGATCCTCGAGGCGACGAAGTCCGCCATCGACTGCTTCCACGACGCGTCACCGGACTCGATGCTGCGCGTCGCCGTCGCCCCCTGCTCGCCGTTCTCGGTCACCGGGGAGCTGATGAAGGCGGCGGCACTGCTCGCCCGTTCGGAGGGCGTGCTGATGCACACCCACCTCGCCGAGACGATGGACGAGGACGCGTTCTGTCGCGAACGATTCGGGTGCTCACCACTGGAGTACGTCGAGAGTCTCGGGTGGCTCGGTCCCGACGTCTGGTACGCCCACGGCATCTGGTTCGACGATGCCGAGATCGAGACGATCGGCGCCAGCGGCACCGGGATCGCCCACTGTCCGTCTTCCAACGCCCGACTCGGCGCCGGGATCGCGCGCGCCCGCGACCTCCGAGCGGCCGGGGCACGCGTAGGGCTTGGAGTCGACGGTGCCGCGAGCAACGAGGCCAGCAGTCTGATCGAGGAGGTACGCCACGCGCTGCTCTTTGCCCGCGCGACCGGCGGTCCGACGGCGCTGACCGTGCGTGAGGCCCTGGAGATGGCCACCATGGGCGGCGCGGCCGTGCTCGGCCGCACCGCCGACCTCGGCTCGGTCGAGGTCGGCAAGCTGGCCGACCTCGCACTGTGGCGGACCGACACCATCGCCCACGCGGACATCGCCGACCCGGTCGCCGCCCTCGTGCTCGGCACGCCACCGCCGCTGGAGCTGCTTCTCGTCGACGGCAGGGCCGTCGTCGAGCATGGCGCCGTCACCACCGTGGACGAGGACACCCTGGCCCGCGACGCCGCGTCGGTCCACCAGTTCCTGCTCGCCAAGGCCGGGTGACCCGATGACCTCGATCCCGCTCACGTCACCGCAGGGTGCGCCGTCGGACACAAGCTCCGCCGCCGATGGCCGGATCGGCGAGAACGCGCTGCGCCCCGACGGCACGCTGAAGGTGACGGGCGAGTTCGCGTACGCCTCGGACCTGTGGATGGACGAGATGGTGTGGGGAACGACCGTCAGGAGCCCGCACCCGCACGCCCGGATCGTCTCGATCGACATCGGTCCGGCGCTCGCCACGCCTGGTGTGTACGCGGTCCTGACCGCCGAGGACGTACCCGGTGCCAACGCTGTCGGCCTCGAGCACGAGGACCAGCCCGTGCTGGCTGAGACGGTGGTGCGCTACAAGGGCGAACCAGTGGCGATCGTCGCGGCCGACCACCCCGAGATCGCCCGACAGGCGGCGAAGAAGGTGGTGGTCGAGTACGACGTGCTGGAGGCAGTCACGGACGCGCGCGCCGCCCTCGACCCGGCCTCTGTGCAGCTGCGGCCCAGCGGAAACGTCGTTCGTCACCTCAAGGTCCGCAAGGGTGAGGAGCTGCCGACTGCGGCGGTCGTGGTCAGCCTGGACTTCGAGGTCGGGATGCAGGACCAGGCGTTCCTCGGACCGGAGTCCGGTCTGGCGGTGCCGGCAGAGGACGGGGGCGTCGACCTTTACGTCGCAACCCAGTGGCTGCACGTCGACCAGAGGCAGGTGTGCTCGGCACTCGGCCTGCCGCCGGAGAAGGTCCGCCTCAGCCTGTCCGGTGTCGGCGGGGCGTTCGGTGGACGCGAGGATCTGTCGATGCATGTGCACGCATGCCTGCTCGCGATGCACACGAACAAGCCGGTCAAGATGGTGTACAACCGCGAAGAGTCCTTCTACGGCCATGTTCACCGGCACCCGGCAACGATGTCGTACGAGTTCGGTGCCGAGCCGGACGGGATGCTGGTGTACGGCCGGGCGGAGATCCTCTTCGACGGCGGAGCGTACGCCTCGTCGACGGGCGCCGTCGTCGGCAACGGCGGCACGCTGGGTCTTGGCCCGTACCGGTTCCCCAACGTGCACATCGATTGTTACGGCGTCTACACCAACAACCCGCCGTGTGGGGCCATGCGCGGCTTCGGCTGCGTGCAGGCGGCGTTCGCGCACGAGGCACTGATGGACGCGCTCGCCGAACGCGTCGGGGTGTCACCGGCCGCGATCCGCAAGCTCAACGGCGTCCGCGAAGGCGACGTCAACATTACTGGCCAAGTGATCGACTCTGCTGCACCGTGCGAGGAGCTGGTGCAGATCCTCCTCGACATGCCGTTGCCGGCCGAACGCTCCGGTGCTGACCTGCTGTCGTTGCCCGGCGGGGTGGCCAACTCCACCCACGGGGAGGGCGTCGTGCGTGGCGTCGGGTACGCGCTGACCTACAAGAACGTCGGGTTTTCCGAGGGTTTCGATGACTACTCGACCGCCCGGGTCCGGTTACAGGTCATCGGCGGCGAGGCGGTCGCGTCGGTGCACACGGCCGCTGCGGAGGTCGGTCAAGGGCTGATCACGGTCGAGCAGCAGATCTGCCGCACCGAGCTCGGCGTCGGACGTGTCGTGGTCCATCCCAAGAACACGCAGGTGGGCTCGGGCGGCTCGACGTCGGCCTCGCGACAGACGTACGTCACTGGCGGCGCCGTCAAGGCGGCGTGTGAGGCCGTACGTGCCCGCGTCCTTGCCGCTGCGGCTCAGGTATGCGGACACACGGCGGACGATCTGGCGCTCGACGGCGGCAAGGTCGTGGCGCGCAGCGGTGAGGTCGTCCTCGACCTGGCCGAGCTGCTCGGCGACGCTGAGCTGTTCGCCGACGAAGGCGTCGAGGAGACGGTGGAGTGGCGGCACCGGCCGACCGAAGCGGTCGACCCCGAGACCGGGCAGGGCAACGCGCACGTGCAGTATGCGTTCTCCGCGCACCGCGCAGTGGTCGACGTCGATGTCGATCTCGGCCTGGTGAAGGTTGTCGCGCTCGACACCGCACAGGACGTCGGCAAGGCGATCAACCCGGACGCGGTGCTCGGTCAGATCCAGGGCGGCAGCACGCAGGGCATGGGTCTGGCTCTGATGGAGGAGATCGTGGTGAAGGACGGGCACATCATGAACCCCTCGTTCACCGACTACCTGATCCCGACGATCTTGGACACCCCACCGATGCTGATCAAGATCCTGGAGTACGCGGACCCGCACGCGCCGTACGGGGTCCGGGGAGTTGGCGAGCCACCGACGATTTCCTCCGGTCCCGCGGTGGCGGCGGCGATCCGTCAGGCGACCGGCAAGGCGCTGCGGCGGGTGCCGATCAGGCCCGAGCACATCACCGGCACCTGACGCGATCGGCCACAGGCAAGAGGGCTCAGGGCAGTAGGCGGGTGGCGACCGGGAGGAGCCCCACAGCAGCGAGTGGCGCGGACGGGTCGGGCGCGTCGGCGGTCTGGCGGTATCGGCCGGGAGGGAGCTCATAGGCGCGCCGGAACCGGTGCGAGAAGTGCTCGGGATCAGCGAAGCCGCAGGACCTCGCGATGGCGGTGATCGAGAGGTTGCTCTGGGACAGCAATGTGGCAGCCCGGGCTAGTCGTAGCAGCTCGATCGCGGTGACCGGGCCAACGCCGAACTGGTCGCGGAAGACCCGACTCAGATGCCCGGGCGAGACCGAGGCGGCAGCGGACAGCTCGCTGAGGCTCAATGCCCTTGCGACGCCGGACGGTCCCCAGGCTTGGAGGACGTGCTGGACGACGGCCTCCACGGTGGCAGACAGTACGAGGCCGCCGTCCGCGCGGGGATCGCGTGCAAAGAGCACGAGGGCGAACCGGACGAGCTCCGCCGCGGTTTCGAGGTCATCGCGCGACGTGACGTCCAGGCGGAGCAGGTACCGGAGCATGGCCGGCAGCGGGTCGTCGTCGCCGGTGGCGCGCAGCAGCGGCCACCTGTTCGAGGTAGCGGAAGGCGATGGCTCCGCGAGGTCGAAGTAGACATAGCCGTGCGTTGTCGGCTGACGCCGGTCCCACTGCCAGCGGTCGCACATTCCCGGTCGAACGAGGAGTAGCTGGCCGGGTTTGAGTTCTTGCGTCTCGTTGTGGCAGCGCCACTGGGCGCTGCCGCGGAGAACCCATACGAACTGGAACTCAGACATCGTGCGCGGCCCGACGACTGCACCCGGTGGGTAGACCGCTGAGCCGATCTTGCCGACGGAGATCGAGGTCACGATCAGACAGTCTATTGCGTCATTGGCCCATGGTGGGCCGTCCCGTTTCCCGCAAGGCTGGTCGCATGACCATTCTCGATCAGCAAGTAGACATCGATCGGTACACCGAAGACGGCTACATCGTGCTCAGGGACGCGCTGTCCCGGAGTGAAGTGTCGAGGCTTTGCGCGGAGGCGGCCACGATCTGCCGGGGCGAGCGAGGAAGCGTCGCGGGCATCGAGCCGGCGCCTGGCGAGGAGTCCGAAGACGCGGCAATGCGCCGGTACGTCGCGATCAACTTCCCGCACAAGGCTTCGCCACTGATCCAGGAGGCGATGCACCACACCGTCGTCGTGGACGCCTTGACGCGGGTGATCGGACCCAATGTGAAAGCGATGCAGTCCATGCTGTTCATGAAGGCTGAGGGCAAGCTAGGACAGGCCTGGCACCAGGACGAGCACTTCATCCCGACCCGCGACCGGTCGTTGACCGGCGCCTGGATCGCACTCGATGACGCAACCGTCGACAACGGGTGCCTGTGGGTGCTGCCGGGTTCACACCAACCTGGTGTGCTCTACCCGGATCGAGAGCACGATGATCCTCGGTTCGACTGCGCGATCGAGCGGCCTTCGACTTCCCCCACCACGACGACGATGCCGTCCCCGTCGAGATCGAGGCCGGCTCGGTGCTGCTGTTCAACGGCTACCTGCTGCACCGATCGTTGCCGAACACCCAAGCCGGGAGCTTTCGCCGAGCATTGGTGAACCACTACATGAGCGCGGAGTCCTTGCTGCCATGGCGCGGGCCGCCGCCAGACGGTGTCCACATCGGCAAATTCGACCATCGCGACATCATCCTGGTCGCCGGACGGGATCCGTACGCGTACAAGGGCACTCCTGACATCGTGCAGCCCTACCTGCGCAAGGACCGAGACGGTGGGTGCGATCGGTAGCGGGCCGGGTTAACAGCAACGCGGTCGGCGACCGAAGGCGCCCGAAGCTAAGGTCACTCTCGCCTGGATCCGTGTGCGGTGTCTTTCGTGGCGTTTGGGTGTTTGGTGGGGGTCGATGGTCGGTGGTGGGATGGCTTCGGGTACGCCGTCTTCGGCCATCTCGATGGTCCAGTGGCCTTGGTGGATGGGTGCTGTTGTAGGGCGACAGCAACGCAACCCACGTGCGACCGAATGCAGGGAAGTCATCGAAGAAGGACCGAGGAGCGAGGAGCGCCCACACGCCAACCAATGCCTGCGACGCGGTGAGGAGGGCCAACCCGATGCGCAGCACACTCCGGGCAGTCATGGTCGGGCCTGCGCTGCACGTTCGGCCAGGTAGACCTCGAACCCGACAACGCCATCGGCGTGTTCGGGGGCGAGGTGCCCGCCCT
>JACCZT010000189.1 GCA_013695785.1 Nocardioidaceae bacterium | reverse complement strand
AGCAACAGCCCCGGCCCGGTGCTTCCGTCGGGTAGCCAGAGGTGCGCCGGCATCTCACCGGCGTCGGTCCCAACGCTCACTTGTTCACTCATCTTGTGAAGTATGCCGTGCCCGAGAAGCCGGCGGTCTCGGTCCGACCAGGTAGGCCAACGCCGGGGTAGTGAGCGACGGCGAAATCAAACCTCTCGGGCCGAGCCGGACACTACAAGGCATTGCGGGGGGCTTGCCGAACTGAAGGAGCAACACGCGATTGTCCACACGAACCGGTCTCGCTCTCGCGGGTGCCGCGCTGGGCGTACTCACACTCGCCGGTCCCGCCGCAGCAGAAGCGGTCCGTAAGATGGGTGGCCAGGGCCGGGGTCGAACCGGCGACCTTCCGCTTTTCAGGCGGACGCTCGTACCAACTGAGCTACCTGGCCGCTGCGGAGGCCGCGATCGCTCGCTGACCTGCGCATCCTGCTCGACTGCGTCGAGCAGGACGAACTATACCGGGTGCCTGCGAGGTGTTCGGAGTGCGTTGGCGAGGGGTCAGCCGATCGGCGCGGGCATGACCTCGACGTCGTAGGCCACCGTCGTCGAGTCACCGGCCGTGTCGTCGATGAGCTCGACCTCCCAGCGATCTGCGAACTGGTCGACGCCCTCGACCATCGGCACCGTCCCGGAGATCAAGACGGTGCCCGTGCGGTACTCACCACGCTCGCGAAGGACGTCGATCCAGTACGACGGCGGGAGCAGCGCGGCGAGCGTACTGTCCTGGATGACGGTCCGCGCCGCAGCGACTCGGGCCACGCGGCGGAGGTCGTCGAGTCGGTCCGCGACGTCCGCCAACCGCCACGCCTTCGTACCGAGCACATCCGGGCTCGCGTTCTTGCTCCACGCGACACCGTGGACCTCCAGCGCACGGTCGGTGTGATCGCACGCGACCGTCAGGAGCACGTCGCGGTCCTCGTGGGTGGCGTCCGCGTCGTACCCTGCGGTCGCCGTCGTCCTGACCCTGATCGGGCTGGCCATGGGGCGGGACCCCGACTACGCCGAGGACGCGGAGTACCTCGGCCGGCCGGTGACGTCGGCCTGAGGATCGATCGTGCAGAGTTGGCGACCCTGACCGGACTCGAACCGGCGACCTCCGCCGTGACAGGGCGGCGCGCTAACCAACTGCGCTACAGGGCCAAGCTATTCACTTGTCGACTTTACCCGCCCGGTGGCGGTCCTGCTCCACCGCGTGCCCCCAACGGGATTCGAACCCGTGCTACCGCCTTGAAAGGGCGGCGTCCTAGGCCTCTAGACGATGAGGGCGAGGGTCTTCGGGCAGCGTACGCCGTCAGGGACCGCTACAGCATAGGGCGTCCTGAGCGGCAGACAAAATGCGGTGGCGGGCGGTGGGCACGACCCGGCGTCGGGCAGAATTAGGTCATGATCGATGTCAGTGAGGAGCGGTTCGATGAGCTGGTCTCCGCCGCGTTCGACGCCATCCCGACGGCGCTGACAGACCTGCTCGACAACGTGGTGCTGTTCATCGAGGAGGATCCGCCGGCCGACGAGCCGGACCTGCTCGGCCTGTACGACGGCATCCCGCTGACCGAGCGAGGAGCGTCGTACGGCGGGGTCCTGCCCGACCGGATCACGGTGTTCCGGCGCCCGACGCTCGCGATCTGCGAGACCGAGGAGGACGTCGTCGAGGAGGTCTCTATCACGGTCGCGCACGAGATCGCCCACCACTTCGGCATCGACGACGCCCGGCTGCACGACCTCGGCTATGCCTGAGCCCATAGACCGAGACCTGGGCCTGCCGCTGGTGCTGCGCGCCGACGACCGCTACACGACGCGCAGCGAGGGCATCGAGGCCCGCCACTGCTTCTCCCACGGCGACCACTACGACGCCGCCAACACGTCCTTCGGTCCGCTGGTCGCCGTCAACGACGAACGTCTCGCGCCCGGGGCGGGGTACGAGCCCCACCGCCACAGCGACGTGGAGGTCGTCACCTGGGTGCTCGGCGGCGTCCTGGAGCACGAGGACTCGACCGGCCACGTCGGCATCATCGCGCCCGGTGAGCTGCAGCACCTCAGTGCCGGAGCCGGCGTCACGCACGCCGAGCGCAACGCCTCGGCGGTCGAGCCGCTGCGCTTCATCCAGATGGTGCTGCGGCCCAGCCGCGACGCGCTCGGGGCGGCCCCACAACCGCCGGCGTACCACCAGCACGGGCTGCTCGGTGCGCGCGGGTTGCTCCTGCACGCCCTGGCGGTACGTCCCGGGGTCAGCCTGTACGTTGCGTTGCTCGACACCGGCGACGCGGCCGCGCTGCCGGCAGACGACCCGCTGCACGTGCACGTCACCCGCGGCCGGGTGTCCCTCAGCGGCGTCGGGATCCTCGCCGCCGGCGACACCGTGCGGATGGGTGCGACGCCGGGCGTACACATCACCGGTGAGGCGCCGTCCGAGGTGCTCGTGTGGCGCCTTAGGCTGACCGCGTGACGACGCTGGTCCCATGGCAGCAGCACGAGCGAGCGGTGCAGCGGCTCGTCGACTCCTACCGCGCCATTCCCACCGGTGCTCCGGTGCGGCTCGCGAAGCGGACGTCCAACCTGTTCAGGACGCGCGCGGCTACCGAAACGCCCGGCCTCGACGTCTCCGGGCTCGGCGGCGTCCTCGCCGTCGACGCCACTGCGAGGACCGCTGACGTCCAGGGCATGTGCACCTACGAAGACCTCGTCGACGCGACACTGCCCTTTGGGCTGATCCCGATGGTCGTGCCGCAGCTGCGCACCATCACCCTCGGCGGCGCCGTGACCGGCCTCGGCATCGAGTCCACCTCGTTCCGCAACGGCCTGCCACACGAGTCGGTGCTCGAGATGGACGTCCTGACCGGCTCAGGTCGCGTGGTGACGGCCACGCCAGGCGGCACCGGCGAAGACCCCGAGGCCAGCGCCGCCCTGTTCGCGTCGTTCCCCAACTCCTACGGCAGCCTCGGCTACGCCACCCGGCTCAGGATCGAGCTGGAGCGCGTGCCGGCGTACGTACGCCTGCGGCACCTGCGTTTTGACGACCTCGACATGCTCGCCGAGACCGTGAAGAAGATCTGCGACGACCACACCTGGGACGGCACGCGGGTCGACGGCATCGACGGCGTCGCATTCGCGCCGCACGAGTCGTACCTCACCCTCGCGACGTTCACCGACGACGTCCCCGCGCAGCCATCGGACTACACCGGGCAGGCCATCTACTACCGCTCGATCCGCCAGAGGCAGCGGGACGACCTGACGATCTACGACTACCTGTGGCGCTGGGACACCGACTGGTTCTGGTGCTCGGGGGCGTTCGGTGCCCAGAACCCGCGGCTCCGGCGGATCTGGCCCAGGCGTTACCGGCGCAGCGACTTCTACCACCGGCTGGTGGGTCTGGACGCCAGGCTGGGCATCGCGAGGAGACTCGACCTTCTCCAGGGCAAACCGCCGCACGAGCGCGTCATCCAGGACATCGAGGTTCCGGTCGGCCGCACCGCAGAGTTCGTGCGGTGGTTCGACACCGCTGTCGGCATGCGGCCGGTGTGGCTGTGCCCGCTCCGCCTGCGGGAGCCGGACGGTCCCGGTAGCGCCGCGACCTGGCCGCTGTACCCGCTCGAGCCGGGGCAGACGTACCTCAATGTCGGCTTCTGGGGCACCGTACCCATGCGCGAGGGAGCCGCCGACGGCGACGTCAACGCCATGATCGAGGTGCGGGTGAACGAGCTCGGTGGCCACAAGTCGCTCTACTCCGACGCCTACTACGACCGGGAGACGTTCGACCGCCTCTACGCCGGCGACGCCCTCGCCGCGGTGAAGGCCGTTCACGACCCCGACGACCGGTTGACCGGACTTTACGAGAAAGCGGTGAGACGTCGATGACGCTGACGTCTGGAAGGCCCCACATGTCGATCGGTGAGGTGATCGGCAGGCTGTTGCCCGACAGCCCCCCCTTCTGCTTCACCGCGTACGACGGCAGCAGCGTCGGTGCGCACGACGCGCGCGTGCGGCTGCACCTGGCCAACCAGCGCGGGCTTGCGTACCTCATGACGGCGCCGGGCGACCTGGGCTTCGTCCGCGCCTACGTCGCCGGTGACCTGGAGCTGCAGGGCGTCCACCCCGCCGACCCGTACGACGCCATGCTGCTGCTGATGGGCGGCCTGAAGTTCAGGGTGCCGCCGCCGCAGGAGCTGCTCCGTCTGGTGCGGGCCATGGGGTTCGACAAGCTCAAGCCGCCGCCGCCGCCGCCGCAGGAGCACCTGCCGCGCTGGCGTCGCGCGGTCGAGGGTCTGCGGCACTCCAAGAGCCGTGACGCGGTCGCGATCCACCACCACTACGACGTGTCCAACCGCTTCTACGAGCTGGTCCTCGGGCCGTCGATGACCTACACCTGTGCATGCTTCCCCGACGGTGACGCGAGCCTGGAGACTGCGCAGACGTTCAAGTACGACCTCGTCGCGCGCAAGCTCGGCCTGCAGCCGGGCCAGCGCCTGCTCGACGTCGGTTGCGGCTGGGGCGGCATGGTCCGCCATGCGGCCAGGACGTACGGCGTCAAGGCCATCGGGGTCACGCTGTCGCAGCAGCAGGCGGCCTGGGCTCAGGAGGCAATCGTGCGCGACGGCCTCTCCGACCTCGCCGAGGTCCGGTTCATGGACTACCGCGACGTGCCCGAGACCGATTTCGACGCGATCAGCTCCATCGGCCTCACCGAGCACATCGGGGTGCGCAACTACGGGACGTACTTCGGCTTCATGCGCGACCGCCTGCGCGTGGGCGGCCGGCTTCTCAACCACTGCATCACCCGGCCGGACACGCGAGGCAGCGATACCACCGGGGCGTTCATCGACCGGTACGTCTTCCCCGACGGCGAGCTGACCAGCTCGGGCCGCATCATCACCGAGATCCAGAACCACGGGCTGGAGGTTCGCCACGAGGAGAACCTGCGTGAGCACTACGCCCTGACGCTCGCGGACTGGTGCCGCAACCTGCGCGACAACTGGGATGAGTGCGTCGAGGAGGTCGGAGAGGGAACCGCCAAGGTGTGGGGGCTGTACATGGCGGGCTCGCGGCTGGGTTTCGAGCGCAACGACATCCAGCTCCACCAGGTGCTCGCGGTCAAGACGGACCAGCGCGGCAACGCCCACTTTCCTCTGCGCCCGACCTGGCTCAGCTGACCCCCGCTCATACGTGGAAGGTGGCGCGGCGATAAGTCGCAGATGGCGCGGCGATAAGTGGCAGCTGGCGCGAGGCAGCGCCATCATCCACGTACGGGCACACCATCATCCACGTACGAGCGGGGGGGTCAGCTGACGGTGACGATGACGGGGGCGTGGTCGCTCGGGCCCTTGCCCTTGCGCTCCTGACGGTCGATCATCGCATCGGTGACGCGGGCGGCGAGCGGCTGCGAGGCGAGGACGAAGTCGATGCGCATCCCCTCCCGCTTGGCGAAGCGCAGCCGCTGGTAGTCCCAGTACGTGTAGACGCCCGGGCCAGGCGTGAACGGGCGCACGACGTCGCTGAACCCGGAGTCGATCACCGCGCGAAAGACCTCGCGCTCGGCTTCTGATACGTGGGTGTGACCGTCGAAGGCCGCCATGTCCCAGACGTCCTCGTCCTGTGGGGCGATGTTCCAGTCACCGGTCAGCGCGACCTGGGCGTGCGGGTCGGCGGCGAGCCAACCTGATGCGGCCTGCCGCAGGCGCTCGAGCCAGTCGAGCTTGTAGGCGTAGTGCTCATGCCCGACCTCGCGGCCGTTGGGGACATACAGGCTCCACAGACGGACGTCGCCACACGTCGCGCCGATCGCACGCGCTTCGTCCACGATCGGATCGCCGTAGCCGGGTTGGCCGGGGAAGCCGACCTCTACGTCGACGAGACCGACGCGAGAGACGATGGCGACACCGTTCCACTGCGAGAAACCTTGGTGGGTGACCTCGTACCCCAGCGCCGCGAAGCGGTCCTCGGGGAACTGGTCATCTCGGCACTTGGTCTCCTGGAGAGCGACGGCGTCGACGTCGCTGCGTTCGAGCCAGTCGGCCACCCGGTCGATGCGGCTGCGGATGGAGTTGACGTTCCAGGTCGCGATACGCACGCCTGCAACCTACCGGTTCGCGCCGTACCCCTGGCGGCCGGAGGCGGGAGGGGAAGGTGGGAAAGGAGTGACAGATGTGACTTGATGCCGCACTATGGGGACTCCATGGTGAGGAGTGCGAATGATCGCACACGTTCGGCGTGCAGCATCGGCATTGATCATCGGCGTGTCGCTGATCGCTCTTGGCGTCTCTGGGGTCGACGCGCGTCCAAGCGACCCCATGCGCGACGCCGGGCCCCGAGCCTCAGACCCGGCCCCCTTCCCTGGCGACCCGACGGGCCTCTCCGCACCGGTGCCCCAGCCGGACAGAGTCGATCCAGCGTCGCTTTACTTCCCGCAGGTGTCCTGCTCACCCAGGGCGCTGCCAGGGGTGGACAAGTTGGGGGCGCGTTTGATCAAGACGTACGGCGTCGGGAGCATCGGCGCCGGTCGTAGCTGTTCGACCGGCACATCAGAGCACAAGGAGGGCCGCGCCCTGGACTGGACGGTCAACGTCGACAACGCGGCGCAGCGCAGGGCTGCCGGTGACTTCCTCGGGTGGCTCACCGCCAACAGCGGTGTCAAGGCGCGCCGCTTGGGTGTCATGTACGTCATCTACAACAGCAGGATCTGGTCGGCGTACCGGCTGTCGGAGGGGTGGCGCAGCTACACCGGCTACTCCGCGCACACCGACCACATCCACATCTCGCTCAGCTGGGCCGGCGCACGCGGCAACACCTCGTTCTGGACCGGCAAGGTCGGCGCGGTGGACTACGGGCGCTGCTCGACGTTCACCGGTCAACCGGCGACCTTGCGTCGTTCGCCGCGACCTGTCCCGTGCGCTCCGACAACCGCCGCGGTCAAGCGGAGCTCGTACGCGACCTCCTACTACGGAGCGACCGGAACGGCCGTGGAGCGTGCCCAACGTCGGCTCGAGATCGGTGCCACCGGTTCGTTCGGCGGCGCGACGTGGTCCGCGGTCAAGGACTACCAGAAGTCCCACGACCTCCCGCGTACCGGCGCCCTCGACGGGCCGACGTGGAGCTCGCTCGTCCCCAGCAGCCTCAGCTACGACGCGGTGGAGGGCTTTACTGCGAGGAAGGCGGCGAGGTACGGCTTCAACCACTACGCCGACAGGGTCTTGACCAAGCACGAGGCGGGCAAGGCTGTGCTCGTGCTCCAGACTGCGCTGGACGCGCCCCGCTCCAAGCGCTCCGGGTACTACGGTGCCGCAACCATCGCCGCGGTGAAGAGGTTCCGCTCCGACAACGCGTTGTCGCCGGGCGGCACGACCGACCGGTCGGTGTGGAAGACACTCGCGCTGCCCTGACCGCCCCGCTCGACGCCGCTCAGGAACCGAGCTCCTCCAACAACCCCACGGTCGTACGCCACGCCCGGCTCGCCGGGTCGATCGGCGCGAAATGGTCGCCGGGCACCTTCACCAGGCGCACGTCCCCACCAGCGTCACGCGCCGCCTCGACGTACCCGATGCTCTGTCCGATCGGCACGCTTGCGTCACCGCGCGCGTGCACGCAGCGCACCGGTACACCGACCGGAATCTGCTGCACCGGGTCGGCGACGGCGTACCGCGTCGCGCGGGTGTCCGGCGGCCCCCCCATCAGGTCGAGCACCGCACCGTTGCCGATGCCGCGTTCGGCTGCGAGAGCGAGCTGCACGACGCCGGCCAGACTGACCACACCGGAGATCTCGACCTTCGGCGACGCACCCGGAGCGCCGACCGGGAGCCCGCGCCGGCCGGCGAGCCACGTCGCCAGGTGTCCCCCGGCGCTGTGGCCCATCGCCACCACACCGCCGAGGTCGAGCCCGGGCACGTCCTCGGCGAGCGTGCGCAGACGGTCCACGCCGGCGGCCACGTCGTCGAAGGTCTCCGGCCAGCCGCCGCCGTTGCCCAACCGTCGGTACTCCAGGTTCCACACGGTCCAGCCGCGTGCGGCCAGGTCCTGCGCCGTCGGCACCTGCAGATACGCGCCGTACGTCGCCCGCCAGAAGCCGCCGTGGATCATCACCACCGTGCCGCGTGGGGCGTCGCCGCCAGGCAGGTACAGGTCGGCGTACTGCGAGGGGTCGGCGCCGTACGCGTACCGCGTGGGGCCGCCGCTGTCGCCGTGGGTCGGCGGGGTGGTGCTCGCTGCGGGGCTCGTGCCCTCGCCCGCGGGCGAACATGCCGCGAGTGCCGCGGTTCCGAGCGTCGCACCGCCGAGCCCGAGCGCGCCGATCAGCTGCCTGCGCGACATCGCCACCATCCTCACGCGACGTCCCGGCCAGCAGTCATACTCCAATCCTGCCAGCCGGCCCGGAATCACTGCATGACCTCATGGAGTGAGTAGCCGACTCCTCGCCGGCGTGGGGCTGGTCGCGGTGGCCGGCCTCGCCGGCTGCACAGAAGACGGTCCGGTGGACAGTGGCTCCTGCAGCGGCAGCCAGACCGGGCAGGGCGTCATGGCTGGCGTCGACGGTCGCATGGATGACGGCAACGCGGTGCGGATCGCCTCCATCGCCGACGACGATCCGCCGTACGTACGGTTCAGCCTCGGTCAGGCGGCGGCGGCGGAGACGGCTGCGGCCGAGCACGTCGAGATTGGCGACACCTTCGCGTTGGGCGCGTCCACGTACGAGCTCGTCGGTATTTGTGCCGACAAGGCGTTCCTGCAGACGCAGTGACGTGCCGCGCCCAGCTCTCCACTTCCGCGCTGCGCCGCTTGGTCTGAGTGAGTAACGTGCGAGGGTAGCCGTACGGGGGCCACACCGATGGAGGGACGTACGAGATGACCGACGTGTCGAGCAAGGGTGCCGGCGAGGGTGACGACCGCGCCGTGCTCACCAACCGGCAGGGCCACCCGGTGTATGACAACCAGAACCAGCGCACGGTCGGCGAACGCGGTCCCGCGACACTCGAGAACTACCAGTTCCTGGAGAAGATCAGCCACTTCGACCGCGAACGCATCCCTGAGCGGGTCGTGCACGCCCGCGGCGCATTGGCGTACGGACACTTCACCGCGACGGGCACGGTCGGCGACGAGCCGATCGCGACGTACACCCGCGCCAAGCTCTTCGCCGAAGCCGGCAAGCAGACCGACCTGGCGATCCGCTTCTCCACCGTCGCTGGCGGTCGCGACTCCTCCGAGGCCGCGCGTGACCCGCGCGGATTTGCGATCAAGCTCTACACCGAGGACGGCAACTGGGACCTCGTCGGCAACAACCTCGGCGTCTTCTTCATCCGCGACGCCGTCAAGTTCCCCGACTTCATCCACTCCCAGAAGCCGGACCCGGTGACGTTCGAGCGCCAGGTGCCCAACCGGGTCTTCGACTTCGTCTCGCAGTCGCCGGAGTCCATGCACATGATCCTGCTCGTCTTCAGCCCTCGGGGGCTGCCCGCCAGCTACCGCTTCCAGCAAGGTTTCGGCGTCAACACCTACAAGTGGGTCAACCGGGTCGGCGACACCAAGCTGGTGAAGTACCACTGGCTGCCCAAGCAGGGTGTCAAGAGCTGGACGGCATCGGATGCCGCCGCAGTGCAGGCGTACGAGCTGGGCGCCCACACGATGGATCTCTACGATGCGATCGACCGGGGCGACTACCCCGAGTGGGACCTGCACGTGCAGCTGATGGACGACCACGACCACCCCGAGCTCGACTTCGACCCGCTGGACGACACCAAGGTGTGGCCCGAGGACGAGTTCCCGCTGCGCCATGTGGGCACCATGCAGCTCAACCGGGCGCCGCAGAACATCTTCGCCGAGAACGAGCAGATCGCGTTCGGGACGGGGGTGCTCGTCGACGGACTGGACTTCTCCGACGACAAGATGCTCGTCGGTCGTACGTTCAGCTACAGCGACACCCAGCGCCACCGCGTCGGGCCGAACTACCTGCAGCTGCCGGTCAACCAGGCCAAGAACGCATCGGTCAGCACCAACCAGCGTGACGGCCAGATGGCGTACGCCGTCGACAACAGCGGCACCAACCCGCACGTCAACTACGAGCCGTCGATCACCGGCGGCCTGCGGGAGGCGACGTACCCGACCCACGACGAGCAGGGACCGGAGATCACCGGCCGGCTCACCCGCAAGCGGATCTCGCGGACCAACGACTACCAGCAGGCCGGCGAGCGCTACCTGCTGTCGGAGCAGTGGGAGAAGGACGACCTGGTCGACAACCTCGTCGGCGCCATCGGCCAGTGCGACCGGCCGATCCAGGAGCGGATGGTCTGGCACCTGCTGATGTGCGAGGACGAGCTCGGGCTTCGCGTCGGCGAGGGGCTCAGCATCGCGCCCGATGACGTGCGCCATCTGGAGCCGTTGGCGTCGCAGACCCTGAGTGACGTCGAGCTGGAGCGCGCGGCCAACCTCGGCAAGAACGGCTCGCGTGACGTCGAGGGCAGGGTCATGACGCACTGCGTGCCCAACGAGCACGTCGTGGTCGAGCTCTGACCCAGAGGGGACGCCGTCGGCCGTGAGCCTTACGTCCGACTCGCTGGGACTGACGATTTGAGCGCGACACGCCGCCTTGTGAACGAACGTCCGTAAGTCTCAGCATGGGGACGGAGCGGGTGGGTCGAGGGTCAGCGCGCGGCCGGGGGCAGCAGCGCCGGGTCGCCGGCGGGCCAGGTGCGCGGGTCCGGCCCGATGCTGACCAGCTCGCGTACCTGCTCGGCGCACCACGCCGACACCGCGATGCGCCCAGCGAGGACGTCGGCGCTGAAGGCGGTCCACGGCTGCCAAGAGGTCGACTCGACCTCCAACGGGTCGGCGTCGGGGGAGTCGCCGGTGCGGGCGACGAACACAGGGCACATCTCGTTCTCGGTGACGCCGTTGTCCATCACCGCTGTGTAGCGAAAAGCCGGCAGCACCAGCCGCAGGTCCGACAGGACGAGCCCGAGCTCCTGGCCCACTCGGCGCCGTACCGCGTCAGCGAGCCCCTCGCCCGCGGCCGGATGGCCGCACACCGTGTTGGTCCACACCCCAGGGAACGTCCGCTTGGCCAGAGCACGCTGCGTCAGGAGCACGTTGACGTGGGCGTCGAAGACGTAGCACGAGAACGCAAGGTGCAGCGGGGTTTCGCCGTGGTGCACGTCCTGCTTCGGTGCGGTGCCTATCGCGTTGCCCGCCTCGTCGAGCAGCACCACGTGTTCGAGTGGGTACGCCGCCGGCGTGCTTCGTGGCGCCGTCATGCCGGCCGCGCCAGCTCGTTGACCACTGCCGCGAACACCGACGGCAGCGCCGCCGCCGCCGGTACGAGCCGGCGACGTACCGG
>JACCZT010000174.1 GCA_013695785.1 Nocardioidaceae bacterium | reverse complement strand
ACGTTGTCCGCGTGTGCGGCCAGAGCCTGCTCGGTGCGTGAGCGTGACCACCCGGGAGCTGGACGGCGAGCCGTCGACGCTGCGGCTGTACCTCAAGGCGGCTCTGCCGGCACTTCCCGTCGTCGGGACGCTGCCGGGCTGCCGGCACGCGCGCGGAGACGTGCCGGAACTGCTGCTGACCCGGACGGGGGTACGTACCGACCCCTCACACCTGGCCGCGTACGCCGACGTGTGCGGCTTCTCACTCGGCGCCTTGCTACCCGCGACCTATCCCCACTTGGCGGCGTTCGGCCTGCAGCTGACGTTGATGTGCGACACCGCGTTCCCGTTCGCGCCGATGGGCATGGTGCACCTGCGCAACTCGATCACCCAGTACCGGCCGTTGACGGTCGAAGACGTCCTCGACGTCGGTGTGACCGCCGCGGACGTGCGTCCCCATCCCAAGGGCCGGCTCGTCGACCTGGTCAGCACCATCGATGTCGGCGGCAGCCGCGTGTGGGAGGAGACGATGACGTTGCTCGCCCGGAGCGGCGATGGCGGGGAGGAGCACGGGACCGCGCCGCTCGCTGACCTCCAGGCACCGAAGGGTCCGGTTCGCTGGAGACTGCCGGCCGACCTAGGCCGTCGCTATGCGGCCGTGTCCGGTGACCGCAACCCGATCCACATGTACGCGCTGACCGCCAAGGCGTTCGGGTTTCCTCGCCAGATCGCCCACGGCATGTGGGCCAAGGCGCGTTGCCTGGCAGCGCTGGAGGGGCGGCTGCCGCGCTCGTACCGGGTCGACGTCGAGTTCAAGAAACCGGTCCTGCTTCCCACCTCGGTGACGTTCGGGAGTCGGCGCGCGCCGGGAGCCACCGAGTTCGGCGTCGTCGGCCCACCGCGCGAAGACCGCCCTGCTCCGACCCATCTCGTCGGGCGCGTCACGCCGTTCGAGTGACCGGCCCCCAAGACCTGCGGATGACGGGTCAGCGGGTGATGGGGCGGATCAGGCCCTCCTGGGCGACGGTGGCGACAAGGCGGCCGGTCTGGTCGAAGACCTTGCCGATCGCCAGACCCCGGGCGTTGGAGGCCGACGGCGAGCTCTGGTCGTACAACAACCACTGGTCGACGTGGACCTCGCGGTGGAACCACACGGCGTGGTCGAGCGACGCGGCCTGGACCGCAGGTGAACCGATGACGACTCCGTGCGGGACCAGCGAGGAGCCGAGCAGCGTCAGGTCGCTCGCGTACGTCAGCACGCACGCGTTGAGAGCGGCGTCCGCGGGCAGCTGACCCTTGGCGCGGAACCACAGACGCTGGACCGCCGGGTCCTGCGCCCTTGCCGCCTCGTCGGCGGGACGGTTGTCACCGATGTAGCGCACATCGAGGGCCGCCCACTCCTGCATCCACCGGCGAGCTCGGTCGGCGCCCTTGCCGCCGCCGAGGTCCTCCAGGCGCACGGCGTCCTCGACCGCGGGTACGTCCGGCATCGACTCCTGGTGGTCGAAGCCCGCCTCGTGCTTGTGGAAGGACGCGGTCAGGTAGAAGATGATCGCCCCGTGCTGGCGCGCCGACGTGCGCCTGGTGCTGAACGAGCCGCCGTCCCTGATGCGTTCGACGTCATAGACGATCGGGATCGACGGGTCGCCCGGCAGCAGGAAGTACGAGTGCAAGGAGTGCACGTGACGACCGGCCGGGACGCTGTTGCACGCGGCCATCAACGCCTGCGCGGCAACCTGCCCGCCGTAGACGCGGGGCAGCGCCGACGACGCGGGCTGCGCCCCGCGGTAGAGATCCTCCTCGAGCTTCTCCAGCTCCAGCAGCCGGACGAGCTCTTCGACTGATGCGGGCACCTGCGCCTCAGTCGCTCTGTTCGCGCTTGTCGATGCGCGCCAGGAACCTCTCGAACTGCCGACCGAGCTCCTCGCCGCTGGGCAGGTCCTCATCGGATGCGAGCAACGACTCGTTGGCGCCGCGGGTGAACGCGTCGTACTGCTCCTCCAGACCGGCGAGAACCGCGCCGCCGTCCTGGTCCGCGATCTGCTTCTCGATGTCGACGAGCGCCTCGGCCTGGCTCAGCTGCAGTGCCTCCAGGTCGAACTGCAGTCCGCTGCGTTGGCTCACGGCATCGAGCAGCGCGAGAGCGGCCGAGGGGTACTCGACCTGCGCGAGGTAGTGGGGGACGTGGACGACGTACCCGACCGCGTCGTGGCCCAGCTCGCCCAGTCGCAGCTCGAGCAGCGCCTGCGCACTGCTCGGCACCATGAGCTGCCCGGACCACAGGTTGCGCCGGTCGACGAGCTCCTTGCGGTTGCCGTGTGCGGTGATGACAAGCGGTCGGGTGTGTGGCACCCCCATCGGGACGGCACCGATGCCGACGCTCAGGTCGACGTCGTACTCCTCGATAACGTCGTGCACGTCGGCCACGAACTGCTCCCAGCGGAAGTCCGGTTCGGGGCCGCAGAGCAGCAGGTACGGAGTGCCGACCGCGTCTTTTTGGAGCCGGACCTGCAGGGTCGGGTCTTCGTAGTCGGCGTAGCGGTCGCGGTCGAACACCATCGGCGGACGCCGGGCGCGGTAGTCGTAGTAGCCATCGACGTCGAGGCTGGCCAGCACCTCACCGTCGTCGTCGTCCAGGAGGTGCGACGCGGCCAGCCGGGGCGCGGACCCTGCACCGAGGAAGCCGTCCAGCGCGTAGACGAGGGTGGGGCGGGTGCCGGACGGTAGGCGTTCGGGGCGGCGCGACGGCGAGCGTCGCGCCTTGGCGAGGTATTCCGAGAAACGGCTCATCACTGCTCCCAACGCTGCGACCCGGTGGTCGATTCCCGTGCCGTGGCCTGGGCTCCAGCCTACGCGGCCGGTGTCCTCTCTGCGTCGGCCGAGCGGCCCACCCGACTGTGCGAACGCCCGTAGAGGAAGTAGACGACGAACCCCAGAGCCATCCAGACCACGAACCGGATCCAGGTCTCGCCGCTGAGGTTAAGCATCAGGTAGATGCACGAGACGCTGGCGAGGACGGCCACCACCGGGGCGGCGGGCACCCGGAACGCGCGCGGCAGGTCCGGTCGGCTGCGCCGTAGCAGGACGACGCCGATGCTCACCAGCACGAAGGCGAAGAGCGTGCCGATGTTGACCAAGGTGGACAGCGTCGTGAGGTCCACGAAACCGGCGATGAGGGCGACGGCGACGCCGGTGATGAGCGTGATGCGGTACGGCGTGCCGTACTTCGGATGGACCGTTGCGAGGCTGGTCGGAAGCAGTCCGTCGCGAGCCATCGCGAAGGCGACCCGGGTCTGGCCGAGCATCAAGATCATCACCACGACCGTCAGGCCGATGCACGCACCGACGGAGATCACGTTGCCGATCCAGGAGACGCCGACGGCGTCGAACGCCGTCGCCAGCGGCGCGGCGTCCAACGGGTCGATGTCGCGATAGTCCTGCATGCCGGTGATCACCAGGCTGACCGCTACGTAGAGGACCGTGACGATGGCGAGTGAGCCCAGGATGCCGATCGGGACGTCGCGCTGGGGGTTGCGGGTCTCCTCGGCCGTCGTGGCCACGACATCGAACCCGATGAAGGCGAAGAAGACGATGGAGGCTCCCGAGATCACGCCGGCGACCCCGTACACCGCCGGGTCCAGGCCGAGGAGCGTGGAGATCAACGGGGATTGCATGAACCCGGCTGCTCCGCTGTCACCGCTCGGCTCCGACGGCGGGATGAAGGGGCTGTAGTTGTCAGCCGTGATGTACCCGATGCCGGCGACGATGACGATCGCGACGACGGTGAGCTTGATCGCGACGACCACCTGGTTGAAGAGGCTGGAGAATCTGATCCCGGCGATCAGGATCCCCATCACGAGCAGCGCGATCATCATGGCCGGAATGTCGACGTAGCCGGTCGCGGCTGAGGAGAGCGATGCCGGTAGCTCGAAGGCGGTGCCGTCCAGAAGGGTGGCCAGGTAGCCCGAGAAGCCCGAGGCGAGCGCGGCGGATCCCACGGTGAACTCCAGCACGAGGTCCCATCCGATGGTCCAGGCCACCAGCTCGCCGAACGTCGCGTACGAGAACGTGTACGCGCTCCCGGCGACCGGGACCGTGGAGGCGAGCTCGGCGTAGCAGAGCGCGGCCAGCGCACACGCGACCCCGGCGATCAGGAACGACACCGAGACAGCGGGACCGGCGCTGCTGGCGGCGACCTGACCGGTGAAGATGAAGATGCCGGCGCCGATGATGACGCCGACGCCGAAGATCACGAGGTCGAGTGCTCCGAGGTTCTTCTTGAGCTGGTGCTCGGGTTCCTCGGTGTCGCGGATCGACTGCTCGACGGACTTGGTGCGGGTAAGGCTGGAGTTGCTCACGGTCACGCTCCTGGCTCGCGGCTCTTGCTGCACCCTACGGTGGACCAGCGTCCTACGCATCCACTCCGAGCCGGGTGAGCGTGTCGGCGGCGATCGCGTCGCCGGTCAGGCCGACGCGCTCGAGGATGACGCCGCGCTTGGCGTGGTCGAGGAACTCCTGGGGGACGGCGTGGACCCGTACCGGGGTGGTGACGCCGGCGTCCTGCAGCAGCGCGGTCAGCGCTGCGCCGACCCCGCCGACCCGGCCGTTGTCCTCGACGCTCACGACGAGGCGGTACGCCGCGGCGAGCGCGGCGAGCGCGGGGTCGAGCGGCTTGACCCAGCGTGGGTCGACCACGGTGACGCCGATGCCGGCAGCACGTAGCTGCTCGGCGGCCACGAGGCAGGTCCCGGCCATCGCACCTACTGCCAGGACGAGTACGTCGGTCTCGTCGTCGCGAAGCAGGACGTCGATGCCTGCGATGCGGTCGACGGCGGCGATGTCGTCGCACACCGAGCCCTTGGCGTACCGGACGACACTGGGGGCGTCCTCGATGGCGACCGCCTCGCGCAGCAACGCGCGCAACGTGCTGGCGTCACGCGGCGCGGCGAGGTGCAGACGCGGGACGATCTGCAGCAGCGACATGTCCCACATGCCGTTGTGGCTGGCTCCGTCGTCGCCGGTGACGCCGGCTCGGTCGAGCACGAAGGTGACACCGCACTCGTGCAGGGCGACGTCCATCAGGACCTGGTCGAAGGCGCGGTTGAGGAAGGTTGCGTAGACGGCGACGATCGGGTGCAGCCCGCCCATGGCGAGACCGGCGGCGCTGGTCACGGCGTGCTGCTCGGCGATGCCGACGTCGAAGACGCGATCGGGGAACTTGTCGGCAAATGCGTCCAGCCCCGTCGGGTAGAGCATCGCGGCGGTGATCGCGACGACGTCAGGTCGCTCGTCCCCGATCCGCACGACCTCGTCGCGGAACACCGAGCCCCAGGAGGCGGGTTCGATCGCCAGCGCGTTGCCGGTGAGGCGATCGAAGGCCTTCGCCTGGTGCATCTGGTCCTCTTCGTTGGCGACCGCGATGTCGTAGCCCTTGCCCTTGGTGGTCAGGACGTGGACGAGCACCGGGCCTGCGTACTTCTTGGCCTGGGCCAGTGCTTGCTCGAGGCTCGAGCGGTCGTGACCGTCGATCGGGCCGAGGTATTTCAGGCCGAGGTCCTCGAACATGCCTTGCGGCGCGAGTGCGTCCTTGAGCCCCTTCTTGATCGCGTGCAGAGCCTCGTACGTCGGCTGTCCGACCAGCCGTGTGCGGGTGAGCCGGTCCTTGATCAGCTCGAGGGTGGGCTCGTAGTGCGGGTTGGTCCGCAGGGACGTCAGGTGGTTGGCCAAGCCCCCCACGGTGAGTGAGTACGAGCGGCCGTTGTCGTTGGCGACGACGACCAGCCTGCGGTCGTTGTCGGCGGCGATGTTGTTGAGCGCTTCCCACGCCATGCCGCCGGTGAGGGCGCCGTCGCCGATCACCGCGACGACGTGGTCGTCGTTGCCGAGGAGCTCGTTGGCCTTGGCGAGGCCGTCGGCGTACGACAGGCTGGTGGAGGCGTGGGAGTTCTCGACGTGGTCGTGGGGCGACTCGGCGCGGCTCGGGTAGCCCGAGAGGCCACCCTCCTGGCGCAGGTTGTCGAACATGCCCGCGCGCCCGGTGAGCATCTTGTGCACGTACGCCTGGTGGCCGGTGTCGAAGATGATCTTGTCACGCGGGGAGTCGAAGACGCGGTGCAGTGCCAGCGTGAGCTCGACGACGCCGAGATTAGGGCCGAGGTGGCCGCTGTTGGCGGCGACCGCGTCGATCAGTCGTTCGCGGATCTCTTCGGCCAGCGACGTCAGCTGCTCCTCGTCCAGGGACCGCAGATCACTGGGCTC
>JACCZT010000079.1 GCA_013695785.1 Nocardioidaceae bacterium | reverse complement strand
GTCGAGGACATCGAGACAACGGTCGACGCGTTGACCGAGCGAGGCGTGACCTTCGAGCGTTACAGCGGGATGCCGACAGAGACCGACGCGAAGGGCATCTTCCGCCGCGGCGGGCCGTTGATCGCGTGGTTCAAGGACCCGGCCGGCAACATCTTGTCCGTCCTGCAGCCCGACTGACCGGCACCGCGTCGGGGGCGACGCGGCCCCACTACGAAGTTTCAGCTTCTTGGTACTCAAAGACCCACAGAGCCAGCGCCAGCTCAAGCAGCAGGTTCCGGTCGGTGGTGAACGGACCGACCAGGCCTTCGAGCTTGGCGATTCGGTACCTGAGCGTGTTGTAGTGAAAGTGCAAGATCCGAGACGCCTCCGCCACATTCATGTTCACGTCTAGCAGGACCTCCAACGTGTGCCGTTGATCCTTGGCATCGGCGGTCGTCTAGAACTTATACATCGGCGAAGGACACCGGTCCCGCGGGTGGATATGAAGAGCCCCGCGTCGCATCCGGGGTTACAGCACTCGGACCAATTAGCGGCGGCCGCGCGCCTCAGTCGCGCTCGTGGCGCGGGATCTCGTCGAGCTCGCGCCTCTCGACGAGCTCTTCGGCGATGTCACGGAGCTTTCGGTTGGTGTCCCTGCTGATCCGGGTCAACAGGTTGAACGCCTGGTTTCCGTTGATGTCGAAGCGCTCCATCACGATGCCCTTAGCCTGGCCGATCAGGTCGCGGGTCGTGACAGCGCGATCGAGCTGCTCGACCTTCTGCACCTCGGCGTAGGCGACCGATGCGTGCGAGGCGAACAGCATGCCGATGTGCTCGGAGTCGTCGTCGAAGGCGTTGACCTCGTAGGAGTAAAGATTCAGCGCGCCGAGGTTGTTGCCCTCGACGAACAGCTGGAACGCCAGCAAGCTTCCCGCGCCCGCCTCGTACGCCCGTTGCGCGAACAGCGGCCATCGTTGCTCGGTCCGCATGTCCGGCACCTGGACCGTGTGGTGCTCGTAGACGGCATCGAGACACGGACCTTGGCCAATCTCCTGCTGGATCGCATCCACCGCGCGCGGCAGATCACCCGATGCTGCATGTGAGGACACGTGTTTGCGGTTGAGGACCACGCTGACGGATCCCTCTTGGACACCGGGAATCAGGGCGACCGCGGCGGAGACGATCTCCTCGAGCATGTCGTCAGGCTCGTTCTGTTGCTGCAGGGACCGCGCCAGCTCGCTGAGCCGGGACGCGAGCTGCTCCGTTCCGACCGCCGAACCGGTGTTGTGCGTCGACGGCTCGTTCTGACCGCTGCCCGGTGTACCTGTTGCGTCAGACATACCAACCTTTCGGTCGTCCTGCAGGATGCAACCATGGCCAGATTCAGCCGCGCCGAGCTCGAGGCGTTCTACGGCGTGACCGTACCAAACCTCGCCGGCCCGAACATGCGGCTGCTGTTCGTCGGGATCAACCCAGGCCTGTGGACCGCCGCCGTGCAGGCGCACTTCGCGCGGCGCGGCAACCGCTTCTATCCCGCGCTGCACCGGGCCGGCATCATCGAGCGGGTCATCGACCCGGCCTCCGGCATGACCGACGACGACCGCGCGTACCTCATCGCCCGCGGGATCGGCATCTCCAACTTGGTGCCCCGGGCTACCGCGCGTGCCGACGAGCTGACCGCCGCCGAGCTGCGTGCGGGTGTCGTACACCTCCGCGAGCTGGTGGTACGCGAGCGTCCGCGCGTGGTGGCGGTCGCGGGCGTGACGGCGTACCGGCTGGCGTTCGACCGACCCAAGGCGCGGCCGGGGCGACAGCCCGAGGACTTCGCCGCTGCCGAGCTGTGGGTCGTACCCAACCCGAGCGGTCTCAACGCCCACGAGAGCGTGGCATCGCTCGCGCAGGCGTATGCCCGAGCCGCGCGGGCGGCGGGCGTCATCGATGCCTGATCAGTCGAGGAGCTCGACGATGTCGTCGCCGGTGAGCTCGGCGGACCCGAAGCCGTCGCCGTCGACGACGCTCGCGAACAGCTCGGCCTTGCGCGCCTTGAGCTCCATGACCTTCTCCTCGATGGTGTCGGTGGCGACAAGGCGGTAGACCATGACCCGGCGTCGCTGGCCGATGCGGTGGGTGCGGTCGACGGCCTGGGCCTCGACGGCGGGGTTCCACCACGGGTCGAGCAGGAAGCAGTAGTCGGCTTCGGTGAGGGTGAGCCCCACGCCGCCGGCCTTGAGGCTGATCAGGAACGCCGGGTCGTCACCGGTCTTGAAGGCCTCGATCACCCTCGGCCGGTCGCGGGTGCGGCCGTCGAGGTAGGAGTAGGCGATGCCCTCGGCGTCGAGCCGGGTGCGTACACGCTCCAGGAACCCGGTGAACTGGCTGAACACCAGCGCTCGGTGGCCCTCGGCCGCGACCTCGCGCAGGTGCTCGACGAGCACGTCGATCTTGGCCGACGCGACACCGGCATAGGCGTCGTCGATCAGCGACGCGTCGAGGCTCAATCTGCGCAGGCGGGTGAGCGAGCGGAAGATCGCGAGCCGGTGCTTGTCGACGTCGTCCTCGACGAGGCCGAGGATCTGTTGGCGTTCGCGCTGCAGGTGGGTGTCGTAGATCTTGCGGTGTCGCGGGCCGAGGGTCACCTCGAGCACCTGTTCCTGCTTGGCGGGCAGGTCGGCGGCGACGACCTCCTTGGTGCGCCGCAGCATGAACGGGCGTACGCGGCTGCGCAGCCGGGCGAGAGCGTCGGCGTCGCCGGCGTTCTGGATCGGACGGGCGACCTGCTCGGTGAATCGGCCGGGATGCGGGTACAGCCCAGGCGCGGTCAGGGACAGCAGCGCCCAGAGCTCCATCAGGTTGTTCTCCAGCGGGGTGCCGGTGACGGCGAGGGTGAATGGCTGGGCCAGCCGGCGTACGGCCTGGTGCGTCTTGGACTGGTGGTTCTTGACCATCTGCGCCTCGTCGACGACCAGTCCGGCCCAGGGCAGTGCGGCGTAGGCGTCGGCCTCGAGCCGGACCAGGGTGTAGGTGGTGACCACGATGTCGGCGTCGGCGGCGATGTCGGTGAGACTCGCGCGGCGGCGAGCGTGTGACTCGGTGATGGTGCGGACGCGCAGGCCTGGGGTGAAGGTACGTGCCTCGGTGGCCCAGGTGCTGACGACGCTGGTGGGCGCGACGACGAGGAACGGTGCGCTGGTGGACGGGCGCGCGTGCGCGATGAGCGCGAGCGTCTGGACGGTCTTGCCCAGGCCCATGTCGTCGGCGAGGATGCCGCCGAGCCCGGTCTGCCACAGCAGGGTGAGCCACCGGAACCCGTCGTGCTGGTACGGCCGCAACGTCGCCAGCAACCCGGACGGGTGGGCGACCTCGGGCAGCGCGGCGACGTCGCGGAGGCCGGCGGCGGCGCGTACCCAGCGCGCGGCTTGCTCGTCGACGACACCGAGCTCGTCGAGCTCCTCCCACAGACCCGGTTGGTGGCGGGATACCCGGATGCCGTCGCCGGGCGCGTCGTGCAGCTCGCGGGCCTCACCGACGAGGCGGACGAGCCGGTCGAGCTCGGGGTGGTCGAGGCTGATCCAGAGTCCGTCGGGCAGGATCACCCGGTCCTGGTCGAGGGTTATTGCCTCGAGCAGGGCGGCGAGGCCGACCGACCGGTGGTCGACGGTGACGACGACCTCGAGGTCGAGCCAGTCGGTGCGCCGGTTGGGGTCGCTGCCGTGATCGACGCTGGCGAAGGAGACCACCGGTGTGCTGGCAGCCTCGCGGAAGTCGGGTTGCTCGCCGACGATGATGACGTCGAGCTGGTCGGACTCGCGCAGCGCGGGCAGCACCTGCTCGGCGAGCTCGACAGCGTCGGCGCCGCGTAGCCGCTGCTCCGGTACGAGGCGGGCGTCGGCGGCGGTGGCGAGCACGCTGGCCTGGGCGTCGGTGAGGCGGAGGCGGGTCAGGACGTCCGTCTCGGCCCTGGGGTCGCGCAGTCCGTGCTCGGCCGGCTCCCGGTCGAGGGGGTAGACGCGGTCGGTTTCTCCCACCCGGTAGCGCCAGGACCAGGCGAGGTGGACGTCGCCGGCGCTGTGCCAGGTGACCTCGAGGGTCAGCCGGGGGGCGGCGGGCTCGGGCACGTCGACGGTGCCGTCGCGGGACCCGACCGCGACGTGGCGGCGCAGACGAGGGACGTAGGAGGTGAGCAGGTCGTCGCCCTCCTCCGCTGGTACGTCGAGCGCGGCGTGGTCGTCGAGGAGGCGTCGCAGGGCCGCAGGTGCCGGGCGGTCCAGCGGGGCGAGCGTGACCGACCAGGAGTCGTCGGCGTCGTCGGTGCGTGACCACAAGATGGCGCCGTGGGCCGGGTCGCCGAGGAGCTCGACGTCTTCGGCGTCGGTCCAGGCTCCGCCCAGCTCGGCGCCGGCTCGTACGGACAGCGGGCCGTCGGCTTGAGCGAGGTCGAGGCGAAGCACTGCGTGGGTAGTCGCGGCGTGCAGGCCGGTGAGGGCTCCGGCCGGCACCAAGGGAAGCCCGACCTCGCTGGCTCGCTGCAGCAGGCGCCACAGGCCGGGGCCGAACGCCGCCAGCTCGATGTCGGGGCCGACGCTGCCGTACAGGTGACCGGAGGTGGCGCGCTGGGCGATGAGGAACTCGCGGGCGACGGCGAGATGCTCGTCGGGCACGGCGAGGCGATGGTAGGTGTGGCCGAAGTCGCCCCAGGAGATGCCCGATCGCACCCAGCGCCCGGAACGGCCGCGCAGGACGGGCCGTAGCCGGAGGCGACCGCGAGCCGGTTCGGCGCCGCTGAACCAGCGGGTGCGTCGTGCGTCGGCGAGCCGGGGGCGGGTGAGCTCGACCTGGAGGCCGAGTGGTGTCGCGTCGCGGCGGGCGTCTGTGGATTCGGCGTCGAGCTCGTCCAGAAGGGAGCCGAGCGTGTGGTCCCAGGTGGCGGGTGTGGATTCGGTCGGCTCGGGGGGTTGCCGGTCGCGGGCGGCGACGACGAGCGCGACGGCGTGCTTGCAATCGCGCGAGACCGGGCACGAGCAGGCGGCGTACAGCTCGAGGTCGTGGCCCTCGCTGCGCAGCGAGACGACGGTCTGGTAGACGGTGACGCCGCTGCCGCGGACGGCGCCCTGCACGACCCAGCCGGAGACGTTGGCTGCGGCGTCGACGTGCTCGACCCGATCGCCGCGGGCGTACGCCATCCCCCGGTCGTAGGACGGCACGTCGAAGTGCCGGCGCAGCGCCGCGTCGCTCGCGAGCACGTCGAGGGTTACCACACCGCGATGCTATGCGGGCAGGCTGACAGGTAGGTGGCATCGGCACCGCCCAGGTGCCACAGTGGCTGCATGAGCGCGCCGGGCCACCTTTACGACGCCGCGTTGGAGCGAGCTTCGACTCGGGCCCGGGAGTGGCTCGCGGCGCTGCCGGACAGGCCGATACCGCCTCGTCAGGATGCGGACGGTGTCCTCGCCAGCCTCGGCGGGCCGTTGCCGGACGGCCCGATCGACCCGGCCGACGTCATCGACCTGCTTGCCGACGGTGTAGAGCCGGGGCTGATGGCGATGGGCTCGGGACGGTTCTTCGGCTGGGTCATCGGCGGTACGCTGCCGGCCGCCCTCGGCGCGGACTGGCTGACCAGCGCGTGGGACCAGAACAATGGGATGCGCTTTGCGACGCCGGGGACCGTCGCCGCGGAGGAGGCTGCCGCGACCTGGGTCCTCGACCTGCTCGGACTGCCGGACACCGCTGACGTCGGGTTCGTCACTGGCGGGACCATGGCCAACTTCACCGGGCTTGCAGCGGCCCGCCAGCAGGTGCTCGAAAACGTCGGCTGGGACCTCGATCGGCTCGGGTTGAGCGGCGCGCCACGCGTGCGCGTCCTGGTGGGTGCCGAGCGGCACATCACCATCGACCTTGCGCTTCGGTACCTCGGCCTGGGTGAGCCGCAGGTGGTGCCCGCCGATGACCAGGGCCGCATCTCGGCCGACGCGCTCGGTGCGGCGTTGGACGGCGCCGAGGTGCCGACCATCGTGTGTCTGCAAGCGGGAAACCTGCACTCGGGCGCTTTTGACCCGCTGGGCGCGGCCTGCGATCTGGCGCACGAGCACGGCGCCTGGGTGCACGTGGACGGCGCGTTCGGATTGTGGGCAGCAGCGTCGCCGCACCTTCGCCATCTCGTCGACGGACATGACGGCGCCGACTCGTGGGCCACCGACGCGCACAAGACCCTCAACGTCCCGTACGACTGCGGGATCGTCGTGGTGGCACACCCAGATGCGCTGCGCAAGGCGATGGGCGCACAGTCGAGCTATCTCGTGCGCACAGAGGGTCCCGGTGATCCCCTGGAGAAGGTTCCGGAGCTGTCGAGGCGGGCGCGCGGCGTACCGGTGTGGGCGGCGTTGCGTTCCCTCGGGCGCAGCGGCGTGTCCGACCTCGTCGACCTCTTGGCGCACAACGCCGGCGCACTCGCCAAGGGCATTGCCGACATCGACGGCGCCGAGATCGTCAACGACGTGGTGTTCACCCAGGTGTGTGCCACGTTCGGTGACGACAGCCGCACTCGGGAGGTCACGGCGCGGTTGTTGGCTGATGGGACGGCCTGGATGTCTGGCTCGCGGTGGCGCGACCGCGACGTGCTCCGGGTGTCGGTCAGCAACTGGAGCACCGACGACAACGACGTCGCCGCCTCAGTGGATGCGGTACGCCGTGCCGCCACCTGACCTCGGGTTTGCGGCCGGGTCAGGACGAGCAGCCACGTAGCGGCTGTCCGTCGTCCACGGCAACCGAGAAGCACCAGCCCTGCATGCGCAGGATCGCGCACTGATCGTTGACCGCGTCGACGTACACCACGGCCTCCTGGTCGCAGGGGGATCTCGTGGACTTCCTGGCACCCGCAGTTGCAGGCGGCAACGCCGAGTTGAGTATTGATGGCGCCTTGTTCGGCATGAGCGATGTCGTGGGTGGCAGTGGATACTTCATCTACTGCTACGCCGGCGGTGACATCGAGCTCGTACCGTTCGAGGCGGTCGACGATGCCCAGGCGATCACAGAGTTCCAGCGACGGTACGGTCCGCGGTGACGAAGAATGCTCACTCGCCTTGCAGGCGCCGCAGAACGGCGGTGCCGCCGACGGTGGCGATGTAGGCGGGGTCGCCGCAGACGATGAGCTGGTCGCGGGCGCGGGAGAGCCCGACGTACAGGCGTTCGCGGGAGCGTTCGCGCGGCTCGGTCTCGTTGATGGCGAGGACGACGGCGTTGCGCTCGAGTCCCTTGAACCCGAGGACGTGGCCGTAGAAGACCTGTTCGTCGTCCCAGAAGGAGGCCCAGTACGCCTCCTGTCCGGCCTCCTGGCGTGCGATCTGCTCGGGATGGCGGCCACCGGTTGCGAGCACGGCGATGTCGGCGGCCCGCCAGCCGGCGTCCATCAGCTTGTCGACCTGGTCGTCGGCGACGTCGAGGGCGTCCACCGGTCGACAGGCGACCAGCTCGACATCGGGACCGTCGAGGTCGCCGATGCGCATCCGGATCGGGGCGAGTCCCTCGAACGTCATCGCGATCTGCCGGGTGTTGCGCAGGTTGTGGTCGAGCACGATCGGGACCAGGTCCGGCGGTGCTCCCCCGAATCGCGAGAACACACGCTGGCCCTCGTCGGAGAACACGTAGAGCCCGCCGTCCTCCTCCCGAAGCGCGGCGAGCGCCGCCGGCCACCATGCGTCGGCGAAGTCCTGCGCCTCGTCGACGACCAAGGCGTCGAACAGCCTGCCCGGAGGTTGCTCGCGGCCGAGGGAGACCATCAGGGCAGGCATCTCGACCTCCCAGAAGTTGCTGTCGAGGTCGCTACCCTCAGGTGCACCCCATTCGCGTCCGAGGCCGTGGAACGTACCGACGTACGCGGGCCGCTCCTTGCGGGAGAACGTGGCGACCCGGCGCTGCATCCAGGCGGCCAGGCCGCGGGAGTAACAGGTGAGCGCGACCCGCTTGCCTTGTTTGGTGAGGCGGCGGGCCTGCTCGATCGCGAGCCAGGTCTTGCCACTGCCGGCGCCGCCGCGTATCTCGACCCGGTGCAGGAGGCGGATGGCGTCGAGGACGACGGCCTGCTGCTGGGTCAGACGGTCGGCGATGTCCTCGCGCTCCGCGGCCTCGCCGATGAGGTCCCGCTGCGGCAACATCCTTCCGTGCAGGATGTCCCGCACCGCGAGCACATCGTCCACCGTGAGCAGCGCCTTGTCGTTGACCTGCTCAAGGGCGATGGATCGCAGGAACGTCGCGAGCCTCGCCAGGTCGGCGGTTCCGGCGACCTGCCAACGGCGAGCATCGGGCAACCCGAATGCGTCGTCGACCGGGGTGTACGGCAGCACCACTGCGTGCGCCCAGCGGACGTACCCGCGGCTCCCCCACCGGGGGTCGCCGCAGACGTAGGTACGAAGGGCGTACTGCGCCTTGCGGGCCTGCCCGACCGGGTCGATGACGACGTCTTTGCCGTTGCGCCGGATCCACCAGGTGCCGCCGTCGCACCGGACGGAGCTGCCCTTGACCTCCACGACCACGACCCCCGCGTCGGCGAACGCGACGACGAGGTCGCACTCGTAGTCCTGGTCGCGGTCCGACAGGCGGAGGTTGGCAACCAGCAGGTCGCTGGAGGCGAGCTGGTCGCGCAGCGCCTCCCACACCACTCGTTCGCTGCTGTTGGCGAACGAAGGGCTCGCGGGCATCAGGATCGGCATGACGCGATCCTGTCACCGCCGGTGCGCGGTCGCGGCGGAACCGGCGACGCCGGCGGGCTCACGTGCCCTCGGCGTCGGCGGTGTCCACCACGAACGGCGCGTGGCCGTCGAACATGCCCGCCATCAGCATGCCGACGTCCTCGGCGACGTTGCCGACGGAGGCGATCGCCTGGCCGATGGTGTCGCCATCAACCGCGGCCGCCACGAGGCGCTGCCTGACGGTGACGGTGCCACTCGGCGCGATGTAGACACTGGCGGTGCAGAGCCGCATGTTGAGGTCGTTGACCTCCCGCAGCGCCGCCGCCCGCGGCTTGACACCGTGCGCCGCGTAGGCGAACACCTCCGCCGCCCACCTCGGACGCATCTCGGCGCGGACCCAGATGGTGCCCGGCACGCAGTTGATCACCCAGTCACCGTCGTCGTCGACGGGCGGCACCCCTTCGTACCACTCCGCCAGGCACGCCCCGACGTAGGCGCTGAACCACTCGAACTTGCACTCGCTCATTGCGATCGACCCCTTCCCCCGTACGCCGATAATGCTGCCACCGACCTCCGACATTTCTGGTTGTCGCGGTGGGTCCTACCCTTGCTGGCATGAGTGCTCTCGGACGCGGAGTCTTGGTCACCGGTGCCTC
>JACCZT010000155.1 GCA_013695785.1 Nocardioidaceae bacterium | reverse complement strand
GTGGTTGATGTGGCCGCCGAGGTGGAACGCGAGGTTCTTCTCGAGCTGGTTGATCTTGCCGAAGTCATTGGCGTCGCGGGCCTCGGCGAGCTGTTCGAGCGCCTGGTTGGCGCCAGCCACGTATGCGGCGTGGTGCTTCGAGTGATGGAGTTCCATGATTCGACCCGAAATGTGGGGATCAAGTGCCCCGTAGTCATAAGACAGGTCGGGAAGTTTGTAGTCAGCCACGCATCCTCCAAAGGTTGTGGGCACCGCGTGCCCGTCGTTTGATTTGTGATCTATGGGGTTTCAACCACCATCCTGACAGCCTTGTTCCCTCAGACAAGAAGCTGCCCCAGCGTGTCTCGCGCTCCGGCCACTCGGAGTCCTGCCGTATGACTTAGTCTTGCCCTTGAACAGGGCGTTCAAATGCTTGTGCCCATCGTGAAGGGATTGACGTGTTCGAAGATCGCATCTTGACGATCCCCAACGCCCTGAGCTTTGTCAGACTTCTCCTCGTTCCGCTCTTCCTGTGGCTCGTGCTGGGTCCCGAAGCCGATGAATGGGCGCTCGTCGTCCTCATGGTCTCGGGTATCACCGACTATCTCGATGGCAAGCTGGCGCGCCAGCTAAACCAGACCTCCAAGATCGGCGCGATCCTCGATCCGGTCGCCGACCGCCTCTACATCCTTGCTGTCGTCATCGGCCTGAGCATGCGTGACATCATCCCGTGGTGGCTCGCGATCATCCTGCCGCTGCGGGACGTCCTGCTGTTCGGGCTGATCCCATTCCTGCGCACCCGTGGCTACAGCTCCCTGCCCGTGCACTTCCTCGGCAAGGCTGCGACAGCCGGTCTTCTCTACGCCTTCCCGCTGCTGCTGCTGGGCGATCCCGGCTCCGACGGCGAGGTCGGAACCATGGAAAACCTCGCGCGCGTGTTCGGGTGGGCCTTCACGATCTGGGGCGTCTCCCTCTACTGGTGGGCCGGCCTGCTGTACGCCTGGCAGGTACGTCGCCTGATGGTGTCAGTCCCGCCCGTCTCCGCCCCTGCTCCAGACGCCCGCTGAGTGATGTCCTCAGCCGGCGGACCACGCAGCGGTGGCAACTCCCTGCGCAGCAGGCCCGGAGACTCCATGGAGCTGCTGCAGAATCTCGTCGAGCACTCGATGGACGACGACTACTACGCCGTCGCCGGACGCCAGGGCGGCGGGCGGTCCACCACGGCATCACAGGTAGCGGTCATGACAGTTCTGGCGTTGTTCGCCACGCTCGTCGTCGTCGCGGCGGTCCAGACCCGTATCGCACTGCCGGCGTCGCAGAACGAGCGTGCTGCGCTGATCGTCCAGGTCAACGAGGAGAAGGACATCGTGTCCGAGCGCCAGGCGGCACTCGCGACGCTCCAGCGTGATGTCGCCGCCCTGCAGGAGACCACGACCGACGCGACACTCAGCGGGGTGATCGAGCAACAACAAGTCGTGGCCGGCTCCGTCCCGGTCGCCGGGCCCGGCGTCCGGATCATCGTCGACAACGCCGGCGATGCCGACAGGGACAGCCGTGGACGGGTTCTCGATTCGGACCTGCAGCTGTTGGTCAACGGCCTGTGGTTCTCCGGCGCCGAGGCGGTGGCGATCAACGAACATCGCCTGACCTCCTTGTCCTCGATCCGCTCGGCCGGGGAGGCCATCACGGTGAACTACAGGAGCCTGACCCCGCCGTACGCCGTCACGGCGGTCGGCGATCCCAGAACGCTGCAGGCCAGGTTCCTGGAGACGCCGGCGGGGTTGACGTGGGCCAACCTCGAGGCCAACTTCGGGTTGCGGTTCGACGCGGACGTCCGTCCAGATCTCCAGCTGCCCGCGGCCGCCGAGAGCCGGACAGTGGTCCGGTACGCCGCACCGGTCAGGACCGCGTCGTGATAGCGCTGCTGGGGCTCGTTGCCTGAGTCACCGCCGGGTTGTTGCTCCAGCCCACCGTGCCCATGCCGCTTCAGCCCTATCTGCCGATCGCCGTCGTTGCGGCGCTCGATGCCGTCTTCGGGGCGTTGCGTGCCTACCTCGAAGGACGCTTCGACGACAAGGTCTTCGTCATCTCCTTCGTCTCCAACGTCCTGATCGCCGCGGTCATCGTCTACATCGGTGACCAGCTCGGCGTCGGCGGTCAGCTGTCGACCGGGGTCGTGGTCGTGCTCGGCATCCGGATCTTCGCCAACGCCGCCGCCATCCGGCGGCACATCTTCCACGCCTAGGGGTGACGTGTCCGACCAACAGCAGTCCGGTGCCCAGCGCTTGCTCGCTGCCGCCTTCGCCCGGCCCGCGCGCGGCCAGGTGGTCGCTGCCGTGCTGCTGGCGATCCTCGGCTTTGCAACGGTCGTGCAGGCACGTACGAACAGCGAGGACGACTCCTACGCCGGGGCGAGGCGCGGAGACCTCGTCCAGCTGCTGGACTCCCTCGACGCGGCGAGCGGCCGCCTGGACCAGCAGCTCGCTGAGCTCACCGAGACGCGTCAGCGGCTCCTCACCACGAACCGCCGGGCGCAGGTGGCCGAGACCGAGGCCCAGCGGGACGCCGACAACCTCGCGATTCTCAACGGCACCGTCGGGGCGACAGGTCCAGGGGTGGTGGTGACGATCGAGGACATCGACAACGCGGTCTCCTCCTCGACCTTGCTCAACGCCGTCGAGGAGCTTCGCGACGCCGGCGCCGAAGCAATCCAGATCAACGGGGTGAGCAGGGTCGTCGCCCAGAGCTACTTCGTCGACGACGGTAACAAGGTACGGGTCGACGGCCGCGAGCTGACCCGCCCGTTCGTGATCGAGGCCATCGGCTCGGCCACCACCTTGCGCGAGGCGATGATCTTCCGAGGTGGCCTGGCCGATCAGGTCGAGGCGCTCGGGGGGTCGGTATCGGTAGCGGTACGCAACAGCATCGACATCACCTCGTTGGCCGAGTCGCGCGAGCCAGAGTACGCTCAACCGTCGACGTGAGCCGCCCAGAAGGAGTGCCAGGTGTTCCCTGCTGACTTGACGTACACCCCCGGGCACGAGTGGGTCCGTGTGGACGGCGACACCGCGACCGTCGGCATCACCGACTATGCGCAAGAGCAGCTGGGCGACATCGTCTTCGTCTCGCTGCCGCAGGTCGGGGACAGTGTCGAGGCCGGCTCGGTCATCGGTGAGCTCGAGTCCACCAAGTCCGTCAGCGACCTATTCGCCCCGATCGCCGGCGAGGTGCTGGTGCGCAACGAGGCGTTGGAGGCCAACCCCGAGCTCGTCAACTCCGATCCGTACGGGGAGGGGTGGCTCGTCAAGATGCGTGTCCACGACGACGACGCGACGGCGGGACTGATGGACGCCCAGGCCTATGAAGCGTCCTTGACGCAGTAGCACGACCGGCGGTTGACCCTCCTTGACGTGGCACGTAGGTTTCAATCAGGAAGTATCAACCCTTCAGTCACCGTTGAGAGTCAGCTCGATCGCTGGCCGAGTCCCGCACGACTTTCAGTCAAGGAGGTCAGCCACTATGTCTGCCACGAACGAGGGCGGTCACGACTCCCCGGCCGAGACGACGTCGAGCATCCCCATCCCGTCGTCGGTCGACCCCGACACCCGCGGTGGTGAGCTCACCAAGGACGACGCGTCCGCGGTGGAAGCGCTGCCCGGGGGTAGCGCACTCCTGCTGGTCCAGCGCGGTCCCAGCGCCGGGTCGCGTTTCCTGCTCGACACCGATGAGGTGTCTGCCGGTCGGCACCCCGACAGCGACATCTTCCTGGACGACGTCACCGTGTCCCGGCGACACGCGGTCTTTCGCCGTGGCCCCGACGGTTATCACGTGGTCGACGTGGGCAGCCTCAACGGCACGTACGTCAACCGTGACCGGATCGACGACGTGCTGCTGAGCGGCCGCGACGAGGTGCAGATCGGCAAGTACCGCCTCGTGTACTTCCCCAGCAGCGCAGGTCTGGGCGGCTCAGCGTCGTGACCGCGGTGGTGCCGTCCAGGTCGCGGATGAGCATCGGAGAGGTCCTTGGGCACCTGCGTGGTGACTTCCCGGACATCTCGATCTCCAAGATCCGCTACCTCGAGGACCAGGGCCTCGTCGAGCCCGACCGCACCCCGTCGGGTTATCGCAAGTTCTCGCACCGGGATCTCGAACGCCTCCGCTACGTTCTGGTGCTGCAGCGGGACAAGTTCCTGCCGTTGAGGGTGATCCGCCAGAAGCTGGACGACCTCGACCGCGGACTGCAACCTGGCGAGGCGCACAGCGACGTCCTGCAGGTTCCCAAGGTCGTTCTGGCCGACGACGGCTATCCCACGGCCGACTCACTGCGTCACGCCGGGACCGAGCTCCGCCTGTCACGGGCAGAGCTGATCAAGGCGGCGGAGATCTCCGAGGAGCTGATGGACTCCATCGAGCAGTACGGCCTGATCTCACGACGCGGCGCCCAGAGCTACTACGATGGCGCCGCGCTCGTCATCGCCAAGACCGTCGCCGAGCTCGCCGCATACGGGGTGGAGCCGCGGCACCTGCGCGCGTTCAAGACCGCCGCGGACCGTGAGATCGGGTTGTTCGACCAGATCGCCGCACCGCTGCAACGACAGCATGACCCGGCGGCCCAGGCGCGCGTCGAGGAGACGGTGCGTAACCTCGCGGTGCTGTCGATCCGACTGCACACCATCTTGGTCAAGAACGGGCTGCGAGGCTGAGGTCGCCGACCGCGCCGCTGCATCGGCCGGAGTACGCTTGCCGCGTGCATGAGTTGGATGTCGTCGGAGTCCGGGTCGAGATGCCCACCAACCAGCCACTGGTGCTGTTGCGTGAGGTCGATGGCTCGCGCTATCTCCCCATCTGGATCGGGGCGGTCGAAGCAACGGCCATCGCCTTCGCCCAGCAGGGCGTCGTCCCGCCGCGGCCGCTGACCCATGACCTGATGCGTGACCTCGTGGCCGCCCTGGGCGACGAGCTCGACGAAGTCCGCATCACCGAGGTCAAGAGCAACGTCTTCTACGCCGTCCTCGTCTTCGCCTCCGGCGTCGAGGTCGAGGCCCGCCCGTCGGACTCCATAGCACTCGCACTGCGGACCGGCACCCGGATCGTCTGCACTGAAGAGGTGCTCGAACAGTCCTCGATCGGTGTACCGGACGAGGAGGAGGCCGAGGTCGAGAAGTTCCGAGAGTTTCTCGACGAGATCACTCCAGAAGATTTTGAGAAGGACTCCTGAGACGTCGGTCGCGTCGTCGATAGGAGTCCCTGTGCCGTTCGTCAAGCGTCGTCCTGTAGCCGTTCCCGGTTCGATCCCCGCTGTGCTGGGGATGTTCGAGCGGGAGGTTCGCTTCTACCTCGAGATCGCCCCCGTTCTTGGTGTGCGGGTGCCGGAGTGTTTCCGCGCCGAATCCGCAGCAACCGGCTTTCTGCTGGAGCTGGAGGACCTGTCGAGCTGGCAGCCTGGAGCAGATCCGCTGGACGCCGCGCGGCTCCTGCACTTCATGCACACGAGGTGGCAGGGGCAGGCGCTCGCACGCTGGCCGTGGCTCGAGTCAGGGGCGGCGGCAACCCCTCTGATCGGAGCGTTGTTCGACAGGTCGTTCCCGGCGCTGGAGGCTCGCCCCGACTGCCCAGCGCCAGTCAAGGACCTCGGTCGAGGGCTCGTCGGTCGCGTCCGTGAGGCTGAGGCGCAGAGCGAGCATGCCGGCCCCAAGACGTTGATCCACGGGGACGCGGCCCTGCAGAACATGCGGACGAGTGCCGACACGGAGATCGCCCTGCTCGACTGGGAGGACGTCAGCTGGGCGCCAGCGGCCGGCGATCTCGCCTGGCTCGTCACCTCATCGGTCGAGCCCGACCGGTGGGACGAGGTGATCGACGGCTACGGAGGCGTCCAAGGCTTCGCCGAGACACTTCCTGCCGTCGCGGTCCAGGGACTGCTGTCACTCTCGGGCACAACGGTCGGCTCCGAGGAGGCCATCGGATGGACCGAGCGCCTGGGGGAGGTCCATCGCCGGTTGGCATAGTCCTTTCGGCCGCAGCCCTCAACCATAAGTCTCAGGTTGAGATTGAGACTTGGCTGGAAGTGCGGCCGGCGCGACACGCCGCAGCACACGCTCAGTCGTTGACCCCCGCCGACCGCACCCGTACCGTGAACGAGTAATGCCGTTGGTGTAACTCACACAAGAAGGCAGACGACGTGAACTACGAGGGCGACAAGCACGCACCCGAAGACGGGGTCCAGGCGGCGGCGATCAAGTCCGCCGGAGACCAGGGCCTGTTGTTCGACGATGAGTTCGCGCCGGTGGCCGAGGACGCGGGTTTCCGTGGTCCGACGGCATGTAGCGCCGCCGGGATCACGTACCGGCAGCTCGACTACTGGGCACGCACGAAGCTGGTGGAGCCGACCGTCCGATCAGCGACCGGATCAGGCACCCAGCGCCTTTACTCCTTCCGCGACATCCTGCTGCTCAAGATCATCAAGCGCCTCCTCGACGCAGGCGTGTCGCTGCAGCAGATCCGGACCGCTGTGCAGCACCTGCGCGAGCGCGGGACACACGACCTGACCCAGGTCACCTTGATGAGCGACGGCGCCAGCGTCTATGAGTGCCGGTCTGCTGACGAGGTCATCGATCTGCTGCAAGGCGGACAAGGCGTCTTCGGCATTGCCATCGGCGGTGTGTGGCGCGAGATCGAGGGCTCCCTGGCCGCCCTGCCGAGCGAGCGCGCAGTCGATCCGAGCACCCCGCACGCCGACGATGAGCTGGCCGCACGTCGCCGGTCCCGCCTGACCGGCTGATCTCACGACCGGCTGGTAGATTTACCCTGCTGGCGACATCCCACGGGAGAGTCCGAGTCGTTCGACGACGCGGCGCCGAAGGGGCAATTCCTCCCCGGAACCTCTCAGGCACCCGGACCGTGGGGACGAGGCACTGCTGAAGCGGCGATGAAGCCGTGACAGGGGGGAGGCGTGACAAGACGACGCCTCGAGCCTTGGAGCCAGTGATGACTAGCCGCCCCCGCCTGACAGAGCTCGACGGCTCCTCGCCGTTCGAGTCCCGGCACATTGCGCTGCGTGCGAGCGACCAGGAGTCCATGCTCGCCGCGCTCGGCTACCGCAGCCTGGACGCTCTGATGGCGGCCGCGGTCCCCAAGGGCATCAGGCTGCCCGATTCCCTGGCCCTGCAGGCAGGCCTCAGCGAGCCGGCCGCGTTGGCGCAGATGCGGTCGTACGCGGAGCAGAACCACCCGGGTGTCGCGATGATCGGGCTCGGCTACCACCCGACGGTCACGCCTGGGGTCATCCGTCGGAACGTGCTCGAGGCCCCGGCGTGGTACACCGCCTACACGCCGTACCAGCCGGAGATTTCCCAGGGTCGGCTGGAAGCACTGATCAACTTCCAGACGATGATCGCCGACCTGACCGGGTTGCCGACGGCCAACGCGTCCCTGCTCGACGAGGCGACCGCCGCGGCCGAGGCGATGACCCTCGTCCGCCGTGCGCAGCGCTCCGCTCCCGAGGTGCCTTTCGTCGTCGACAGCCGATGTCTGCCGCAGACGCTCGCTGTGGTGGCTACCCGCGCCGAGGCGATGGGCGTGGCGCTCGTGCACGCCGACCTCGACGAGGGACTGCCGGACGGCCCGATCAGCGGCGTCCTGGTCGCCTACCCCCGCGCCGACGGCTCCGTGATCGACCCGTCCGAGGTGATCGCGCAAGCCCACGCACGCGGAGCCATGGCCGTCGTGGTCGCGGACCCCCTTGCGCTGTGCCTGCTGCGGGCGCCGGGGGCCCTCGGCGCTGACGTCGCGGTCGGCTCCAGCCAGCGGTTCGGTGTTCCCATGTACTACGGGGGGCCGCACGCCGGGTTCATCGCCGTGCGCCAGGGGCTCGAGCGGCATCTGCCCGGTCGACTGGTGGGCGTCTCGGTCGATGCCGAGGGCCGTCCGGCGTACCGCCTGGCGCTGCAGACCCGCGAGCAGCACATCCGGCGGGACAAGGCGACCTCCAACATCTGCACGGCGCAGGTGCTGCTCGCCGTGGTCGCCTCGATGTACGCCGTCTACCACGGTCCGGACGGACTGCGAGACATCGCCTACCGGGTCCACCGCTATGCAGCGGTCCTGGCCGGCGGGTTGCGCGCCGGCGGGATAGAGCTCACGTCCCAGTCCTTTTTCGACACCATCGTGGCGCACGTCCCCGGGCGTGCCGCGGACGTCGTCGCCATTGCCAGGGGCCTCGGGATCCATCTGCGCCACGTCGGCCCCGACCACGTCGGTGTCGCGACGTCGGAAGTCACCACGCGAGAGCACCTGGCGTCGGTGTGGCAGGCGTTCGGTGTCGCGCCGGCAGACGTCGACGCACTCGACGCGCAGACCGACGACGCCGTGCCCGCCGAGCTGCTGCGCGAGAGCGACTACCTGACACATCCGGTCTTCTCCAGCCACCACAGCGAGACCGAGATGTTGCGCTACCTGCGCTCCCTGAGCGACAAGGACTACGCGCTGGATCGCGGCATGATCCCCTTGGGATCATGCACGATGAAACTCAACGCCACCACCGAGATGGAGCCGATCAGCTGGCCAGAGCTCGCCGACCTGCACCCGTTCGTGCCCGCTGCCGACGCGACCGGCATGATCACGATGATCGAGCAGCTCGAGCGCTGGTTGGCCGAGGTCACCGGCTACGCAGCGGTCTCCGTTCAGCCGAACGCTGGCTCGCAGGGCGAGCTGGCAGGATTGTTGGCGATCCGCGGCTACCACCGCAGCCGTGGCGAAGCGGGGCGGGACGTCTGCCTGATCCCCAGCTCTGCCCATGGGACCAATGCCGCGTCTGCAGTGATGGCAGGCATGCGGGTCGTGGTGGTCAAGGCAGACGAGGCAGGCAGCGTCGACCCGGACGATCTGGCCCGCCAGTGCGAGTCACACCGCGACGACCTCGCCGCGATCATGGTCACCTACCCCTCGACCCATGGGGTTTACGAGCACGGCATCACCGAGCTCTGTGACCTCGTACATCGACACGGCGGCCAGGTGTACGTCGACGGCGCCAACCTCAACGCGCTGCTCGGCCACGCCAAGCCCGGGCAGTTCGGCGGCGACGTGTCGCACCTCAACCTGCACAAGACCTTCTGCATACCGCACGGTGGTGGTGGGCCCGGTGTCGGGCCGATCGGCGTCGCAGAGCATCTCGTGCCGTTCCTGCCCTCGCACCCCATGCATCCGCTGGTCTCCGGCCGTGAGGGGATCGGAGCCATCAGCGCCGCCCCGTACGGGTCGGCTTGCATCTTGGCGATCAGCTGGGCGTACGTCGCGATGATGGGTGGTGGTGGGCTGACCAGGGCGACGTCGGTGGCGGTGTTGTCGGCCAACTACCTCGCCAAGCGGCTCGGTGAGCACTTCCCGATCCTCTACGCCGGCGACGACGGCATCGTCGCGCACGAGTGCATCCTCGACCTGCGCGGGGTGACCAAGGCAACCGGCGTCACCGTCGACGACGTCGCCAAGCGGCTCGTGGACTACGGCTTCCACGCACCCACCATGAGCTTCCCGGTCGCAGGCACACTGATGGTCGAGCCGACCGAGTCCGAGCCGTTGGCCGAGCTCGACCGCTTCTGCGAGGCGATGATCGCGATCGCCGGCGAGATCGAGGCAGTCGCCGCCGGAACCTGGCCGGCGGCCGACGGACCGCTGCGGCACGCCCCGCACACGATGCGAAGCCTGACCGGGGAGTGGGACCGTGCGTACCCACGCGACCTCGGGGCCTTCCCGACCGGTCGTACCGACGACAAGTACTGGCCGCCGGTGGCGCGCGTGGACCAGGCGTACGGCGACCGCAACCTCGCGTGCTCGTGTCCGCCGATCGAGGCGTTCGCCGAGTGACGGCGCGCGCGCTCCTGCCGAGCACGGTCGTGCACCTGGCCGCGGCCGTCGCCGACGCACAGGCCGGTGGCCGGTTGCCGTCGCTGGTCGCCGGCGTCGTGCGTGCCGGAGAGCTGGCCTGGGTTGGTTCACGCGGCACCGCGGTCGAGGACTCCGGGAGGCTGCAGGCCGGTGCGGACACTCAGTACCGCATCGGGTCGATCACCAAGACGTTCACCGCGGCGATGATCCTGCAGCTGCGCCGCGAGGGCGGGTTGCGGTTGGAGGACAGTGCCGCGGCGTACGTAGCGGACGCGCCGATCGGCGACGCCACCCTGCGCAGCCTGCTCGCGCACGCCGGTGGGCTGCCGGCCGAGCCGCGCGGCCCGTGGTGGGAGCGCAGCCCCGGGACCGACTACGCGACCCTCGTCCTGGCCAATGCCGACGCCGAGCGGGTGCTGCCGGCGGGGGAGCATTACCACTACTCCAACCTTGCCTATGCGGTGCTGGGCCGGGTGGTCGAGGAGCACCGCTCCATGAGCTGGTGGCAGGCGGCGGCGCACCATCTGTTCGAGCCGCTCGGCATGGGACGCACGACGTACGGTCCGGTGGCCCCGCACGCGGACGGCTACTCGGTCGACGCACTTGCGCCGTCCCTGACCAGGGAGCCGCACCAGGACACCGGTGCGATGGCACCGGCCGGTCAGTTGTGGAGCACGCTGGAGGATCTCGCCATCTGGTTGGGTGTCCTCGCCGGTGGGCGCACGGACGTCCTCGGGCCGGACGAGTTGCGGGCGATGACCACCGTCCAGTCCGCAGACCCGGACGAAGGGTTGTCCGGTGCCTACGGGCTGGGGCTGCGCCTGGCCGGTCCCGGCCCGCGGGTGCTCGTCGGGCACACCGGATCGATGCCTGGTTTCGTCTGTGGTGCGTTCGTCGATCCTGACACCGGCGTCGGCGCTGTGGTGCTCGGCAACGGCACCTACGGTCTGTCTCCGGAGGAGCTGACCCGCTCCCTCGTCGAGACCACCCTCACCCATGAACCGGAGGCTCCGGCGGCGTGGGTGCCGTCGACATCGGTCGGACCGCGCATCGATGAGCTCCTCGGGCTCTGGTACTGGGGGAGCGCGGCACACCTGATGACCTACGAGTGCGGGGCGCTGCGGCTCACGACGCTTGCGTCCGGTCGCGGGTTCGGCCTCGAGGCGGTGGGGGTCGACACCTTCCGGGGCACGTCGGGCTACCACACCGCCGAGACGATGCGGGTCGTCCGTGACGCCGACGGGGCCCTGAGCCACCTTGACATCGGGACCTTCTGCTACACCCGCGTGCCGTACGACGAACGCGTCGACTATCCGGGCAAGGGCGACGAGCGTCCGTGACTCGCCGCCGGGGCCGAAGTCCCGAGGTCGGGGACCGGTGGAGAAGCGCTCGGCGTCCCGGCGTGCCGGTGGGAGTCCACGCGATCGACTCGGGCACCGCCGAGATCGTCCAAGACCTCGATCGTTCCCGCGCGTACACGTTGCTGGTCAACGGCGTCCCGAGCTCCCATCTGGACCTGGAAGACCCGGCCTGGCTCGACTTCGAGTACCTGCGGTGGATGGCCGCGATCGTTGAGACCCACGTACCACCTGAGGCTCGGCTCCGGGTGATGCACCTCGGGGCGGCGGGGTGCTCGTTGGCAAGACATCTCATCGCTGTACGGCCGGACTCGCAGCACCTGGCCGTCGAGGTCGACGCGGTGCTGGCCCAACGGGTCCGCGAGTGGTTCGACCTGCCGTCGGCGCCGGCGCTGCGGATCCGGGTGGGGGAGGCGCGGGCGGTCACCGAGGCACTTCCACCGGGGAGTCGGGACGTCGTCGTCCGCGACGTGTTCGCCGGTGCCTCGACGCCGGTGCCGCTGACGACGCAAGAGTTCAGTGCGGCCGTCCGGCGGGTGCTGCGCCCCGGCGGCCTCTACGTGCTGAACTGTGGCGACGTCCCGGATCTGGCGATGGCACGCGCCGAAGCCGCCACAGTCGCGCACACATACCCGCACGTGTTGGTCGCAGCCGACCCGGCGATGCTCAAGGGGCGCAGGCGCGGCAACGTGGTGATCGCCGGCAGCACGGCTCCGCTCGCCGGGTCCGGGCTGGCCCGCGAGCTGCTCGGTGGCGCGGTGCCGGCCCAGCTGTGGGACGACGCCCGTGTACGCGACTTCGCGCGCCATTACCGTCCGTTGCGCGACGCAACGGCACCGGGGTGAGGGAGTTGCACCGAGCCGATGGCACCGCAGTGGTGGAGGCTCTGCAGGATGTTGTCGCGCTCCTCGTCGGTGTTGTCGCCGATGCGGTGCGTGATCTGCAGCGTGTACAACGAGAGTCCGACGCTCCGGTCGTACGTTCCGTCGCCGACCCAGTCCACCAGGAGCCCGCCGGGCAGGTACCAGCCTGGCGGGCACTTCCAGAAGCGGACGTGGTGCCGCTGCGACGGCCTTCCCGGCACCTTCTGCTCGAAGGCGAGGTCCTGCTTACGGGCGAAGAGGAACAGCGAGCTCACCGGCGCAGCGGGGTAGCGCCGCTGCAGGATCGTGCACCGAACGAGCCGGAGACTGTTACGCACGGCGAGCTCGTCCGCACGCGTCCACCCGGCGTCCGTCCTCGCCTGCAGCAGCTGGGTCTCGCTCGGGGCATCTCCTGGGTACTCTAACGCCGACGATTGGCGGGTGCTGACCTGCCTCGCACGCGCATCACGAGTCACACCCGTGACAGGTTCGGCACGACTGGGGGTTATCCCACGGTGCATGGGCCCAACTTGTGGCTACCGTGAATTTAACCAGTGGTAGAGAGTCTCCTGCGGAACCGCAGGACGATCACCGACGCTCCTCTAAGGTTCGATCCTAGGTGCCGGTTCATGTCGTGCCCGTCCTCAGCTAATTCCTCACGTGCCGCAACAGGCAGTTCCAGAAGGGTTTTGTCCGTGAAACCAATTGCAAGTCTGCATGCCCTAAGCCGGACACCCCGTGCGGCGCTGATCGCGCTCACACTTCTCGCCCTGGTGCCGGCGACCGGCCTCGCAGCGGCCACGTCGACCGCCAGCAAGGTCGGCTCCGCAGATCGAGGGGGCTGGAGCCGCGTCGAGGGCCGGCTTGCCTCGACCCTTGACGGCAACCCGATCCAGGTCAACCCGGACAAGTACGTCGCATACACCCTCGACGGCGGTGCGCTGCAGTCACGGCTCGCGTCAGCACCGGGGGAGTGGAGCACCTCGGCTCTCACGCTTTCACTGCCGTCGCCCGACGGCGGTTTCGAGAGCTTCTCGGTCACCGAGTCTGCCGTCATGCAGCCCGGACTTGCCGCGAAGCACCCCGAGATCTCGACCTACGCAGGTCGCAGCGTCGACGACCCGAGCCAGACCGTCCGGCTCGACTACAGTC
>JACCZT010000129.1 GCA_013695785.1 Nocardioidaceae bacterium | reverse complement strand
GGGCTGCCACGCAAGAGCGAGTATCGCCGGTTCGTCATCAGGGGCGTCGACGGCCAGAACGACGTCGCCTCGATGCACGAGACCATCACTCGCCGCTTTCGCCGCCTCCTGGACGAACGCGCCGAGCTCGCCGCACCCGGGCCCCACCCGGGTGGCGACCTCGCGAGCGGCCCGACGCTCGTCGACCCCGAGACGGGCCGGCCGCGCAAGTTCGCCTACACGCCGGGCCTGGTCGTGGTCGACGGCGGCCCGCCGCAGGTGTCGGCCGCGGCCGACGCGCTGGCCGCTCTCGGCATCGTGGACATCGCGCTGTGTGGCTTGGCCAAACGACTGGAGGAGGTGTGGCTCCCGCAGCAGGACGACCCCGTGATCCTCCCGCGTACCAGCGAGGGCCTCTACCTTCTGCAGCGCATCCGCGACGAGGCGCATCGTTTCGCGATCAGCCACCACCGCAACCGCCGCTCCAAGTCGATGGTCGAGAGCGTCCTCGACGCCGTGCCCGGTCTGGGAGACGTACGCCGCAAGGCGCTGCTCAACAGGTTCGGTTCGCTCAAGAAGCTACGCGCGGCGACGGTCCAGGACATCCAGGACGTGCCAGGATTTGGGCAGCGCACCGCCATGGCGGTCTACGAGGCACTCGACGCCTCCAGACAGCCGGCCAGCGAACCGATAGTCAACACGGCGACCGGTGAGATCGTGGAGGACTGATGTCGGCCATCGATGAACTCGTGCTCGTCACCGGCATGACGGGCGCGGGCCGCAGCACGACCGCCAAGGTGCTCGAAGACGTCGGTTTCTTCGTGGTCGACAACCTGCCGCCGCAGATGCTCGGTGGCACGGTCGAGCTGCTCGGACAGTCCGAAGGAGCTTCCCGGCTCGCGGTCGTCGTCGACGCCCGGTCCGGCCAGTTCTTCCCCGCCCTCAACGGCGCGCTGGACGAGCTGCGCAGCGCCGGCCTGCGGCCTCAGATCGTCTATCTGGAGGCATCCGATGAGGTCCTCGTACGCCGCCAGGAGGCCGCGCGCCGCCCGCACCCCCTGATCAGCGGCGGCAGGTTGCTCGACGGGTTCCAGCGCGAGCGCGAGCTCCTGCGGGTGCTCCGCGGAGCCGCCGACATGGTGATCGACACGACCAACCTCAACGTCCACCAGCTGGCTGCGAAGGTCTCGACCACCTTCGCCGACGTCACCAACGCCGGCCTGCGCGCGACCGTTGTCTCGTTCGGCTTTAAGTACGGCATCCCCGTCGACGCCGATATGGTCGCCGACATGCGGTTCCTCCCCAATCCCCACTGGGTGGACGACCTTCGCCCGCTGACGGGGCTCGACGAGCCGGTGCGCGACTTCGTCCGCAGTCAGCCCGCAGCAGAGGACTTCCTCGACCAGTACGAGAAGCTGCTGCTGACCCTCACCGACGCCTACGTGCGCGAGAACAAGAGGTTCTTGAGCATCGCGATCGGCTGCACCGGCGGCAAGCACCGCAGCGTCGCCATGTCGGAGTCGCTCGGCGAACGCCTACGCGCACACGGGATCCCCAGTGTCGTGGTCCACCGCGACCTGGGCCGCGAGTGAACGCGCCTTCGCTGTCCGGTCCGCTGTTCGGGCAGCGCCGCCGTACCCTCCGGGTCGTCGCGCTGGGCGGCGGCCATGGGCTGGCGGCGTCCTTGTCGGCGCTTCGTCACCTGGACACCGACATCACCGCCGTCGTCACCGTCGCCGACAACGGTGGATCGTCCGGACGCCTTCGCGACGAGCTCGGCGTGCTTCCGCCCGGCGACCTTCGCCAAGCGCTGGCGGCACTGTGCAGCGACGACAAGTGGGGCCGCACCTGGGCCCGGGTCCTGCAGCACCGGTTCACGAGCGCCGGTGCGCTGCACGACCACTCCGTCGGCAACCTCCTCATCGTCGCGCTGTGGGAGCTCCTCGACGACCACGTCGACGGCCTCGACCTCGTGGGCGAGCTTCTCGGCTCACGCGGCCGGGTGCTGCCGATGAGTGCTGTGCCGCTCGACATCACCGCCATCGTGCGAGATCAAGGGGCGCCTGACTCAGCCACGCGAAGCGTGCGTGGCCAGGTGGAGGTTGCCGCGATGGACGCCGAGGTGCTCAGCGTGCGGCTCGAACCCGATGCCCCGCCAGCGCGACCCGAGGCCGTGGCGGCGATCCGTGACGCCGACTGGTTGGTCCTCGGTCCCGGATCCTGGTTCACCAGCGTGATTCCGCACCTCCTCGTCCCGGAGCTTGCCAGTGCGTTGCACGGCACGCTGGCGCGGCGCGTCGTCGTGCTCAACCTCGCGGGCCAGCCGGGGGAGACCGAGGGCCTCTCGGCGGCGACGCACCTGGACCTCCTGGCCGCCCATGCCCCCGACCTGCGCGTCGAGGTCGTGCTCGCCGACCCGCGGGCAGTGGACGACCACGAGGCACTGACGGCGGCAGCCCAGCGGCTCCAGGCGCGCCTCGCGGTACACCAGGTGGGCGTCACCGACGGCTCCGCCCGGCACGACCCCCTCAGGCTTGCATCGGCCTTCGAACAAATCATGAAACAGGGCATAGAGTGACGACTTGCTGAGGGACAATGATCTTCCCCAGCACGCGACACGGCGCAACGGAGTGGGATCGAACGAATGGCAATGACGGCGCAGGTCAAGGCGGAGCTGGCGAACACCACCGTCACGAAGGCTTGTTGTCGTAAGGCTGAGGTCTCCTCGATGCTCCGGTTCGCCGGTGGACTGCACATCGCCGCCGGGCGCATCGTCATCGAGGCCGAGCTCGACACCGGAGCCGCTGCGCGCCGCCTGCGCAAGGACATCTCCGAGGTCTACGGCCACGACAGTGAGGTCGGACTCGTCCAGGGCAGCGGGATACGCAAAGGCACCCAGTACATCGTGCGGGTGGTCAAGGACGGCGAGGCCCTCGCCCGCCAGACCGGCTTGATCGACCAGCGCGGCCGCCCCGTACGAGGCCTGCCACGACAAGTCGTCTCCGGCTCCTCCTGCGACGCTGTCGCAGCGTGGCGCGGCGCGTTCCTCGCCCACGGCTCGCTCACCGAGCCGGGAAGGTCGTCGTCGTTGGAGGTCACCTGCCCCGGACCCGAGGCCGCGCTCGCACTCTGCGGGTGTGCCCGCCGCCTCGGCATCGCGGTCAAGGCCCGCGAGGTACGCGGGATCGACCGGGTCGTGATCCGCGACGGGGAGGCGATCGGCGCGCTGCTCACGCGGTTGGGCGCCCACGAGTCACTCCTGGCTTGGGAGGAGCGCCGGATGCGGCGCGAGGTCCGCGCTACCGCCAACCGGTTGGCGAACTTCGACGACGCCAACCTACGGCGCTCCGCGCGGGCCGCCGTAGCGGCAGGAGCGAGGGTGGACCGGGCACTCGACATCCTCGGAGACGAGGTCCCGGACCACCTCAAGATGGCCGGGCGGCTCCGGGTCGACCACAAGCAGGCCAGCCTCGAGGAGCTCGGACAGCTGCACGAGCCCGTCCTGACCAAGGACGCCATCGCCGGCAGGATCCGTCGGCTGCTCGCGATGGCGGACAAGAAGGCCGACGACCTGGGCATTCCTGACACCGAGTCGAGCCTCACCGAGGAGATGCTCGCGCAGGAGTCCTGAGCGCGATACGCCTCGAGCGGGCTACGCGCGAGCGCTGTACGCCCCGAGCGGGCTACGCCCGAGCGCTGTACGCCCCGAAGGACACCCGCGATAGGGTCGTGCGCACAGAGTGTTCTGAGATCGCGTCCGCGATCTCGGGTTCGCCAACCGAGGAGAGACCCCCGTGACCGTGCGCGTAGGGATCAACGGTTTCGGCCGGATCGGCCGCAACTTCTTCCGGGCCGTGGAGGCCTCCGACGCCGACGTCGAGATCGTCGCCTTCAACGACCTCGTGGACTTCGAGACCCAGGCCCACCTGCTGAAGTACGACTCGGTCCTCGGACGTTTCGACAGGCCGGTCTCGGTGAGCGACAAAGGAATCCGGGTGGGCGACACGGTCGTGCACTCGCTCGCCGAGCGCGACCCCGCCAACCTGCCGTGGGACGACCTCGGCGTCGACGTCGTCGTCGAGTCGACCGGGTTCTTCACCGACGGCGCCAAGGCCGAGGCACACCTGACTGCCGGCGCCAAGAAGGTCATCATCTCCGCCCCTGCCAGCAACGACGACTTCACCGTCGTCATGGGCGTCAACGACGGCGACTACGACGCGTCGTCGCACCACATCATCTCCAACGCCTCCTGCACGACCAACTGCTTGGCGCCGATGGCCAAGGTCCTCAACGACGAGTTCGGCATCGTCCGCGGCTTGATGACCACCATCCACGCCTACACCGCGGACCAGAACCTGCAGGACGGCCCGCACAAGGACCTGCGACGAGCCCGCGCCGCCGCCCTCAACATCGTCCCCACCTCGACCGGCGCGGCCAAGGCGATCGGCCTCGTCCTGCCCGAGCTCAAGGGCAAGCTCGACGGGTACGCCCTGCGCGTCCCCGTCCCGACCGGTTCCGCGACGGACCTGACGATCACAGCCGGTCGCGAGACATCGGTGGACGAGGTCAACGCCGCCTTCAAGACCGCGGCTGACGGTCCTCTCGGGCGCTACTTGGAGTACACCGAGGACCCGATCGTCTCCAGCGACATCGTGACCAACCCAGCGTCGTGCATCTTCGACTCCGGGCTGACAAAGGTGATCGGTGACCAGGTCAAGGTGGTCGGCTGGTACGACAACGAGTGGGGTTACTCCAACCGACTGGTCGACGTCGTCACCCTCGTCGGCGGCTCGCTCTGACCGTGAAGACGATCGACGACCTAGGCGACCTCGCCGGCCGGCGGGTGCTCGTACGCAGCGACCTCAACGTCCCGTTGGACGGTGTCACGATCGCCGACGACGGCCGCATACGCGCGAGCGTCCCGACGATCACCCGACTGCGCGACGCGGGAGCGCGGGTGATCGTCGTGGCGCACCTGGGCCGCCCCGACGGTCGGCCGGACCCGGCGTACTCCCTGGCGCCGGTCGCGGCCCGCCTCGGACAGCTGCTCGGGGCGCCGGTGGCGTTCGCGGCCGACACTGTCGGCGACTCGGCCAAGGCGACCGTCGACGGGCTCGAGGACGGGCAGGTGGCCGTGCTGGAAAACGTCCGCTTCGAGCCAGGAGAGACCAGCAAGGACGAATCCGAGCGCCGTGACTTCGCGGCGCGACTCGCTGCCCTCGCGGACGTCTTCGTCTCGGACGGATTCGGAGTCGTGCACCGCAAGCAGGCCAGCGTCTATGAGATCGCGACTATCCTTCCCGCCGCGGTCGGAGGTCTGGTGGCGGCCGAGGTCGAGGTGCTGCAGCGACTGACCGGGCAGACCGAGCGCCCCTACACCGTCGTGCTCGGTGGCTCCAAGGTCTCGGACAAGCTGGGCGTGATCGACAACCTGCTCGACAAAGCCGACGCACTCCTGATCGGCGGGGGCATGATGTTCACCTTCCTGGCCGCGCAAGGTCACGAGGTCGGCACCTCGCTGCTCGAGGACAACCAGCTCGACACGGTACGTGGTCATGTCGCACGTGCTGCGGAGCAGGGCGTACGTCTGGTGCTGCCGACCGACGTCGTCGTCGCACCGGAGCTGTCCGACGACGCGACGCCGACCACGGTCGCCGTCGACGCGATGCCCAGCGACCAGATGGGTCTGGACATCGGGCCAGAGTCGGCGGCAGCGTTCGCCGAGGTGATCCGCGGTTCGCGGACGGTGTTCTGGAACGGACCGATGGGTGTCTTCGAGCTGGCTGCCTTCGCGGCCGGCACCAAGCAGGTGGCCGAAGCGCTCACCGAGGTCGACGGACTGTCGGTGGTCGGCGGGGGCGACTCAGCGGCGGCGGTGCGTGCCTTCGGTCTGAGCGATGAGTCTTTCGGGCACATCTCCACCGGCGGGGGCGCCAGCCTGGAGTATCTCGAAGGCAAGTCCTTGCCCGGCCTTGAGATCTTGGCGGGCTGAGGCGATGGCGACCCGACTCCCGCTGATGGCGGGCAACTGGAAGTCCAACCTCAACCACCAGGAGGCCGTCGTCCTCGTCCAGAAGCTCACCTGGACGTTGCAGGACAAGAACCACGAGTTCGCCAAGGCAGAGGTGGCGCTCATCCCGCCCTTCACCGACATCCGCTCGGTCCAGACGCTCATCGACGGTGACCGGCTCGAGCTCAGGTACGGCGGCCAGGACGTCTCGGTGCACGACGGTGGCGCCTACACCGGCGAGATCTCCGCCGCGATGCTGGCCAAGCTCGGGTGCTCGTACGTGATCGTCGGCCACTCCGAGCGGCGTGAGCACCACGGTGAGTCCGACGCGACGGTCAACGCCAAGGCGCACCGCGTCCTCGAAGCGGGGATGACACCCATCGTCTGCGTCGGGGAGGGTCTGGAAGTTCGCCAGTCCGGTGACCACGTGTCCCACACTCTTGCCCAGGTCGACGGCTCGCTGGTGGGGACGACGCCGGACCAGGTCGCCGGCCTGGTGGTTGCGTACGAGCCCGTCTGGGCGATCGGCACCGGGGAGGTGGCGACGCCGCAGGACGCGCAAGAGGTGTGCGCAGCGATCCGCGGGCGGGTGGCTGAGACCTGGTCCGCACACGCCGCCGAGTCGGTGCGTATCCTGTATGGCGGATCGGTGAAGGCGGCGAACATCGCCTCGATCATGGCGCAGTCGGACGTCGACGGCGCCTTGGTCGGTGGCGCAAGTCTGCAAGCGGACGAGTTCGCCGGCATCTGCCGGTTCTATGACCTGCCGGACCTGTCCGGTGCAATCCACAAGTAAGGCTTCGTCTCCGTGATCATTATCGCGTTCTCGGCTCTGCTCGTCCTGACGAGCGTGCTCCTCACCGTCCTGGTGCTCATGCACAAGGGCCGCGGTGGTGGACTGTCCGACATGTTTGGCGGCGGTGTCTCCAGCGGTCTCGGTGGCTCGTCGGTTGCCGAGCGCAACCTCGACCGCATCACGGTGGGCATCGCGGTCATCTGGGCGGTGTGCATCGTCGCCCTCGGGCTGCTGCTGAAGGTGACGTCCTGATGGGAGGCAGTGCGATTCGCGGTAGTCGCGTCGGTTCGGGACCGATGGGCGAGGCCGAGCGCGGCGAGTCCGCGCCGCGGCAGCTGGTGACGTACTTCTGCGCCAACGCGCACGAGACGGTCCTCCAGTTCGCCGTCGAGGCCAACGCACCTGAGTCGTGGGACTGTCCCCGGTGCGGAGTCCCGGCCAGCAAGGACCAGCACAACCTGCTCACGGCGCCCCGGATCGAGCCCTACAAGACACATCTCGCCTACGTCAAGGAGCGTCGCTCCGACACCGAGGCGGCAGAGATCCTCACCGAGGCGCTCAAGTCGCTGCGGGACCGCCGCAAGCGCGGCGACATCGTCTTCTGAGGCTTGGCCCGACAGTGGCCTAGAGCTGGCGTGCCGCAGCGGTGTCGAGAAACCAGATCGTCCTGTCCAGCCCCCGCACCCCTGCCGCCGGCGTCTGGTCGACCGGGCCGTCACCGAGCGCCCGTGCGACCGCTTCGGCCTTGCCCTCGCCCGCGGCGAGGACCCACAGCTCGGAGCCGCGGTTGAGCACGTCGTAGGTCATGGACAACCGTGCCGGCGGCGGCTTGGGAGAGGACGTCTCGGCGACCACCGCACGCCCCTTGACGTGCACATTGGCGTGCCCGGGAAACAGCGAGGCGACGTGGCCGTCGGGTCCGATGCCCAGCATGACGATGTCGAAGACGGCATCGTCGCCGGAGTCGGCGGTGTGGCGGGCAAGCTCTTCGGCGTAGGACGCAGCAGCCGCGGCGATGTCGGGCACCTGGTCCGACGCCGGCATGGGATGGACCCGCGCCGGGTCGACGCCGACCTGGTCGAGGAACGTCGTACGTACCTGGCCCTCGTTGCGGTCGGGGTCGTCGCGCGGCACGAAGCGCTCGTCGCCCCACCAGAGCTCGACCCGGGACCAATCGAGATCGCCACCTGCCTGGGCGAGCTCACGGTGTACCTGGTCGGCGATCGTGCCGCCGGTCAGCACGAGCGACGGCACCTGGCCCTCGGCCTGGAGAGCGCACAGGCGTTCGACCAGCCGGTTGGCCACTGTCGCAGCGACGGCAGAGGCATCGGCCTCGATGACGAGGCTGAGGTCGCTCACGTCGCCTTCTTCGGTGTGACCTTCTTCGGTGCGGTCTTCTTCGTGCCCTTCTTGGCCGGGGTACGGCGTCCAGGTGGCTTGGCACGATCGAGGAGATGCCTGATCGTCGCGGCGTATACGTCGTCCTCGTCCAACCTGCGCAGGTCCTCGGACAACAGCTCGGGAAGGCTGCGACGCTTGAGCGCCACCGGCCGGTCCACCTCTCCGGGGATGCTGAAGACGCCGGAGGTCCCGTTGCGGCGGGTGATGGAGATCGTGCCACGGTCCGTCGTCAGCCGTGCCTCGGTGATTCCGGGCCCGTGCGAGAGCTTGCGCTCGACGGGGACACCTAACCTGTCCTCGAGCCAGGCCCCGAGAAGCTCAGCACTCGGGTTACCCCTCTCGGCGGCGACGAGGCCGTCGATGATGTTGACCTCCACCTGGTCGAGGGCGGCGGCAAGCAGCGCCCGCCACGCCGTCAGGCGCGTCCACGCGAAGTCGCTGTCGCCGGCGGCGTAGTTGCGCGCGACTCGGTGCAGTGCGCCGGCCTTGTTGCGGGCGGCAGCCGCCGCGTCGGTGAGCCGGCGCTGGCCAAGCGCGCCGAGAGGGTCCTCCGCGGGATTCTGCGGAGCTGCCCCGGGCCACCAGACGACAACGGGGGAGTCGGGCAGCAACAGGGGCAGCACGACCGACTCGGCGTGCCTGGTCACCTCGCCGTTGAGCCGCAGGAGCACCGCCTCACCAGAGGAGTTGTTGCCGATCCGTACCTGTGCATTGAGCTCAGAGCTGCCACGCGCGGACCGACGGATGACCCCGAGCACACGGGCGGGGTGTTCGCTGGAGATCGCCGACGCCGCCTTCATCGCGTCGTAGTACGTCGCCTCGTCGGTGACGACGACGAGGGTCAACACCATGCCCATCGCGGGGCTGCCGACGGCGCGACGCGCTCTGACCATCGCCGCGGACACCTCGCTGGCGTTGGTGTCGGTCAGGTCGATCTTCATCTGCCGACCAGTCTCCCGCGCGTGCCGGCGGCCACGACCCTCACGGCCGCCGCCACACGCGTCCGTCGCGGGCCAGCATCTCATCGGCCGATGCCGGTCCCCAGCCGCCGGACGGGTAGCTCTCGGGCTTTCCGTGGCCCGCCCAGAACTTCATGATCGGGTCGAGGATCTCCCACGCGAGCTCCACCTCCTCGTGCTGGGGGAACAGCGGCGGGTCGCCGAGGAGCACGTCGAGGATCAGCCGCTCGTACGCCTCGGGACTCGACTCGACGAACGCGCCGCCGTAGGCGAAGTCCATGTTGACGTCGCGGATCTCCATCGCCGTCCCCGGCACCTTCGCGCCGAAGCGCAGCGTCACTCCCTCATCGGGCTGGATCCGCATCACCAGGGCGTTCTCGCCGAGCTCCTCGGTAGCGGTCTTGGAGAACGGCTGGTGCGGTGCGCGCTTGAAGACGACGGCCACCTCGGTCACCCGGCGCCCGAGCCGTTTGCCGGTGCGCAGGTAGAACGGCACTCCCGCCCACCGGCGCGTCTCGATGTCCAGGCGGATCGCCGCGTACGTCTCAGTAGTGGAGCTGCTCGCGATGTCCTGCTCCTGCAGGTAGCCGCCGACCTTCTCCCCACCGGCCCAGCCCGCGGCGTACTGCCCACGCGCGGTGTGCAGGTCCAGCCGCTCCGGTGGGTGTGCGTTGGCCAGGATCTTCTGCTTCTCGATCCGCAGGCTGTAGGCATTGAAGGAGACCGGCTCCTCCATCGCCACCAACGCCAACAGCTGGAGCAGGTGGTTCTGGATCACGTCCCGGGCGGCGCCGATGCCGTCGTAGTATCCCGCCCTCCCGCCGATGCCGATGTCCTCCGCCATCGTGATCTGCACGTGGTCGACGTAGTGGGAGTTCCAGATCGGCTCGAACATGCCGTTGGCGAACCGGAACGCCAAGATGTTCTGCACCGTCTCCTTGCCCAGGTAGTGGTCGATGCGGAACACCGACTCGCGGAGAAAGACCTCCGAGACGATCGCGTTGAGCTCCTTGGCACTGTGCAGGTCGTGCCCGAACGGCTTCTCGATCACGACGCGCCGCCAGGCGCCGGCGGCCTCGGCCAGGCCGTGCTTGCGGAGCTGGTCGACCACGTCGGGGAAGAACGTCGGCGGGATCGACAGGTAGAACGCGTGGTTGCCGCCGGTGCCGCGCGCGACGTCGAGCTCGCTGATCGTACGGGCGAGCTGCTCGAACGCCTGGTCGTCGTCGAACGACCCGGGGACGAACCTCATCCCGGCGGCGAGCTGGTCCCACACCTCCTCGCGGAACGGCGTCCGCGCGTGGGCCCGAGCCGACTCGTAGACGATGTCGGCGAAGTCCTGGTCCTCCCAGTCACGGCGGGCGAACCCGATCAGCGAAAACCCGGGGGGCAGCAGGCCGCGGTTGGCGAGGTCGTACACCGCCGGAATCAGCTTCTTGCGGGCCAGGTCGCCGGTGACGCCGAAGATGACCAGGCTGCAGGGTCCGGCAATCAACGGCAGCCGGCGGTCCTGCGGGTCGCGGAGCGGGTTGTGGCGCGTCGACGTCACCGCAGCAGGCCCTCCAGGCGCCCGAGGTCCGCGTCGCGGTCGCCGAGGTGCAGGCGCAGCACCGGGCGGCCGTGATCGGCCAGTACGGCACCGTCCCCGACCGCTTGCGCCGCGATGAACTGTCCGAAGGTGAACGGCCGTCCCGGCACCTGCAGGTCAGCGGCCGGCTCTCCGGTGATCTGCAGGAACACGCCGGTGGCGGGTCCGCCCTTGTGGTACTGCCCGGTCGAGTGCAGGAAGCGGGGTCCCCAGCCGAACGTGGTCGGGCGGCCGGTACGCGCGGCGAGGGTCTCTCGCACCTGCGCCAGGGACGCGTCGCGCACGCGGTCCAGGTAGGCATGCACGGCCAGGTAGCCGGTGTCAGGGTCCAGCTGGTCGAGAAGAGCAGTGAGGGCACCCTGGAGCCCCTTGGTGTCCGATCCCAGCAGCCCCGGGGTCGCGTACACCGCGACGGTGCCGTCGGTCAGGTCCGGCTCCGGCGGCTCCTGGTCGCCACCGAGCATGTCGCGAGCGGCCTGCTTGGCGCTCTCGACGTCGGGCTGGTTGAAGGGGTTGATGCCGATCATGCGCCCGGCGACCGGGACGGCGTACTCCCACAGCAGCAGTGCCGCTCCCAGCGGCGCGTCCACGGACGCCCCGAACCGTGAGCTGGGGGACAGCGAGTCGAACACGAACTCGTTTCCCGACGTCACCAGCACCACGTCGGCGGTGTTGGGGTCGAAGTTGGGGGACTCCGGGGTCGGCACGACCACCGGAAGGATCCCCGAACCGTGCTTGCCGGTCGACTCCGCGACAAGCTGCTCGATCCAGTCACCGAGACCGACGGGGCCGGAGCCGGCATCGGTCAGCGCGACCTTGTCGGCGCCGTGCCGGTTGGCCAGGCCCAAGATGGCGCCGAGACGCAGTGCGGGGTTGTCCACCGAGTCGGCGGCGAGAGCGGGTGCGATCGCCGAGGCCTCGTCGAGAAGACCAGCGATGTCGGCACCGGCCAACCCGCTGGGGACCAGGCCGAAGGCGGTCAGCGCCGAGTAGCGGCCGCCGACCTCGGGGTCGGCGTTGAAGACCCGGTAGCCCGCCTCGCGCGCAGACTCGTCCAGCGGCGAGCCGGGGTCGGTCACCACGACGATGTGGTCCGCGGGGTCGTGCCCGATGTCGGCGAACGCCTTCTCGTACGTGCGCTTCTGGCTGTCGGTCTCGACAGTGCCGCCGGACTTGCTGGAGACCACGACGACCGTCCGCTCGAGCCGGTCGGCGACGGCTCGCGAGACGTAGTCGGGATGGGAGGAGTCCAGGACCGTCAGCTCGACCCCGGCGGTGTTGCAGATGACCTCCGGGGCGAGGGACGACCCGCCCATGCCGCACAGCACGACGTGGTCGAAGCCGCGGCCGCCCAGCTCGGTGCGCAGCGCGTCGATCTCCCCGACGAGCGGGCGCGAGGACTCCGCAAGTCCGACCCACGACAACCGTTTGCCGGCCTCGTCCTCAGCCTCTGGTCCCCAGAGGGTGGCGTCCCGTGCGGTCATCCTGGTGGCGACCCCGTCATCGACCAGCTCGTGCACCGCCGAGG
>JACCZT010000109.1 GCA_013695785.1 Nocardioidaceae bacterium | reverse complement strand
CCACACCCAATGACGACTAGCCCTATGACGAGCAGCATCGAGGCACCATCTGCGACACCCCAGGTCGCGGTCAACGACATCGGCTCTGAGGAAGACTTCCTCGCCGCGATCGATCTGACCATCAAGTACTTCAACGACGGAGACATCGTCGACGGGACCATCGTCAAGGTCGACCGCGACGAGGTCCTGCTCGACATCGGCTACAAGACCGAGGGCGTCATCCCCTCGCGCGAGCTGTCGATCAAGCACGACGTCGATCCCAGCGAGGTCGTCTCCGTCGGGGACGCCGTCGAGGCCCTTGTCCTGCAGAAGGAGGACAAGGAGGGTCGCCTGATCCTGTCCAAGAAGCGCGCCCAGTACGAACGCGCGTGGGGTGACATCGAGAAGGTCAAGGAGGACGACGGCGTCGTCGAAGGCACCGTCATCGAGGTCGTCAAGGGTGGCCTGATCCTGGACATCGGCCTGCGCGGCTTCCTGCCCGCCTCCCTCGTGGAGATGCGGCGGGTCCGCGACCTGCAGCCGTACGTCGGTCAGCGCATCGAGGCCAAGATCATCGAGCTCGACAAGAACCGCAACAACGTCGTGCTCTCGCGTCGCGCCTGGCTCGAGCAGACACAGTCCGCGGTTCGCCAGAACTTCCTCACCCAGCTTCAGAAGGGCCAGATCCGCAAGGGCGTCGTGTCGTCCATCGTCAACTTCGGCGCGTTCGTCGACCTCGGCGGCGTCGACGGGCTCGTGCACGTCTCGGAGCTGTCGTGGAAGCACATCGACCACCCGAGCGAGGTCGTCACGGTCAGCGACGAGGTCACCGTCGAGGTGCTCGACGTCGACATGGACCGCGAGCGGGTCTCGCTGTCGCTCAAGGCGACCCAGGAAGACCCCTGGCAGCACTTCGCCCGTACTCACCAGATCGGTCAGATCGTCCCCGGCAAGGTCACCAAGCTGGTGCCGTTCGGTGCTTTCGTCCGGGTCGAGGAGGGCATCGAAGGCCTCGTGCACATCTCCGAGCTCGCCGAGCGCCATGTGGAGATCCCCGAGCAGGTCGTGCAGGTCAACGACAGCGTCATGGTCAAGATCATCGACATCGACCTCGAGCGGCGGCGCATCTCGCTGTCGCTCAAGCAGGCCAACGAGACCGAGGCCGCGAGCGGCGACGAGGACTTCGACCCGACGCTCTACGGCATGACCACCTCCTACGACGACAGCGGCAACTACGTCTATCCCGAGGGTTTCGACCCCGAGACCGGCGAGTGGCGCGACGGCTTCGACGAGCAGCGCGCGGTCTGGGAGATTCAGTACGCGGAGGCGCACAAGCGCTGGGAGGCGCACAAGCAACAGATCGTCGACGCCGAGAAGGCCGACGACGAGGCAGATGCCGGTGGCTCCTACAGCTCCGACGACGCCGTCGAGGCCGACGCGGAAGACTCCGCCGACGCGTCTGCTGCACCGGCGAGACCGGCCGCACCGGCACCTGGCGAAGGCGCACTGGCCTCGGACGAGGCGCTGCAGGCGCTGCGCGAGAAGCTCACCGGCGGCGGCGAGTAACCCGCTGACGGTACGCCCGTGCGAGCCCATGCGCCCAGAGTGGTGCGGGGGCTCGCGTCTTGGGCCCGCGGTCCCGCGATGTTTCGGACTCCGCCGTTCTGGGTAGCTTCGAACGATGAGGATCCTGCAGATGCGCAAGACCCCGCTGCTCACGGCCGCTGCCGTGGACGGGCACCAAGCTCGTGGTGGCCGACCGCGAGGGGTCGTGGGTGCAGGTCTCCTGGGCGGGAGAGCACGTCTGGCTCCGTAACTCCAACAAGCAGCCGGTGCTCGTGCCCAGCAAGGGCGCTGTGGTCCGGGTCAAGGACGGTCTTGACCTCGCGCGTACGTACGGGCGCGCGTACCCCGAGGCCGAGGCGTACCCCGAAGGTGTGACACCGCAGGCGGTGGTGCCGATCGAGTACCAGCTGAAGCCGGGTCAGGCGTACGTCGTCGGCGACCGCAGGGTGATCACCGACTACTACAAGGCCACGACCTACGACGGCAGTGCTCCGGGCGACTGGACCGACTTCGTGGGCGAGACCAAGTACTACTGGGTCTGGACAGGACACCGGCAGACCTTCGTACCCGCCACGGACGTCGACATCTCGGCGTCTCAATAGCCGGCGAGGCCCTAGTGCCCCGCCAGGCGGTGGGACGCGGACCAGAGTGCGTGGTGCCGCGGCATCTCCTCGTCGTACTGGCTGCGGGGCGGGGGACGATAGCCGAACCCGTCTGAGCGGATCACGGCAACGACATGGACGGCGAGCCAGGCCGCGAAGGCGGTCGCGGCGGCGATGAGTAGGTACGTCATGGCAGTTATTCTCGTCCCGTTGATATCGTGCCACCAGTGGCAGACTTGCCACGTTGCGTTGATTTTCTGCCAGTCTCGTGACAAGGTCGTCCCGTGATCAAGAACGTGGCCGCACTGGTGCTCGACGGCGCCGAAGCCTTCGGACTCGGCGTGCTTGCCGAGATATGGAACGATTCGGACCATCCCGAGGACGGTGCCCCGACTTTCGACTTCGCGATGTGCACGCCGGTACCAGGTCGGGTACGCGGGGGCTCCGGGTTCGACCTCTTCGTCGCGGACGGTCTCGACCGGCTCGCCCAGGCCGACCTGGTCGCGGTCGTGGCGAAGCGGGAGTACGAGGACGTACCCGCCGAAGCCCTGCAGGCATTGCGCGCGGCCAACGCCAGGGGTGCGACGATCCTCGCGTCGTGCACGGGTGCCTTCACCCTGGGCGCGGCCGGACTTCTGGACGGCCGTCGGTGCACCACCCATTGGCGCTACGCCGAGCGCCTCGCCGAGAAGTTCCCCGCCGCCGAGGTCGATGCCGACGTGCTCTACGTCGAGGACGACAACATCGTGACCGGTGCCGGCTCCGCCGGAGCCATCGATGCGTGCCTGCACCTCATCCGCAAGGAGTTCGGCGGCCGCGTCGCCGCGACGGTGGCGCGCCGGCTCGTGGTGCCGCCGCAACGCGACGGGGGACAGGCGCAGTACGTGCGCACGCCCATCGCCGACACCGGCGCCGACACGCTCGAGCCACTGCTGGTGTGGGCACTGGGACGCCTCGATGCGGACCTGTCCGTCGAGGTCCTGGCTGCACACGCGCACATGTCGCCGCGCACGTTCGCACGCAGGTTCAGGGACGAGACCGGCACCACGCCGCACCAATGGGTGAGCAGCCAGCGCGTGGCCCTGGCCGAGCAGCTGCTCGAGGAGAGCACGCTCACGATCGAGCAGGTCTCCCACCGCACCGGCTTCGGCAACGCCGCAACCCTTCGCCATCAGTTCGGGCGCGTGCGCGGCACGACCCCACAGGCCTACCGACGCACGTTCGGTTGCAGCGACGAGTCCGAGGCCGTCACCGCCTGAGCGCG
>JACCZT010000070.1 GCA_013695785.1 Nocardioidaceae bacterium | reverse complement strand
GCCGCCCCGGACGAGCGCACCACCGTGCTGACGTTGCTGCGGTACGTGCGCGAGACCGCACTTGCCAAGGTCGAGGGGCTCAGTGACGACCTCGCGCATGCCGCACCGGTCGCCACGTCGCCCATGATGGCGCCGGCCGCGATCCTCAACCATCTGCGGTGGGTCGAGCACTGGTGGGTCGAGGTGGTCACCCTTGACCGCGAGGACCTTGCCCCGATGACCGAGGAGGACCCCGACGGGGAGTTCACCGTCGCCTTCTCGATGCCGCTGGCGCGGGTCGTCGCGGACTACCGCGCACAGATCGAGACCTGTGACGCCCTGCTGGCCGATCTCGACCTCGACGCGCCAACCGCCAAGCCGCTGCGCGACCTCCACCCCAACGTGCGCTGGGTGGTGCTCCACCTGATCGAGGAGACTTCCCGCCACAACGGTCACCTGGATCTGCTCCGCGAGATGGCCGACGGGGTGACCGGGGACTGAGCGGGGCCTCGCCGTTGGCGGCGGGCGAGAGCGGCATACCGTGGCACCGTGACAGACATGCGGTACGGTCCCGTCGGTTCCAGCGGACTCATGGTGTCGGCGGTCGGCGTGGGCTGCAACGCCTTCGGCACCCGGATCGACCTCGACCAGACCAGGGCCGTCGTGGATGCCGCCGTCGACGCGGGCATCACCTTGTTCGACACCGCGGACTCCTACGGTCGCGGCGCCAGTGAGCAGATGCTCGGTGAAGCGATCGGTGCACGGCGCGGCGAGGTCGTGATCGCCACGAAGTTCGGGATGGACATGGAGGGCGCGAACGGGCCGGACTGGGGTGCACGGGCCTCGCGCCGATACGTCCGCAAGGCGGTCGACGCGAGCCTGACGCGCCTCGGCACCGACTACATCGACCTGTACCAGCTGCACACCCCGGACGACGTGACGCCGATCGAGGAGACCCTCGAGGCGATGACCGAGCTGGTGACGCAGGGCAAGGTCCGCTACATCGGCTCGTCCAACCTGACGGCGTGGCAGGTGGTTGACGCCGACTGGACCGCGCGCACCAGCGGCACGAGTGCGTTCGTCTCGGCGCAGAACGAATACTCGCTGTACAACCGATCCGCTGACATCGAGCTCATACCCGCCTGCGAACACATCGGGGTGGGCGTCCTGCCGTACTTCCCGCTCGCGTACGGCCTGCTCACCGGCAAGTACACCCGCGGCCGCCCGGCCCCGGAGGGCTCCCGCCTGCGGGCACAGTCCGGGCGCCTGGACGGCGCGGACTGGGACCGGATCGAGGCGCTGCAGGGGTACGCCGACGAACACGGCCGCTCGCTCCTAGAGGTGGCCGTGGGGGGCTTGGCCGCTCAACCGGCTGTTGCCAGCGTGATCTCCGGCGCCACCAAGGCCGCCCAGATCGAGGCGAACGTCCGCGCCGTTCAGTGGGAGCCGACGACGGAGGATCTCGCTGCTCTGGACGATCTCACGCTCACCGGCGGTGGTTTCTCGTACACGACCTTCGCGCCGCGGACGCGCTGAGCATCAGCCTCGCTTCGCAGCCCGTCTTGTGGCCCGCTCCTTGGCACGGCGACGCTTCTCCTCGGCGTCGAGACGCAGCGCCTCCTCCGGCGTCGGGGCGGTGCCGCCGAGCCTGGCCGGTGCCCACCACTGTCCGTCGGGGCTGAGCGGGTAGGAGGCCACCGTCCGGTCCAGCAGTGCCGTCATCGCGGCGCGAAGCTGGGCCGTGTCGCCGGCCGGGTTGTTGCCGGCGGGATACAAGGGTTCACCAACGGTGAGCGCGATCGTCTTGCCCCGGCTGAAGTCGCGCGGGTGGTCCTTGGTGTACATCAGCTGGGTGCCCCACACGATCGCTGGGATCAGGGGGACCCCGGCCTCGGTCGCCATGCGTACCGTGCCGGTCTTCAGCTCCTTGAGCTCCATCGACCGGCTGATCGTCGCCTCCGGGAAGATGCCGACGATCTCGCCGGCGCGAGCGTACTCGACGCCGGTCTGATAGGACGCGATCCCGTCGGTGCGGTCGACGTTGATGTGGTGCAGCGAGCGCATCAGCGGGCCGGTGTAGCGGTGGTCGAACAGCTCACGCTTCGCCATGAACCGCACCAGGCGCTTGCTCGGGACGGCGGTGAGGCCGCCGAAGACGAAGTCGACGTAGCTGATGTGGTTGAGCGCGATGATCGCTCCGCCCTGCCGTGGGATGTTGTCGGTCCCCGACATCTGGAACTTCAGGCCGAGGACCTTGAAGGCGGCCTTCGCCATGAGGATGATCGGCGGGTAGGTGATGTCGCGCATCCCGGCAGCCTAGCCCTCCACCGGCGGTGCGGGCACCGTCATGCGGCGCCACCGCGCAAGGTGGCACCGATGCCGGCCGGCTACAGCGGCAGC
>JACCZT010000074.1 GCA_013695785.1 Nocardioidaceae bacterium | reverse complement strand
CGTGTCAGCGTCTCCTTCATCGGGCACCCCGAGACCGTGAGCAGGATGCGCACACCCACCCGTTGCCCCTCGACGGTGACGTGGTCGACCATCCCCAGCTCGGTGATCGGGCGCTTGATCTCGGGGTCGTTGACGGTGGCGAGGACCGCACGGATCTGGGGTTCGGAAACCGGTGCCATGCCTCGATGCTACGTGCGCCGCACGAATCAGCCCGTGGCTGGGTCGGCGGCGCCGGCGGCGTCGTCAGGTGGACGGCGCTCCCCGCGGCTGCCGTCCAGATCGGCGAACAACCCGCGGAGCTCTGAGCGCAGGAAGTCGCGGGTCGCGATCTCCCCCAAGCGCAGCCGCAGGCTGGCGACCTCGCGGGCCAGGTACTCCATGTCGGCGTGTGAACGGGTCGCCGCCTCGCGGTCCTGCGCCTGCGTCACCCGGTCCCGCGACTCCTGCCTGTTCTGCGCCAACAAGATGAGCGGTGCGGCGTATGACGCCTGCAAGGACAAGATCAACGTCAAGAAGATGAACGGGAACCCGTCGAAGCGCAGGCTCGGTGGACAGAGCGTGTTCCACAGCAGCCAGACGATGATGACGACCGTCATGAACACCAAGAACCGCGCCGTGCCCATGAACCTCGCGAAGCCCTCAGCGAACCGGCCGAACGTCTCCGGGTCGTAGTCGGGGCGGCGAACGATCGGGCGCTTCAGGCCCTTGGGCTGGTCGAGGCGCTCGAGGCGGTCCTCATGGGAGGCCATCGGCGACCTCCTCACCGTTGTGGTCGCGCCACCCTTCGGGCAGCAGGTGGTCGAGCACGTCGTCGACGGTCAGCGCTCCGACGAGGTGTCCGTTCTCGTCCACCACCGGGCAGGCGACCAGGTTGTACGCCGCGAGGATCCGGGCAACGGCGGGCAGCGTGCTCTGGGGACGGGGCCACTCGATGTCGTTGTCGACGATCGCCCCGACCAGCGTTGACGGTGGCTCGCGCAGGAGCCGCTGGATGTGCACGATGCCGAGGAACCGCCCCGTCGGCGTCTCCAACGGCGCGCGGCTGACGTAGACCGCGGCGGCGAGCGACGGGCTGAGCTCAGGCTCACGTACCCGTGCCAGGGCCTCGGCGAGGGTGGCGTCCGGCGGCAGGATCACCGGTTCGGTAGTCATCATGCCGCCGGCGGTCCTCTCCTCATAGACCAGGAGCCGGCGGACGTCGTCGGCGTCGTCGGGTTCCATCAGGGCGAGCAGCTGCTCAGCGGCCTCTGCCGAGAGCTCGCCGAGCAGGTCAGCGGCGTCGTCGGGCTGCATCTCCTCGAGCACGTGGGCCGCTCGCTCGGTGTCCAGGACGCCGAGGATCTCCACCTGGGCGAGCTCGGGCAGCTCCTCGAGGACATCGGCGAGCCGCTCGTCGCCGAGCTCGGCGACGATCTCCATCCGACGTTTGAGCGTCAGGTCACGCAGGGCGTTGGCGAGGTCCGCTGGTCGCATCGCGTCCATCACCGCAAGCAGGTGGGTGGCACCCTGGACCGGTTCCTCGGCGGCGAGGCCCGCGACGTCCGGCCAGTCGACGACGTGACTCTGCCCACGGCGGGTGAAGCGCTTGCTTCCCTCACGGACCGCGACCTGGCTGACGAACCACTCGCTGTTGCGGCCCTTCTGCATCGCCACGTCGTAGACGGTGCCCTTGATGTCCCCGTCAGGGAGGGTCACCGTACGGTCGAGGAGCTCACCGAGGACCAGCGTCTCACTGGCGCGTTGCTCGAAGCGGCGGACGTTGAGCACGCCGGTGGTGACGATCTGACCGGCTTCGAGGGAGGTGACGCGCGTGATGGGCAGGAACACCCGCCGGCGGCCGAGCACCTCCACGACCAAGCCGAGGACGCGGGGAAGCTGGCCGGCCGAGCGGAGCGTGATGACGACGTCGCGAAGCTTGCCGACCTGGTCGCCGGAGGGATCGAAGACCACCTGGCCCGCGAGGCGGGCAAGGAAGATCCGCGAGGGTGCAGTGGTCACGTTGCCCAACACTACCGGTGCGGACGCCCACCCCGGGGCACACACGACAGCCCCCGCCGTACCAGGTTCTCCTGGTACGGCGGAGACTCACCGGGGTTGCAACCGTCAGGAAGTGAGGCCGTACAAGGAGAACCTGGTACGGGTGTGACTGGCGACCCGCGCGGTCTAGATCGTGATGCCGCCGGTGGCGCCGCCGGTGTGCTTGCTGGTCTTGTCGATCTTGAGCCGGTACGTGCGGAACTTCGACGTGGTGAACTTGTAGATCTTGTCGCCGTTGTTGAAGTCGAGGACCTTCAGCGTGTTCCACCCACCGTCGGGGCTGAACTGCAGCTTGCCCTTGCCGTCGTACCCCTTGAAGCCGTTGGCGCCATAGATCTTGGCGTGCGCCGCCGCCCGCTTGTTGTTGCCCGGGCCGCGATCTTGAGTCTGCCGTCGATCGCCGATTGGGCCTTGAAGGTGCCCTTGGTGTCGTCCTGGTAGTCGAATCCGCCGCCGGAACTGCGCGTCCCGGTGACGTGGAACGGCCCGATCTTGAACTCGCCGCGACCGTCACCGCGCCTGAAGGTGTAGCGGTCGACAGTCTTGCTTCCGGCGGTATCGGCGTTGAAGCCGACCGTGGCAATCGGTTTGCCATTGCGCTTGACCTTCGCCCTGGCACGGAACGACGCCTTACTGAGTGGGTGGTGATGGCGTCACGGTAAGGGATCAGCAGGTCGCGCGGGCATGCAGGGGCTAACGGTGAGACGAACAGCGGTCAGGACAGGTGTGTCGGCTGGGGCCGGGACTTGTGGCCGTTGTCCGCACCTGACGCGGACTGGCTCGCAGACCCGTCGGTGGCCTGGCCGCGAACCGAACCGGCAGGCTCCAACGAGATGACGACGGACTTCGAGGTCGGCGTGTTGCTGTACTCGGCGGTCGAGTCCAACGGGACGAGCGGGTTGGTCTCGGGATAGTACGCCGCCGCGGAGCCACGCGGCGTGTCGTACTCGACGATCCTGAAGTCCTCGACGCGGCGCTCCACGTCGTCCTCGCTCCAGTGCGACACCAGGTCAACCATGTCACCGTCGTCGAACCCGAGCGCGGCGATGTCGTCCCGGTGCACGAAGACGACCCGGCGGCCACCCTCCACTCCCCGGTAGCGGTCACTGAGGCCGTAGATCGTGGTGTTGAACTGGTCATGACTGCGCAGGGTCTGCAGCAGCAGGTGCTTGCGCGGGACCTGCAGCACCTGCACCGGTGACACGACGAACTCCGCGAGCCCGCTCTGCGTCCGGAAGGTACGCGAGTCGCGCGGGGGGTGGGGCATGACGAAGCCGCCAGGTCGGTGGACCCTGGCGGCATAGTCCTCGCAGCCAGGGACGACGTTGGCAATGTGCGACCTGATGGTGTCGTAGTCGTCGCGCATCGCGGACCACTCGATGCCGTGGCGGTCCGCGAGAGTCTCTTCGGCGATGCGTGTGACGATCGCCACCTCCGACATCAGGTCCGGGCTCGCGGGTTCCAGCGGCCCGCGCGAGGCGTGGACCGAGCAGGTCGAGTCTTCGACGGACACGTACTGCTCGCCGCCGGCCTGCACGTCCTTTTCCGTACGACCCTTGGTGGGCAGGATGAGCGCGGTGTCACCACACACCAGGTGCGAGCGGTTCGGCTTGGTCGAGATCTGTACGGTCAGCTCGGCGTTGCGCAGGGCCCGCGTCGTGACGTCGGTGTCAGGTGCGGCATGCACGAAGTTGCCTCCGAGCGCGACGAACACCTTGGCCTGGCCGTCGCGGAACGCGCGGATCGAGTCGACGGTGTCGAAGCCGTGCTCGCGAGGTGGCTCGAACCCGAACTCGTCGCGCAGTGCGTCCAGGAAGTGCGCCGGCGGGCGTTCCCAGATTCCCATGGTGCGGTCGCCCTGGACGTTGGAGTGACCGCGCACCGGGAACAGCCCCGCACCTGGCCGGCCGATGTTGCCTTGGGCGAGGGCCAGGTTGACGACCTCCTTGATCGTGGCCACGGCGTTGTGATGTTGGGTGAGACCCATCGCCCAGCAGTAGACGGTGGCGCCGGAGTCCGCGATCATCTTTGCGGCCTCGGTGATGTGTGCGCGGCTCAGGCCGGTGGTCTGCTCGACCAGCGGCCAGTCGACGGCGCTGACGTGCTGCTTCCACGCCTCGAACCCCGTGGTGTGCTTTTCGATGAAGTCGGTGTCGAGGGCGCCCCATTCGGTGAGCAGCGCGCCGATCGCCTGGAACAGGGCGAGGTCGCCGTTGATCGCGACGGGCAGGTGCAGGTCGGCGATGTCGGTCCCCTTGCCGACGAAGCCGCGCGGCACCTGCGGGTTGCGGAAGTTGACGAATCCGGTCTCCCGCAACGGGTTGATGGCGATGATCTTCGCCCCGCGGCGCTTGGCGATCTCCAGCGCCGACAACATGCGGGGGTGGTTGGTGCCGGGATTCTGACCGGCGATCACGATGAGCTCGGCGGCGTACACGTCCTCAAGGCTCACGCTGGCCTTGCCGATACCGATGGACTCCTGCAAGGCGATGCTGGTCGACTCGTGGCACATGTTGGAGCAGTCGGGCAGGTTGTTCGTACCGTAGGCGCGGGCGAACAGCTGGTACGCGAATGCCACCTCGTTCGAGGCGCGCCCGGACGTGTAGAAGACCGCTTCGTCGGGGGAGTCCAGCCCGCGCAGGTGCTGGCCGATCAGTGCGAAGGCCTCGTCCCAGTCGATCGGCTCGTAGTGGGTGCCGCCGGGCCGCTTGACCATGGGATGGGTGATCCTGCCCTGCTGGCCGAGCCAGTACTCGCTGTGGCCGTCGAGGTCCGCGATGCTGTGCCGCGCGAAGAACGCCGGTGTTGCGCGGTCCTTGGTTGCCTCTTCGGCGACGGCCTTGGCGCCGTTCTCGCAGAACTCGGCCACGTGCCGACTGTCCGGATCGGGGTCGGGCCACGCGCAGCTCATGCAGTCGAAGCCGTCGGCCTGGTTGAGGTCACGCAGCGTCTGGGCCGTGCGCTTGGGGCCCATGTGGCGCAGCGCCCGCTTCATCGACACCGCGACCGCGGTGGCACCTGCGGCGTGGTCGGCACGAGCCCCGATCGTGAGATCGGACTCACCCGCGTCGGTGATCTCGTCGCGCTTGTCCCGGCGGTTCCTCATGGTCCTTTGCCTCCTGTGTCGTCCCGCCGCCTACGCTAGCCCGACAACGGTGGCGCCGCTGCCTGGCGGCGGTGCACGACGTACGGCTGCCGGTCGTCGGTCGTGGCAGGCGTGGCGACCGGGCGGGCGCGATGGGAGTCCTGCGGCAACGCACCCGGTGCGGCGATGACTCCTACCGGCACCAGACGAAGGACCCGGGAGGACGCTGCCCAACGCTCGGCGGCAGTGGCCCGGTCACGTACGTTGAGACGGCCCGCGATCAAGGCCGGCACGAGCGCCTCCCACTGTGCCGAGCCCGCAGCGACGGCGTCGACTCGCGCTGTGATCGTCACCAGCAGGTGCCGGGTCGCCTTGCTCCGCAGCCGCACCTCGACGTGTTCCTGTTCCTCGACGGCGGGCAGCGGCTGCTCCTGCCCGTCGCACACCACCGCGATCGCGTCGCCGTCCCACACGTGCCACACCGGGTGGTGGTGCCCGCCGTAGGAGATCCACGCGAGCGGCGACTTCCTGGCGAGCTCGCCGACGAGGGCGGCCGTTGCCGCGTCCAGCTGCAGGGGAGGTGTGCTGAGGTCGGGCGAACCTGGGTCAGCCATGGACGCAGGGTACGCGAGACTGTGCCGGTGAACGTCCTCCTCGCCCTCGTCGGGATCGCCGGCGTCTCGGCATCGGGTCCGCTGATGGCGGGTACGCAGGCGCCCGCCCTGGCCATCGCGCTCTGGCGCAACCTGCTGGCGACCGCTGTCATCGTGCCGGTGGCGACGATCCGCAAGCGCGACGAGCTCCGTCGCGTCGACCGGTCCGACCTGGCCTACTGTGCCCTGGCGGGGTTGATGCTCGCCTGCCACTTCGGCACCTGGGTGACCGCCCTCAAGCTGACGTCCGTCGCGGCGGCCACGGCACTGGTGTGCACCCAGGTCGGATGGGTCGTGCTGCTGGATCGCCTGCGCGGCGGGACGATCCCCCGCGCCGTCGTCGCGGGAATCCTCGTGTCGTTCAGCGGTGTCCTCGTCATCTCCGGGGTCGACCTCACCCTGTCGGTACGCGCCCTGGTCGGCGACCTGTGCGCACTTGCCGGCGGGCTCTTCGCGGCCGTGTACATGATCACCGGGGCACGGGTGCGGCGACGCCTCTCGACCACGACGTACACCATGCTTTGCTACGGGATGTGCACTCTCGTGCTTGCCGCGGCTTGCCTCGTCAGTGGCCGCGAGGTGGTCGGGTTCGGTCTCGGCACCTGGGCCGGGATCGTGGCGGTGACGGTACTCGCCCAGCTGCTCGGGCACTCGGTCTTCAACCACCT
>JACCZT010000069.1 GCA_013695785.1 Nocardioidaceae bacterium | reverse complement strand
TCGAGACCGTCTTCTTCCTGCTGATCCTGGCGGGGCGGGTCTTCGGTCCTGGGTTCGGGTTCGTGCTCGGGTGTACGTCCCTGCTCGCGTCCGCGCTGCTGACCGCCGGCGTCGGTCCGTGGCTGCCCTTCCAGATGATGTGCGCAGCGTGGATCGGGATGGGCGCCGGCCTGCTGCCGAGGCGGGTCCGCGGCCGCGCCGAGCTGGCCATGCTGGTCGCCTACGGGATCTTCGCCGCGTACGCCTTCGGGCTTCTTATCAACCTGTGGTTCTGGCCGTTCGTGGCCGGCACCGATCTCGGCGGTGCGCAAAGCCTGTCCTACGTCCCTGGCGCGTCGCTCCTGGACAACCTGCACCGCTTCGGGGTGTTCACGCTGCTGACGTCCACCGCTGGCTGGGACACCGGTCGCGCCATCACCAACACGGTCGCGATCCTTCTGCTCGGGCCTGCCGTCCTGGCTACCCTGCGCCGCGCCGCGCGGCGAGCGTCGTACGGTGCCGTCGGCACCTTCGCCCCATCCGGTGGCAGGTCCGACGCCGTCAGACCACCGCCCACAACACGGCGCTGATCGCGAAGGCGGTCGTACCCAGTGTGGTCTCCATGACCGTCCACGTCTTGAGCGTCGTCTTCTCGTCCATGTCGAAGAACCGGCTGACGAGCCAGAACCCGGAGTCGTTGACGTGGGAGAGCACGGTCGCTCCGGCGGCGATGGCCATCACCAGCAGTGTCAGCTGGAAGGCGCCGAGGTCAGCGGCTGCGGCGGCCGGCGCCAGCAGACCGGCCGCGGTGGTCAGCGCAACCGTTGCCGATCCTTGCGCGACCCGCAGCAGGGTCGCGATGAGGAAGGCCTGAAGTATCAGGGACATGCCGAGGTTGGACAACGAGTCGCTGAGCGCCGTTCCGATACCGCTCAGCTCCAGCACACCGCCGAACATCCCGCCGGCGCCGGTGATCAAGATGATGGAGCAGATCGGGCCGAGCGCGCGGTCGACGATCTCGGTGACGTCGGCCATCGAGTGATCGCGTCGCCCGAGCACGAGGATGGCCGCGAGCACGGTGATCAGCAGGGCCACCGAGGTGTCGCCGAGCAGGATGAGCCCGTCGACCCAGAGCTGCCCCTCGGACAGGGTTCCTGCCGACACCAGGGTCGAGACGACGGTGTTGCACGAGATCAGGATGAGTGGCAGCAACAGCAGGCTGATGACGGTGCCGAACGACGGCGCGGTCCGCGTCTTGGTCGTGCCGCCGCCGCCGGCGCCGCTGCCTTCGCTGCCGCCCTCGTCGCCGCGACCGTCGTTCATCTCACCGAACAGGACGTCGCTGATCGGCACGTTGACCCGTGCACCGAGGAACTTCGAGACGAGGTAGACCCCGAGGTACCAGGAGACGATGGCCACTGGCACGCCAACGAGCAAGGTGAGCCCGATGTCCGCGCCCAGCAGGTCCGCCGCCGCTACTGGGCCGGGGTGCGGGGGTACGAGCGCGTGCATGGCCGCGAAGGCTCCGGCCGCGGGCAACGCGTAGTAGAGCATCGACCCACCGAACCGGCGCGCCACGGTGTAGATGATCGGCAGGAAGACGACGAGTCCGGCGTCGAAGAAGATCGGGAACCCGAAGAACAAGGCCGCGACACCGAGCGCGAGCGGTGCCCGCTTCTCGCCGAATCGTCCGATCAGGGTGTCGGCGAGCACCTGAGCGCCACCGGTGACCTCCAGCAACCGCCCCAGCATGACGCCGAAACCGACGAGCAGCGCGACCGACCCCAGCGTGTCGGCGAAACCGTAGATCAACGCGTCCGGCACGTCCGCGACGGGGATGCCGGCCGCCAGCGCCGTCAGCACGCTGACGAGCACCAGCGCGATGAAGGCGTGCAGCTTGACCTTGATGATCAAGAACAGCAGTAGCGCAACGGCGCACGCCGCTATCACCAGCAGCGCGGTGGTGCCGTAGGCGGGCTCGATCGCGTCCACTGTGAGCTCCCAGAGTAGTCGTGGTCCGGCCGTCCCGGGCCCAGGGCTCTACCCTGCCGCACCCGGGCCCACTAGTGAATCCCCTACGAACCGGCGGTCGAGACGGGGGTGACCCCGGGTCGTCCTAGGCTCGCCGGGACGCTCGCGGGTGCAGGAGGTGCAGCGATGGGGATCGAGGTCGACGGTGAGCTGTTCACCGACTACCCCGCCATGCCCTCCACCGTCTGGGTGAGGGCGTTCATCCGGTCCAGGCCCACGATCACCTGCCCGTCGCTCCAGCGGTCGACCTCCTCCTTGGCGATCGAGTCCACCAGAGAGCGATAGCGACGAAGGGCGGCACCGTTGAACGCCGG
>JACCZT010000048.1 GCA_013695785.1 Nocardioidaceae bacterium | reverse complement strand
GGGTGTAGAGCGGCTGGCCGTTTGCGCGTACGAGGACGTAGTCCGAGACGTGCTCGGGCTCGAAGGTGACCTCGCCGCGGACGAGGTCGGTGAACGTGATCGGCTGATCGGGCATCCGGAACCGGACCACCGGTCTGCGGCCCTCGGCTTCGAACGCCGCCCGCTGCTCGTCGCTCAGGTCCCGGTGCAGGCCGTCGTACCCACTTGCGCGTCCCTCCCCGCGCGCCGCGTTGCGCCGCTCCTCCAGCTCCTCGGGGGTGTCGTACGCGTAGTAGGCGTGCCCGCCGTCGAGGAGCCGGGCAGCCACGTCCGCGTAGATCGCCATCCGCTCGGACTGCCGGTACGGCCCATGCTCGCCACCGACCTCGGGGCCCTCGTCCCAGTGCAGCCCCAGCCAGCGCAACGAGTCCAGCAGCCCCGCGTAGGACCCCTCGGAGTCGCGGGCGGCATCGGTGTCCTCCACCCGGAAGACGAAGGTACCGCCGGTGTGCCTCGCGTACGCCCAGTTGAACAACGCGGTACGCACGTTGCCGACGTGCAGGTTGCCGGTCGGGGACGGGCAGAAACGGACCCTCACCTCAGCCACGGGCCACCACCGTGTTGGTCAGCGTCCCGATGCCCTCGATCGTCACGCTCACCCGGTCACCGGGCAGCATCGGACCGACGCCCTCGGGTGTCCCGGTGAGGATGACGTCACCGGGCAGCAAGGTCATGAACGACGAGACGTACGCGACCAAGTCCGGGACCTTGACGAGCATGTCCGAGGTACGGCCGTCCTGCTTGGTCTCATCGCCAAGCGTCGTGGTGATCGCAGCGTCCGTGGGGTCGAAGTTGGTCTCGATCCACGGCCCCAGCGGGCAGAACGTGTCGAAGCCCTTGGCGCGCGCCCACTGGCCGTCGCGTCGCTGCAGGTCGCGCGCGGTGACGTCGTTGGCGACGGTGTAGCCGTAGATCACCTGGGCTGCGCCGTCCGCGCTGACATCGCGGCAGATTCGTCCGATCACCACTGCCAGCTCGCCCTCGAAGTGCACGTCGGTGCTCTGCTCCGGGTACGCGATGGGGTCACCCGGTCCGATCACGCTGGTGTTGGGCTTGAGGAACACCAGCGGCTCGGCGGGGACCTCGTTACCCATCTCGGCGGCGTGGGCGGCGTAGTTGCGACCGATGCCGAGGACTTTGCTGCGGGGCAGTACGGGGGCGAGCAGCCGGACGTCGTCGAGCGGCACCTTCTCGCCGGTCAGCTGGATGCCGGCGTACAGCGGGTCGCCTGTCACGACGGCGATCATGGCCTTGCCGTCGTCCTCCCCGACCAGGCCGAAGTGGGGGTCTTCGTCAGTGGTGAACCTCGCGATACGCACGGCCGCAGCCTAGCGAGCCTCAGGCCGAGCCGTACCGGCGGCTGCGGCCGGCATAGTCCTCGATCGCCCGCCACAGGTCGGTGCGGTCGACGTCCGGCCAGGCGACGTCGGAGAAGATCAGTTCGGCGTACGCCGACTGCCACAGCAAGAAGTTGCTCGTGCGCTGCTCGCCGGAGGTGCGCCAGAACATGTCCACGTCGGGCATGTCGGGCTCGTCGAGATAGCGCGCGAGCACGCGTTCGTTGACCCGCGAGGGGTCGACCTTGCCTGCGACGGCGTCTCGGGCGAGTGCGGCAGCAGCGTCGGCGAGCTCGGCGCGTCCGCCGTAGTTGACGCACATCGTGAGCGTGCACACGGTGTTGTCGCCGGTGAGCTGCTCGGCCACCTCGAGCTCGCGTATCACGCTGCGCCACAGCCTCGGACGACGCCCAGCCCACCGCACGCGGACGCCGAGCGCGTGCATCTCGTCGCGCCGGCGACGGATCACGTCCCGGTTGAAGCCCATCAGGAAGCGCACCTCGTCGGGTGAGCGGTTCCAGTTCTCGGTCGAGAACGCGTAGGCCGACACGTGCCGGACCCCGATCTCGATCGCGCCCTCGACGACGTCGAACAGCGCTGCCTCCCCGCGTTCGTGACCCGCGGTACGTGGCAGGTTGCGCTGCTTGGCCCACCGGCCGTTGCCGTCCATCACGATAGCGACGTGCTGGGGTACGAGGTCTGGTGCCAGCCGCGGCGGCCGCGCGCCGGACGGGTGTTGGCGGGGCGGCCGTACCGCCACGGCCTCCGGCGGGCGGCGGCTCCGGGCCATCAGCGGTCCACGAAGACCAGCGAGCGCAGGCCCCGCTCGAGGTGCCACTGCAGGTACGCCGCGACCAGACCGCTGGCCTCGCGCCGGGCTCTGGCATCGGAGGCCTCGGCGTTGGCCCAGTCGCCGGTCAGCAGGCCGGACATGAGGGCCACCGTGTCCGGGGCGGGGTTGGCCGAGCCGGGGAGCCGGCACGCCGTACACAGCATGCCTCCAGACGCGGGGTTGAAGCTGCGGTGCGGCCCCTCGGCGCCGCAGCGGGCGCACGCATCGAAGCTCGGCGCGTACCCCGCGACCGACAATGACCGCAGCAGGAACGAGTCGAGGATGAGGCTGGGGTCGTGCCGTGCTGTCGACAGCGAGCGCAGCGCGCCGACGAGCAGGAGGTACTGCTGGACAGCGGGCTCGCCTTCCTCGCCGACGAGGCGCTCGGCGGTCTCCAGCATCGAGGTTCCGGCGGTGTAGACCCGGTAGTCCGAGCCGATCGTGGCGCCGAACGGCGACAGCGTCTCCACCTGGGTGATGACGTCCAGCGAGCGTCCCTCGGCGATCTGCAGGTCCACGTGCATGAACGGCTCGAGCCGGCCCCCGAAACGCGAGCTGGTACGGCGCACCCCCTTGGCGACCGCGCGTAGGCGACCGCGGTGGCGGGTCAGCAGCGTGACGATCCGGTCGGCCTCACCCAGTTTCTGGGTGCGCAGCACGACTCCCTCGTCACGGTAGAGGCTCACCCGGCCATTGTGCCGCCTCTGGCGCCGCCCCGTCGCCGGGGCGCGCTGGCCCGGCGCGGCGCAGCGCGAGCGTCAACACGATCGAGATCAGCCGATGACGTCGACGCGGCAGCAGACACCGGGCGCTCGGGACAACCGCTTGTCGCCGGTGACAAGTACTGCGTCCAGCAGCTCGGCCAGGGCCACGTACGCGGCGTCGTACTGCGTGAGGTTGTGCCGCAGCTCCCAGCAACGCGTGAGCAGCTGTCGATGCCGGACCCGCTGCAGCGGTAGGGCCAGGAGGTCTGCCACCGCCTCGTCGGCGCGGCGTACCTCGAGCCGGCCGGCCGTCACCTGTCGTCGCCAGACCGAGGCGACCTCGAGGTCGATCAGCTCCGGCGCGACGAGGATGTTGCCCCGCAGGCGTGCACGACTCAGGTCGCCATCAGAGGTGTCGTCTGCAAGCGCAGGAGCCAGGACGCTGGCATCAACGACGATCACGATCCTCCCGGAGTATCTCGACCGCCGTCGCGATCGGAACTCGCCCTCCTGCCCTACCGTCTGCGCGGTCGAGTACCTCCTCGACCGTCGGAACGGCGGCCTCCTGGATCAGCCTGGTCCGGAGGTACTCCTGCAGGGACTGATGGGCGGCCGCCGCACGTCGGCGCAGCACTTCATGGGTGTGCTCGGGAACGTTCTTGATCTGCACACTGGTCATGGCGCCATTATGGCGCCACAGCCGCCACCTCGCAAGCCATCTGACGCGTCCGCCCCCAGGTGGAGCGGTCATACTGTGGCATGGGTTGCGCGGATCGCTGTCACTTCATCCCCCCGTACCTGTTGCGTCACCTCGCTGCGGCCGGACCCGCTCAGGTCTCTGCGGGCAGCCGATCGACGTTGCTCGTCGACGACGTGCTGCGTGAGCGCCGCCTCGAGCGCCCCCCGGTGCGCACCGCTGTTGCCGGGGCGGGACGGTTCGTCGTCCACAGCGCGGACAACACCGAGGACCTGCCCGGCCGGCCGGTGCGCTTCGACGGGGATGCGCCGAGCGGTGACGAACGTGTCGACGACGCCTACGGCGGGACCGCTGCGACGTTGGACATGTTCGAGGAGGTCTTCGGGCGGGCGTCGGTGGACGGCGCCGGGTCGGCGGTGAGCGTCACCGTGCACTACGGCACCGCGTACGTGAACGCCTTCTGGGACGGTGCGCAGCTCGTGTTCGGAGACGGCGACGGTGTGGTGTTCGGGCCGTTCACCAGACCCATCGACGTCCTCGCCCACGAGTTCACCCACGGCGTCACCCAGTTCAGCGCAGGTCTGACCTACCGGGGCCAGTCCGGTGCGCTCAACGAGAGCGTGTCCGACGTGTTCGCCTCCCTCGTCAAGCAGCGGGTCGCCGGCGAGACCGCTGACGCCGCCGACTGGTTGATCGGCGCGGGAATCTTCCTTCCGCATGTCCAGGGCCGCGCCCTGCGTTCGATGAAGGAGCCTGGCACCGCGTACGACGACCCTCGCCTCGGCACCGATCCGCAGGTGGGTTCGATGGCCGCGTACGTCGAGACGACCGACGACAACGGTGGCGTCCACATCAACTCCGGCATCCCCAACCGCGCCTTCCACCTGACGGCCACCGCCATCGGCGGTCACAGCTGGGAAGCGCCGGGCCGGATCTGGTACGACACCCTGACTGGTGGGCAGATCCAGCCTTCGGCGAATTTCGAGGCCTTCGCCACCGCCACGATCCAGTCAGCGTCCAGGTTGTACGGCGCGGGCAGCGCGGAGGCCGACGCTGTTCGGGCGGCCTGGTCCACCGTCGGCGTCGGCCGGGCACCCCGCCGCGACCTCGCCGCGTCGGGAGTGGCGGCGTCAGAGCCGTCGGGTGCTTCGGTCAGCGCCAGCCCGGTCAGCCGGGTCTCGGTCCGATGCACCGGCGGGTTCGCCGGCCTGAGCCGTAGCGCGTCGATGGACGTACGGTCCGATCCGGCCGGTCCCGCGGTCGCTGCTCTGCTGTCGCGGATCGACTACACCAGCCTGATCGGCTGGACGCCGATGCCCGACCGCTTGGTCTACACGGTCGAGGTCGATGACGAACGTTTCGACGTCCCTGAGCAAGCGATGCCGCCGGAGCTGTCCGAGGTGGTACGCCTCGTTCTCGGCGACCAGATCGACTGACGGCCCGCCGCACCCGTCGATCATTCGTTCGAAACTGTCGGTGTCCGCTGATTGACTCTAGTCATGGAGCAACAGCTGGAGGTGTATCTGTCGTCTCTCCACGACGACCCGCTCGAAGCTGCTGCCAGCATGACCGGGAGCCTGGCGTCGATGGAGGCCGAGCAGTACGCCTACCTGGCTGAGTTCCTGCACGACTGCGCCGAGGATCCCGCGTTGAGCGCCTTTGATGGCGGTGAGCGGCGATTCGCCTACGGCGGCGCGGGGACCCCGGCGATCCCGGAGTTCGCCGTCACCCAGGTCCAGGTCCAGCTGGGACTGAGCCCCTATGCGGCGCAGCGGTTGGTCGCGGACGTGATGTCACTGACCCACCGGCTGCCGGGGGTGCTCGCGGCGATGGCCGACGGGCAGGTCCAGGCGTGGCGCGCCCGCATGGTCGCCACCGCCACCCGCGACCTGCCGCTGGCCGATGTCGCCCGCGTTCAAGAAGTGTTGCTGGAGGGCGTCCGCGGCGGGGTCCCGCTGGTGGCGCGCATCACCCGCAAGCGCCTTCAGCAGGTGTTGGACCAGGTCGAGATGACAGTCCTGCCCGAGGGCGTGGCCGAGGAGATCGAGCACTGGCTCGCGGCCCGCGACGTGACGATCCGGCCCGGCGAACGCGGCACCTCGGTGCTGTCAGGCACGGTCTCGACCGCCGACGGTGCCCGTCTCACCCATCGGTTGACGCAGGTCGCCGACTGGTGGGTCGAGCTCGGCGACACCCGCACCAGGTCCGTGCTCCGCTCGGTCGCGCTGGGCATGCTGGCCGATCCCGGCATGCTCGACAACCTGTACGCCAGGGTGTGCGCCCACCGGGCCGGCCAGGACCTGCTCGACCTCGACCTGTCTGATGTCGCCCCGTCCGACCTCGACCCGCTCGCACCAGCACCGTCCGGCCACCCACTGCCCGCCACGGTGCTGTACGTCCACCACGAGCCCGACACCACCGAGCGCAAGCCGGGAGGTTGCTGGTCACTCGACGGCCACGGAGCCCTCAGCGCCGACCAGGCCGCGGAGCTGGTCGGGCACTCCCACGTCACGCTCAAACCCGTGATCGACCTCGCCGCACCAATCCAGTGCCCGGGCTACGTCGCCTCACCCCGGCTCAAGGAACACCTCGCGCTGATGAACGCCGGGTTGTGCACCTTCCCCTACTGCGACCAACCCGCCACCGGCGGCGACTACGACCACCGACAGCCGTACCCACGCGGACCGACCACCAAGACCAACGGCCACCTGTTGTGCCGGCGCCACCACCGCGCCAAGACCTTCGCCCGGTGGCGAGTCCAGTCCGTCACCACCGGAGTCTGGCTCTGGACCAGCCCCACCGGCGACCACTACGTCGTCACCGCAGGCACCACCACGCCACTTGTCCCGTGACGCGATGCGCGGCGGACTGCTGCCGCGCTGCCACGGGACGACTTCAGTCCAGGCAGAACTCGTTGCCCTCGGGGTCGGTCATCACGACGAATCCGAGCTCGATGTCGCCCGGCTCGAACCTCTCGCGACGGGTCGCGCCCAACGTCACCAGCCGCTCTGCCTCGGTCTCCAGCGTCGACATCCGCTCGTCCCCGCGCAGGTCGGGGGCAACGCGTACGTCCAGGTGCACGCGGTTCTTTGCCGTCTTGCCCTCCGGGACCTGCTGGAAGAACAGGCGGGGACCGTCGCCGTCGAGATCGACGACCGCCGAGCGGCTGTTTCGCGCCTCCGGCGGGACACCCCACGCCTCGAGCGCGGCGTCCCACGTCTCGAAGGGCTCCGGCGGCGGTTGCACCCTGTAGCCGAGGACTTCGGCCCAGAACGCGGACAAGGTTGCCGGATCGGCACAGTCGAAGGTGACCTGAACTTCTCGTGACAAGATTCCTCCTCGATCTGGCGTCGAGCATGGCAGACTCCCCGCGTGCGCGCACCTGATGTCCTGGCGACGATCAACAGGTACTGCGACACCGCTCCGCGGGCAACGGCCGACGCCGAGACGATCGGGCCGTTCACACTCTTCGTGGCCCGCACCGGATGGCCGTTCTACGCGCGGCCGGCCGTGGACCTGCGACCGGACCACGCGTTCGACGTCGCCGAGATCGCAGCCGTCGTGGAGCGTCAACGCGCGCTGGGCATCCCGCTGACATTCGAGTGGGTGCACGAGCTCGCACCGGCGCTGGCAGCCGCTGCGGGCTCCCACGGCCTCGACGTCACCACCCGTCCGCTGCTGGTGCAGACCGTGGAGATCCCATCCACCGGAACCGTCGAGGACATCGTGATGCTGGAGCCGGAGGACGACCGGTTCGGTGCGGCACGCTCGGCCGTCGCCGGTGGCTTCGAGGAGACCGACTCGCCGGGTCCCGAGCCGGGCCTGGAGACGATCCGCCAACGCGCTCGCGAGGAGCTGCTTCGCGTGGCCGGCGCGTTCGATACGTCCGGCGCGGCCGTCGGCGGCGGAAGCGCGTCCGCTCGCGGCGACGTCGCCGAGCTGACCGGGATCGCCGTGCTGCCCCGAGCCCGTGGTCGTGGCATCGGCGCCGCCATCACGGCGGTGCTCGCCGCTGACGCCCGCGCACGCGGAGTGCGTACGGTCTGGCTCTCGGCAACCGATGAGCGCGTGGCCGCGGTGTACGAGCGGGTCGGCTTCACGCGGATCGGCACCACCTACGAGGCCGCTCCCCCGGCGGTCGGGAGGGTCAGCGCGCCGCGCGGTTGGCCGCCGAGAGCACGGCCCGCAACGACGCGGTGACGATGTTGGGGTGGATGCCGACGCCCCAGACGATCTCCTCGCCGATCTCACACTCGACGTACGCCGCGGCAAGCGCGTCACCACCTGAGGACAGCGCGTGCTCGGCATAGTCCAGGACCCGCACGACGGCGCCCGCACCGCGAACGGCGTCCACGAACGCCGCCACCGGCCCGTTGCCCTCACCCTTGTACGAGCCCACCTCGCCCCGGACACGAAGATCGACGAGAAGCTCGTCGTGACCGTCGCCCGACGCCGAGGACTGCACCGACTCGAGCGCGAAGGGCTCCTCGGTGTCGAGGTACTCGGCGGCGAAGGTGTCCCAGATCTGCTCCGCGGAGATCTCCCCCGCCTCACCCTCGGTCAGACCCTGGACGACGCGGCTGAACTCGATCTGCAGGCGTCGCGGCAGCTCGAGGTGGTGCTCGGACCTCATGATGTAGGCGATGCCGCCCTTGCCGGACTGGCTGTTGACCCGGATGACCGCCTCGTACGAGCGGCCCACGTCGTGCGGGTCGATCGGCAGGTACGGCGCCTCCCAGTCGATCTGGGACACCGACACGCCCCTCGCGGCCGCGCGGCGGTCCAGGTCTTCCAAACCCTTCTTGATCGCGTCCTGGTGCGATCCGGAGAACGCGGTGTAGACGAGGTCCCCGGCGTACGGGTGCCGCGGATGCACCGGCAGGCCGGTGCAGTACTCGACCGTACGGCGTACCTCGTCGATGTCGGACAGGTCGACCTGCGGGTCGATGCCCTGGCTGTACAGGTTCATCGCCAGGGTCACCAGGTCGACGTTGCCGGTGCGCTCGCCGTGGCCGAACAGGCACCCTTCGACGCGGTCTGCACCGGCCATCATCGCCAGCTCGGTCGCCGCGACGGCGGTGCCGCGGTCGTTGTGCGGGTGCAGCGAGACGGCCACGTGCTCGCGACGCGAGACGGACCGGCTGAACCACTCGATCTGGTCGGCGTAGGTGTTGGGCGTTGCCATCTCGACGGTGGCCGGCAGGTTGAGGATGATCTCGCGACCGTCTGCCGGTTGCCAGACGTCCATCACCGCCTCGCACACGTCGAGGGAGAACTCCAGCTCGGCGCCGGTGAATATCTCTGGGGAGTACTGGTAGCCGAAGTCGGTGCCGGGCAGGTTCTGCTCGGCATACTTCATCACCAGGTCGGTGCCGCGTACGGCGATCGCCCGGCACTCGTCCCGGCCAACCCCGAACACGACCCGGCGGAACATCGGTGCCACGGCGTTGTAGAGGTGGATGTTGGCCCGCGCGGCTCCGACCAACGACTGCGCGGTCCTCTCGATCAGGTCCTCCCGCGCCTGCGTCAGCACCGAGATCGTGACGTCGCCCGGGATCAGGTCGTCGACGATCAGGTGGCGCACGAACGCGAAGTCCGTCTCGCTAGCGGAGGGGAACCCGACCTCGATCTCCTTGTAGCCCAGCCGGACAAGCAGGTCGAACATGCGGCGTTTGCGCGCAGGCGTCATCGGGTCGATCAACGCCTGGTTGCCGTCGCGCAGGTCGGTAGAGAGCCAACGCGGGGCGGCGGTGACTGTTCGTCCGGGCCAGGTGCGGTCGGGCAGGTCGACCGGCGTGAAGGCGCGATAGCGCCGGTACGGCATCGGGCTGGGCTGCTGGGATGAGATGACCATGGTCAGTGTTCCTCGTCTGCTTCGTGGACGCGGTGATCGAGTGGGGCTGTCGATCGGGTGCCGGTCATGACGAACACCGCGACGAGGCTTCCGGCTAGGCGAGGACCTCGGCGCGGCAGCGAAGGAGGAGGCTCGCGGGACGCATGGTGAGGCCATGCTAGCAGCAGCCCTCCGACGATGCCGTGGCTTCGTTCGTACCATGGCCGGGTGATGTCGTTGCGTGCGTGTGCCTGCCTGACGGTGCTTGCACTGGCCTCGGTCGCCGGCTGCTCTGGCTCGGACTCCGGATCGGCGCCGTCGTCCGCGCGACGGCGTCCGTGCTCGCGCCACTTCCCCGGTCTGCCGAGGGTTTGCTGACGACGCTCTGGACCGGTGGGGGAGTGCGCCCGCGCGAGCGCCCGGCGGCTCCCGGCCCGTGGTGACAGCCGGTCCGGACGCCGGGTACGGCATCTGTTGGTCACGCGGCCGCTGACCGCTGATGGGTCATAGACTGCGGCAGCGAACATCGAGAAGATCTGACGAACGGGGAAGCGTGTGAACACCTCCAGGGTCCGGACCGGCCCACTGCTCCTGGTCGTCGGCGCGCTGGTGGGCGTACTCGCTGCCTGTGGATCGGCCGCGGACCTGGCCGGGCAGTCCGAACCGACCTCCGAGGCAACCTCCGCGACAGAGTCGCCGACAGTGTCGCCAACTGCGTCGCCGACGGAGTCGCCGACCTCACCGGCCTCGCCGACGACACCCGAACCCACCGCCGAGCCGACTCCTGCTGTGGACCGCCCCTCCCCCGGTCAGTGCCGCAAGGTCAACCGGTTCGACGCGACCCTGCGCGTCATCGCCACTGACAACGCTGGCGTCCCCTGCTCACGCGGCCACAACGCGCAGACGTACAAGGTCACGAAGATGAGTGCCCGGGTCAAGAAGGCCGTCAACGCCGACAACTCCAAGCAGATCTATCTCGCGGCGCGCGGCTCCTGCGACGGCGCGCTGCCCAACTGGCTGCGGGTCGGTGAGGAGACGCAGCAGATGTCGCAGTTCGAGTTCATCGTGGGTGTGCCGGGCAGCACGGACATCAGCGCCGGTGCCAACTGGGTGCGCTGTGACGTGGTGCTGCGCAACGGTCGCACGCAGCTGGCGGCGCTGCCCAGGACGACCAAGGGTGCGCTCAACGGCGCTAAGGGTCGCAAGTACCAAAGCTGCATCCGGGCGGCCAACATCGCCAACGCCTTCAACGGCAGCTTCACCTGCCAGCAACGGCACAATTGGCGTGCGGTATCGGCGTTCCGGCTCGGCGGCCAGAACAAGAGCTACACCAGCAGCGCCCGGCTGACCGCCAGGGCGCGTTCGCGCTGCTCCGCGGATGTGCGCGACTACCTCAACACCACCTTGTCCTTCCAGTACGGCTACATCCTTCCCACTCAAGAACTGTGGAAGTACGGCGACCGTTTCGGCGTGTGCTTCGCGCAGACGACAAACTGAGCGCGGCTCAGAACCCGAGTCGGCGAAGCTGTTTGGGGTTGCGCTGCCAGTCCTTGGCGACCTTGACGTGCAGGTCGAGGTAGACCGGAGTGCCGAGGATCTTCTCGATCTGCGCGCGGGAGGCGGTCCCTATCTCGCGCAGCCGGGCGCCCTTGGCGCCGATGATGATGCCCTTCTGGCTGTCGCGCTCGACGAACAGGTTGGCGCGGACGTCGATCAGCGGCCGGTCCACGGGGCGATCCGGCCGTGGACCCATCTCCTCGATCACCACGGCGAGGGAGTGCGGTAGCTCGTCGCGTACGCCCTCCAGCGCTGCCTCCCGGATGAGCTCGGCTACCAGCGTCTCCTCGGGCTCGTCGCTCAGCTGACCCTCGGGGTACATCGCCGGCCCCTCAGGCATCGTCTGCACCAGCAGGTCGGCGAGTAGGTCGACCTGGTCGCCCGACCTGGCGGACACCGGGACGACCTCGCGCCACTCGACGCCGAGATCGGTACCGGAGGTGGCGATGCCGTGCAGGTGCTCGGCGAGTCGCGCCGGCCCTACCAGGTCGGTCTTGGTCGCGATCGCGAACATCGGCGTACGCCGCAGCCTCGCGAGCTCGCCGATGAGGTACCGGTCGCCCGGACCAATCTTTTCGTCCGCCGGTAGGCACACGCCGACGACATCGACCTCAGCCCAGGTCGCACGTACGAGATCGTTGAGACGCTCTCCCAGGAGAGTTCGGGGCCGGTGCAGGCCAGGAGTGTCCACCAGGACAAGCTGCGCGTCGGCACGGTGCAGGAGGCCACGGATCACATGGCGGGTCGTCTGCGGGCGAGAAGAGGTGATCGCCACCTTGTCGCCGACGAGAGCGTTGGTGAGCGTCGACTTGCCCGTGTTGGGACGCCCGACGAAGCAGGCGAACCCAAACCGGAACGGCTGACTCACGTACGCACCACCGTCTGGGCGATGCCAGCGGTGTCGGCACAGATCACCATGACCCCGGCGCCGGCGAGATCCCTGACCGCTTGCAGATCGGCAGCGGTCGGCTCGCCTCCAGGGCCGGCGAGGGCCACGGCCTCGAGTCCGTGCGCACCGGAAGTGGCTGCCATCGCGACCGCGAGGGTCAACGCCGAGATCCGGACCGAGGGCAGGTCAACGGTCGCCGCGGTGTAGGTGCGTCCGTCGACGTCGCGGACAGCGGCACCTTCTGTCGCCTGGGTACGCACCCTCGTCGCCCTTGCGAGCGTCACGATCTTGGCATCTTCGGGATTGTCGAGCACGATCGGCATGGGCGCCAGCGTATCGGTGGGGTGGTATTTCGGTGCACCGACCAGATCGGCACCGGACGTATGGTCGACGGTATGGGACACTTCTTGCGCCTGGATCTCGCATGCCGAGTGTGAAGAACGTCGCCGCGGCGGCGGTCGGCGGCTTCGGCCGCTGGGACCGTTGTCCATCGAGATCGACGCTCCGCGGGACCTGGTGTTCGATGTGATCGCCGAACCGTACGCCGAGCGCACCTCCCGCGCCGCCCAGGAAAAGGTTCGTGTTCTCGAGCGCGGTCAGGACATGGTGCTGGCAGCGCACTACACGCCGATCCGGGGTCGGCTCAAGGCCACGACCGTGGAGACCGTCCACTTCGAGCGGCCACACCGCATCGGCTTCCGACTCGTACGCGGGCCGGTCCCCTACGTCGTCGAGACGTTCACCCTCGAACAAGACGGCGACCGGACTTGGCTGAGCTACACCGGTGAGCTGGGCACCGACCTGTGGCGTCTCGGTGTGCGATGGGGTGACGTCGTTTCGCCCAAGTGGGAGTCGGTCGTCGCTTCCTCCTTCCGCACTGTCAAGACCGAGGCGGAACGGCGCGGTGCGAACCGACGGCGGGACTGAATCCAGCCGCTGAATGGGGCGCACTCCCCTTTTCGATCGGTGAGACTTACGTCGCGGTCCTTGGCACTTACCGTTACGGCGCGACACGCCGCCTTGTGAACGAGTGTCCGTAAGTCTCAAGGAAGGCGGCGGGCTACAGTCCATCTGTGGTGCAGCGGACGGGCAGCGTTGCCGAACTGTTGGATTGCGTGGCCGCGCCCAACGACGGCGCTGGACGCTCACTGCTCATCGGTATCTCCGGTTTCGGCGGGGCAGGGAAGTCGACGCTCGCCGCAGACCTCGCGCGGCAGCTACCTGGATCGGCTTTGATCGCCGGGGATGACTTCATCCGCACCCGTCCTTGCACCGGCCGATCCTCAGACTGGTCGTGCATGGACTTCGACCGGTTGCGCGGTCAGGTGCTCGAACCCGTCCGGAGCGGAGACATCGCCAGGTATCAGAGCTACGACTGGGAGAAGGGCCGGCCCGGGCCCTGGGTGTCGCTCGACGGGGTGAAGGTCGTGATCGTCGAAGGACTCGGACTGTTCCAGGACGGGTTGTCAGAAGCTTTCGATCTTCGGGTCTGGATAGATGTCGACCTGGAGTCCGCTACTCAGATGGGGATGTGGCGCGACGAGCACGTCTTCGACAATCCCCAGGTCGAGCTGTGGGAACAGGTCTGGATGCCCAACGATGCCGACTTTCTCGCCAAGCACCGTCCCGACCTGGCGGCCGACGTTCTCTACTCACCTGCGCCACTTCCTCTGCCGGAGTGATCCAATGGCTGTACGTCGTTCCCGCTGGGCCTTACGTCCCAGGCGCTGACACTTACGGTTTCGGTGCGACACGCCGCCTTGTGGACGAATGTCCGTAAGTCTCAGCGGGAAGCGGCTCAGCCACCGTCGGCGGTGGCACGCTGCGGGGCCTCGACCGCTTCCTGATCCGACAGGTCGAGGGGCGTCACGACGACAGTGCCGATGCGGTTGCGGCGACCCGAGGGTGACTCGGCCTCGAACTGCAGCCCGTCGATCTGCACCGTGCTGCCCGGTATGGGCACCTTGCCGAGATGCTTGGCCATCAGTCCGCCGATCGAGTCGACGTCGTCATCCTCGACCGGGTGTCCGAACAGCTCCTCGAGGTCGTCGACGTCGAACCTCGCGCTGAGCCGCACGGCGCCGCTCGCGAGCCGCTCGACGACGTCCGGCGGAGCATCGTACTCGTCGGTGATCTCGCCCACGATCTCCTCGAGGATGTCCTCGATGGTGGCCATGCCGGCCGTACCGCCGTACTCGTCGATGACGATCGCGACGTGCATCCGCTGGGCCTGCATCTCACGCAACAGCTCGTCGGCCGGCTTGGAGTCAGGGACGTACAAGCATTCTCGTACGACCGACTCGACCCGCTCTGTCGTCTCGGCATCGTGGTTGTCGAAGACCCGCTTGGTCACGTCCTTGAGATACACCATGCCGATCACGTCATCGAGGTTCTCACCGATCGCCGGGATGCGGGAGTAGCCGCTGCGCAGGGCCAGGGACATCGCTTGGCGCAGCGTCTTGGTCGACTCGATGAAGATGATGTCGGTACGTGGGACCATGACCTCGCGCGCGACGGTGTCCCCCAGCTCGAAGACGGAGTGGATCATCTTGCGCTCACCGGACTCGATGACCATGCTCGCCTCGGCGAGGTCGACCAGCTCGCGCAGCTCGGCCTCGGAGGCGAACGGGCCCTCGCGGAAGCCTCTGCCCGGCGTCAGCGCGTTGGCGATGAGGATCAACACCTGCGGAACTGGACCGAGGATCTTGGTGGCGAGGCTGACCGGGACGGCCGAGGCCAGCGCGATGCGTTCGGCGTGTTGCCTGCCGAGCGTGCGTGGGCCGACGCCGATCGCGACGTAGGAGACCAGGACCATCACCCCGGCCGCGAGGCACACCCGCTGCCAGGTGGCATCGAATGCGTCGGCCACGACCAGCGCCACGAGCACGACGGAGGTGGTCTCCGCGACCATCCGTAAGAGCAGGGTCGTGTTGATGTAAGCGGCTGGGTCCGCCAGGATCGTCAGCAAGCGAGCGGAGCCGCTGCGCCCCGCGGAGACGAGCTCTTGCGCACGCACCTTGGAGAAGCTCGACAGCGCCGCGTCCATGCTGGCCAGCAGCCCGGCGAGGCAGGCCAGGACTGCCGCGATGACGACCATGGTGACGTCACCGGACATCAGCTGCGCTCCGCCGTCGACTCGACGTCCTGGCCGGCCTGGACCTGGCGCCACTCATCGAGCAGCTCGTCCTGCAGCTCGAACATCACCGTGTGCTCCGCCGGCTCGCCGTGGTCGTAGCCGAGGAGGTGCAAGATGCCGTGCACAGTGAGGAGCTCGATCTCCTCGGGCGTCGTCCGCTCGTTGGCGAGGGCCTGCTTGGCCGCCACCTGCGGGCACAGCGCGATGTCACCGAGATAGCCCTCAGGCGCCTCGGCGTCGTCATGCCCCGGCGACAGCTCGTCCATCGGGAAGGACAGCACGTCGGTGGGGCCCTCCTTGTCCATCCACTGACGGTTGAGAGTCGCGATGGTGCCGGGCTCGACCAGGCGCAGACACAGCTCGGTGGCCGGATGCAGACGCATCCGCCGCATGGTGAAGCGACACAGTGCCGTCAGCGCGGCAAGCTCTACGTCGGTGCCGGACTCATTGAGAACGTCGACGTTCACCGGCTGCACCCTCGTAGTCGTCGTACGCCGAGACGATGCGGCCGACCAGCTTGTGGCGGACCACGTCCTGGCTGGAGAGATGGGCGAAGTGGATGTCCTCGACGTCGCTGAGGACGTCCTGGATGACCCGCAGGCCGCTGTTCCTGCCATTGGGGAGATCGACCTGGGTGACGTCGCCGGTGACCACCATCTTGGACCCGAAGCCGAGCCGGGTCAGAAACATCTTCATCTGCTCCCGCGAGGTGTTCTGCGCCTCGTCCAAGATGATGAACGCGTCGTTGAGGGTACGGCCGCGCATGTACGCCAGCGGCGCGACCTCGATGGTGCCGGCGGTGAGCAGCTTGGGGATCGTCTCGGGGTCGAGCATGTCGTGCAACGCGTCGTACAGCGGCCGGAGATAGGGGTCGATCTTCTCACTCAGCGTGCCCGGCAGGAACCCGAGATTTTCACCGGCCTCGACTGCAGGCCGGGTCAGAATGATGCGGTTGGCCTCCCTGGCCTGCAGCGCCTGTACGGCCTTGGCCATGGCGAGGTAGGTCTTTCCGGTGCCCGCCGGACCGATCCCGAACACCAGGGTGTGCTTGTCGATGGCGTCGACGTAGCGCTTCTGGTTGAGGGTCTTGGGACGGATCGTGCGGCCGCGGTTGGACAAGATGTTGAGGCTCAACACCTCCGCCGGGCGTTCACGAGTCTCGGCCCGCAAGATGGCGATGGAGCGTTCGACGGTCTCGGTCGTGAGTCCTTGCCCGGTACCGATGATCGTGACCAGCTCATCGAGCAGTCGTTCGACGAGGGCCGCGTCCGGAGCGCTCCCCCGCACGGTGACCGTGTTGCCGCGGGCGTGGATGTCGGCGTCGACGTTGTCCTCGATCACGCGCAGAAAAGCATCGGAGGGGCCCAGCAACGCCACCATGGGAACGCTCGTCGGGATCGTGATGATGTGCTTCGGAAGGTCTTCGGTAGTCATTGGCGCCCCAGCTGGGGACTCGTCTCCGCTTCGTCGGGGGCAGGGCCGGTGCGCGAGCACCTGCTGTCATGGTACGACGACGCGCAGACGTCCGCGAGCGTTTTGTCCGCTGTCATCGGGCGTTGAAAGCGTTCTTGAGCCGCCCGAACACCGACGTGTGCGGTGAGCTGAAGTCCCCCTCCACGCGATCCTCGCCGCGCATCCGGGCGAGCTGCTCCAGAAGTGCCCGCTGCTCGTCGTCGACCCGGTGCGGGGTCTCGACGACGACGCAGACGCTGAGGTCGCCGCGTCCGACCCCGCGAAGCCGTGACACGCCGCGACCCCGGACGACGATCTGGTCGCCGGACTGCGTACCCGGCTTGATCTCAAGGGGGATCGTGCGGTCGACGTCAGGCGCACCGGTGTCGGCCTCGAGTGTCGGCAGATGCACCTGGGTGCCCAGCGCGCCGGCGGTCATCGGGATCGTGACATCGCACAGCAGGTCGTCGCCCTCGCGGGTGAACAGCCGGTGCGGTGCGACATTGATCTCGACGTAGAGGTCCCCCGGTGGCCCCCCGCCGGGGCCGACCTCGCCCTCGCCTGCGAGCTGGACGCGCGTACCGGTGTCGACGCCCGGCGGAACCTTTATCGAGAGCGTCCGTCGCGAACGGACGCGACCGTCACCGGCGCACTCCGGGCACGGGTCCGGGATGACCGAGCCGTGGCCGTGGCACGTCGGACACGGACGGGCGGTCCGGATGTCGCCGAGGAAGGAGCGTTGGACGTGCTGGACCTCCCCCCGACCGTGGCAGGTGCCGCAGGTGACGGGCTCGGAACCCTCGCGGGCTCCGGAGCCGTCGCACGTCGTGCACAGGACCGCGGTGTCGACCTTGAGCTCCCTGGACGTGCCGAAGGCCGCCTCTGCCAGTTCGACGCTGATCCGGATCAGCGCGTCCTGACCACGCCGGCTGCGGGTACGCGGGCCGCGGGTCGCACCCTGTCCGAAGAACGCGTCCATGATGTCGTTGAACGAGAAACCCGGCCCTGAGCCTCCGAAACCGCCACTGGCGGACAGCGGGTCGCCGCCCCTGTCGTAGAAGTCGCGCTTCTGTGGATCCGACAGGACCTCGTACGCCGCGGTGACGATCTTGAACTCGTCCGGGTCGGCGTCAGGGTTGACGTCGGGGTGCAACGTCCGCGCCTGGCGGCGGTACGCCTTCTTGATCTCCTCGGGCGTCGCGGTACGTGAGACACCGAGAAGCTCGTAGTAGTCCGGGTTCATGCCTGCCTATCTGTCTGTGCGGAAGTCGCTGGGTGTCGGCGGTGGTCAGCTGTCGCTCAGCGTCCGCCCGACGTAGCGGGCGACGGCGCGTACGGCCGCCATCGTCCCTGGGTAGTCCATGCGCATAGGACCGACGACCCCCAGCGTGGCCAGGGGTTCGTGCTGAGCGCCGTAGCCAGTGGTGACGACAGAGGCCGTCGACAGCTCCTCATAGGGCACCTCGCTGCCGATGCGCACGGTCAGCAGACTGGGCGAGGTGGCCTCGCCCAGCAGCTTCAGCAGGACCACGTGCTCCTCGAGCGCTTCCAGCATCGGGCGCAGCGAGGTGTCGAAGTCGGCCCCGAACCGGGCGAGGTTGGAGGTGCCGCCGACGGCGATACGTTCATCGGAGCGCTCGTCGGAGAAGGCCTCGGTGAGGGTGGTGACGACCGACGCCACGACCGCCCGGTCCTGCGGCCCGAACGTGTCGATCAGCTCGGCCAGGAGCAAGGAGGCTTCAGGCAGGCGCCTGCCGAGCGCGGCACTCGCGACGCGTGAGCGCAGGTCGGCGACGAGCTCCTCGGTCGGGGCGTCGACCAGCTCGACGATGCGCTGCTCCACCCGCCCGCTGCTGGTGATGATCACCAGCAGGAGACGCCCCGACTCCAGCGGGACCATCTCGATGTGACGCACGGTGGAGCGGGTCATCGAGGGGTACTGGACGATCGCCACCTGGTGGGTGAGCTGGGCGAGCATGCGCACGCTGCGACGTACGATGTCCTCGACGTCGACGGCGCCGTCCAGGAACGTCCCGATCGCTCGCCGCTCTGGACCCGACAGTGCCCGGATGGTCGCGAGTCGGTCGACGAAGAGCCGGTAGCCCTTGTCGGTGGGGATGCGGCCGGCGCTGGTGTGGGGCTGGGCGATGAACCCCTCCTCCTCCAGGACCGCCATGTCGTTGCGCACCGTTGCCGGGGAGACGCCGAGCTGGTGGCGCTCGACGAGAGCCCGCGAGCCGACCGGCTCCTCCGTATCGACATAGTCCTCGACGATGGCGCGGAGGACTGCGAGCTTGCGTTCGTCCAACATCGCGTCCACCCCTTCGGTCACCTGAGTTGGCACTCCACTGCCGCGAGTGCCAGTCTACCGAGCGTGGAGACAAGGACGAAAGCTTGGCACCGTGTCGGCGCGCACACCCACCTGGCGCTCGGGGTGCAGCACAACGGCGTCCTGGTCGTCGGGACCGACGCGTCGCTGGCACTCGGAGATGTCGGGCCGGACGACGCCCCCATGCTCGCGACCGTGCCGGCCGTGCGATTCGTCGGACTCGGAGCCATCGTCGCAGGAGCCCGGCGGCTCGGGCACGAGTCCGACGCCGGTGCCGACATCGTCTTCTCGTCCGTGTGGGCGCACGACCTCGGTGACTGCTACGTCGAGGCGGTCTTCCCCGGCCGTGCGGCAACCGGCAGTGACTTCGTGGTGGCGGTGCCCGCCGATGAGCTCGTCGTCACCGGCCCGATGGTTCGAAACCCTGGGCCACCTGCGTTCACAGACGCGTCATGGCCGCTGGAGTGGCCGGCCGCCCTCGACATGGTGATCGACTCCACGACCGCTGCCACGAGATTCCTACCCGGTGCCGGGGAGCCTGTCGACCGCGAGTTCGTGGAGGATCAGCGCCGCGCGATCCTGGCCGTCGCCGAGCAGGTCAACGTCTTGGCGCGCTCCGGCGTCGACGCCGACGACGCCTACGACGCCGGCCAATGGCCGTACCCCGAGGCGGTGGTGCGCCCCGCGATCGCGCGCGCCTACGCGCACTGGACGCCGTGACTGGCTAGCGTCAGCGCGTGACCCCCGACCGGTACGACCGCGACGTCTTGGCGACGGACTGGCGGGCTCCCCCGCGTGGGCGCGCGCAACCGTGTGCGGCGACCACTGGCTTGGTCGTGGAAGAGGTCACCACGAGCTTCTGCGGTGCGGTGGTGCGAGTCGAGCGCGACCTCGACACCGTGTTGCTCGAGGACCGCCGTGGCGCCCGCCGCACGTTCGGTCTCGGAACGGGCTTCCTTCTCGAGGGTCGCCCCGTCATCCTGCACGCCCCCGTTCGCGGCGGACCGCCGCGTCGGGCGCGTACGGCATCGGGCTCGGTAACCGTCACCGGCGCAAGGGCGCGCGTAGCGCGTGCCAGCCGCATCGTCGTGGAGGGCAGACACGACGCCGAGCTGGTGGAGAAGGTGTGGGGCGACGACCTGCGTGTCGCTGGGGTCGTCGTGGAGCTGCTCGGCGGGGTTGACGACCTTCTCGAGGTGATCGCGGAGCTCAGACCGGCAGCCGGGGGCAGGATGGGTGTGCTCCTGGACCACCTCGTCGTCGGGTCGAAGGAGAGCCGGATCGCCGACGACGTCCGCCGCAGCCCACATGCCGAACACGTCCTGGTCGGCGGCCACCCTTTCGTCGACATCTGGCAGGGCGTCAGACCCGACCGGCTCGGGATGACCGCGTGGCCAGCGATCTCGCGATCGCTGGAGTGGAAGCACGGGATATGC